>NZ_JCAFUN010000031.1:0-4520 GCF_059371375.1 Stenotrophomonas sp. YJH_SMC_64 | reverse complement strand
GGCCGACATGGTGGTGACCACCTGGCCGACCACCTCGCCGCCCTGCGAAGCGACACCGTGCGCGCCGATGGCGAGCTGGTTGGCCTGGCGGGCGTGCTCGGCGTTCTGGCGCACGGTGGAGGTCAGTTCCTCCATCGAGGCAGCGGTTTCTTCCAGGTTGGCGGCCTGCTGCTCGGTACGGCGCGACAGGTCACTGTTGCCCGAGGCGATCTCGCCGGCGGCCGAGCTGATCGCGCGGCTGGACTGCTTGATGCGGGTGACGATTTCACTCAGCTGCGCGGCGGTGGCGTTGGCGTCGTCGCGCATGCGGGCGAACACGCCCTGGTAGTCGCCGTGCATGCGCACGGTCAGGTCACCCTGCGACAGCGCGGCAAGCAGGCCGGAGATCTGTTCGATGCTGCCGGCATTGGCGTCCAGCAGGCCGTTGATCTGCTGGGCCAGCTGCAGGAAGAAGCCTTCCTTGTCGCTGGCGTCGATGCGGCCGGACAGGTCGCCGGCGGCGGCCTGGGCGATCACGCGCGCCACTTCGGCTTCGACCAGTGCTTCCTGGGTGCGGTCGCGCCATTCCACCACGTAGCCGACGGTGTCGCCGCCTTCGTTGCGGATGGTCGACACCACCTGCGCGAACTGGGCATCGCCGTACTGCATCGGGCGACGGGCGACGCCGTGGGCCTTCAGGTTGCCCAACAGCGTCTGGTCCATCTCGCCGCGGTGTTCCAGCACGGTGACCGGCTTGCCGATCAACGAGGCCTGGGCGTCGAAGTCCGGCAGGTCGCGGCGTACTTCATCCTGGTACTGGCTGAGGGTCTGCTGCAGGGCGCGGTTGCTGTAGACGATGGTGTTGCTGGTATCGGTCAGGTAGACACCGGTCGAGCTGTAGTCCAGCGCGGTGCGGATGCGCAGGTTCTCGCGGGCAACGGCCTGGTCGGTTTCGATGCGTTCGCGCAGGTCGCGCTGCATCCGCTGCATGGCCTGCATCAGTTCGCCCACTTCATCCTGGCGGCTGACGTCGATGTGGCCATCGAGCTTGCCGCCGGCCACGTCGTTGGCAACCGACACGGCGCCACGCACGCTGCCGACCAGGGCGCGCGCGAACAGCCAGACCAGCACCAGGCCGAGCGCGGCGCCGCCCAGCAGGGCGATCACGGTCAGCACGGCGGAGGCGGAATAGGTGGACGCGGCCTCTTCGCGCGAGGCGCGGGCGAGGCGGTTGTCTTCGGCGATCAGCGCTTCCAGCGCGGATGCAGCCTTGCGGTGCTTGGTGCGGGTCTCGCCCACGAAGGTATCGATGGCATCGTCCGGAAGGTCCAGCTCCAGCATCTCGGTGACGCTGTCGTAGGAGGCCAGGGCGTCCTTCCATTCCTTGGCGAAGGTATCGAACAGCTTCTTCTGCTGCGCGTTGTCGACCAGCTTCGGGTATTCCTTGATCGACGTGTCCATGCTGGTGCGCAGGTCGACGGCCTGCTTGCGCGCGTCGGACTTGACGTCATCGCTGGCGCGGATCAGCTGCTGGTAGGCGGCATTGCGGTACTCGCCCAGCATGCCGCGCATCTCGCCGGCCATGCGGATGCTTTCCATGCGCGAACCCGCCAACTCGGTGGTGACGTTGTTCAGCGAATGCAGTCCGCGATAGGCGACGATGCCCTGCAGCAGCATCACCAGCAGGAGGACGCCGAAGGTCAACAGCAGCTTCGGCATCAGTTTCAGGTTGTTGATCCACGGCATGGGCGTTGCGATCTCCTAAGGCAGACGCGTCCGGGCGTCGGGCCCGGTTGCAGCAGAAACCACGCCGGCACAAGCTCCGGCGTGGTTCGACGGACAGCGGATTACTTGATGTTGGCCAGCTTCAGGCCCGCCGGCGAGCTGACTTCGATTTCCGCGCGCGAGGCGTCGCGCTGGATCTTGCCGATCACGCACACGGTCTTGCCTTCCAGGGTTTCCAGCGGGAAGGAGAACTTGCCGCGGTTCTCGCCGGCGATGCGGGCCGAGAAGGTGTGGCGCGGGAAGGCACCGCCCATGTACAGGAAGGTCGGCTGGCCTTCGGAACCTTCTGCGTAGCGGGCCTTTTCGACCTTGCCACAGACCATGCCGTCCTTGCCGACCGAACGCGGGGCCAGTTCCGGCGGGATCATGTCGGCCGCCTGGGCGAACGCGGAGGAAGCGGTGGTGGCCAGGACAGCGGCCGAAACGAACGCAAGCAGGGACTTCATCGAGGTGTATCTCCGGGGATGGTGATGGTCGTTCCGGTTCCGCGCGCTCCTGCGCGACCGGCTTCTGTCCCCCTATCGGCACTGCTGGGGGGAACTGAAGGGTTTTGTGACCAGAACGTGAAGCAGGTCCGATGGCTCAGGCGGCAGCGTCTTCGGCGAGGGAGGCCTGGCCCATGTCGGCGCTGTCGAGCAGGGTCTCGATGTCCAGCAGGATCAGCATGCGGTCGTCGTGGGTGCCGATGCCGGAGATGAAGCGGGTGTCGACTGCAGCGCCGAACTCCGGGGTCGGGCGGATCTGCTCGGCCGACAGCGGGATCACGTCCGACACGCTGTCGACCACGATGCCGACCACGCGGTCTTCGACGTTGAGCACGATCATCACGGTGAAGGCGTCGTAGCGGGCGTTGTCCAGGCGCAGCTTCAAGCGCAGGTCGATGACCGGCACGATGGTGCCGCGCAGGTTGATCACGCCCTTGATGTAGTCCGGGGCGTCCGGCACGCGGGTGACCGCATCGTAGCCACGGATCTCCTGCACCTTGAGGATGTCCACGCCGTAGTGCTCGGCGCCGAGGGTGAAGCTGAGGAATTCGCCACCGGCGCTGGCGGCGGAGCTGGTCTTGTCGTTCATCGAGGGGTCCTGGTTCTGCCGGAAGTCCCGGTGTCAGGCTCGATATCGGCCCCGCGTGGGGGGACTTTAGGTGCCGGGGGAGAGGCATCCACGCATGGCGTGGATCTACCGCGGCGCGGCCGGCACGCGCATATGGCGTGGATCCGCCGAAGATCGGTAGTGCCGGCCGCTGGCCGGCGACGGCATCATGCGGGTTGCCGGCCGCCGGCCGGCACGAACGGTCGAACGGGCCTCAGAGCTCGCCGTTGCGGCGCGCCTTGCGCTGGCGGTCGATGCGGAAGATGTAGCGCTGGATGGCGCTGTCGCCGCCGCGCGGCAGGCTGTCAAAGCGCATTCCCACGCGCTTGACCTCGATGCCATTGGGCTGTCGCTGTGGCAGCAGGTTGCAGACCACCAGTTCGATGTCCAGGTCGGGGCCATCGGGCAGCGACAGCTGCGCCGGGTAGCGCTTCTGCAGGCCGAATACGGCGCAGTCGTTGGGAACCACTACGGCCAGGCCGCCACCGCTGATGTCCACCACCCGCATCGACAGCGCTTCGGCACGTGCTTCGCCGGGTGGCAGCAGCAGATGCGGCGAGTCGGTGACCGGGGTCTCCAGCCGGTACAGCTCACGGCGCTGCAGATGCACCAGTTCGTCCGGCAACGGGGCGCGGAAGGCGACGTGGCCATCGTTGTCCACGCGCTGCAGTTCGTGCAGGCGGAACCGCACAAGGACACGTTCAAGCTGGGCGAAGCAGAGCAGGTGGTCGGCCTGCTCGGCGGCACGGTTCGATGCCTCCTGCGGGCTGCCGTCGAGCAGCAGGTAGTCTTCGTCCTCGTCGAGATCAAGCAGGGCGGTCGGGAAGGAACGATCCCGGCCGTCGATATGCGCGTTGATCAGTGATCGCTGGTCGATCAGCGAGCGCAGCAGCTGCCGCAGCTGGCGGGGGTTGCGGACCAGGAAGCGTTCGTCCGCGGCGTCGGCCGCGTGGACATCATGCAGTTCAGTGTCGTGGCCGTCGGACATGGAGTCTGTGATCAGGGGCGGGCGCCAGCACGCGTTGGTGCAGGCTCGATGGGGATATCGGCCTCTGCATTGGATTATGAAGTGAGATTTGCATCACTTTCCATGCATAAGGGGTCAGATCCCTTTCCCGTGGGAAAGGGATCTGACCCCGTGGCCCGCCATGCTGGTGCATCCACCCCATGGGCGGATGCTTTCTGCGTGGGGTCAGAACTCCTGCCAATCACCCTCGGCAGCCAGCGCCGGCTGGGCGGCCGACGCCCGCAGCGGCCGTGTCGGTGCGGCCTTGGTGACGGGCAGGGCGGCCGCGACCTGACGTGGCTGCGGTGCATTTGCCAACCGTGCCGGCGCAGCGGCGACGCCGTGCGATGCCAGCCGGAAGCGCGCCACGGCTTCGCCCAGCTGCACGGCCTGGTCTTCCATGGCGCGCGCCGCAGCAGTCGCTTCCTCCACCAGCGCGGCGTTCTGCTGGGTGGTCTCGTCCATCTGCACCACGGTCTGGTTGACCTGCTCGATGCCGGCGCTCTGTTCCTGCGAAGCGGCGGAGATCTCGGCCATGATGTCGGTCACGCGCTGCACCGAGGCGACGATCTCGCCCATGGTGCTGCCGGCCTGGTGCACCAGGCTGGAGCCTTCGGCGACCTTGCCGACCGAATCATCGATCAGGCCCTTGATCTCC
>NZ_JCAFUN010000030.1:0-10632 GCF_059371375.1 Stenotrophomonas sp. YJH_SMC_64 | reverse complement strand
GACTATGGACGGTCAAACGGGCATTTTTATAGTGGTTCATCCGGGCTCTTTGGGGTCTGGAGAGGTGTGGTAACCACCATTTTCCAAAGATGTCCCGGATGAACAACGTACAGAGAGATCACAACTAACAGTCGACTCTACCCAGTCGACTCTACCCAGTCGCCCTTGCCCGGTCGGACGACACCGTCACTGCGTTCCGGTTAGGCTCGGGGCTCCCCTATCCAGGACCGCCCCATGCGCGTGATCGCTGCCGCCCTGCTTGCCTGCCTTCCACTGCCTGCGCTGGCCGCGCCCACTTACGGGCCGCGGCTGGAGGGTTTCGACTACGGCTATCCGGTGAAGACCTTCGCGCTGGAATCGCAGCGGCAGCCGCTGGAAATGGCCTACCTCGACATCGCGCCGAAGAAGGCACCCATCGGCGTGGTGGTGCTGCTGCACGGCAAGAACTTCTGTGCCGCCACCTGGAAGGAATCGATCAAGCCACTGGTTGCCGCCGGCTATCGGGTGATCGCCCCGGACCAGGTGGGCTTCTGCAAATCCAGCAAGCCCGAGCGTTACCAGTATTCGTTCGCGCAGCTGGCCGCCAACACCCATGCCCTGCTGCAACAGCTGCGACTGGGTGACGTCCCGGTGCACCTGGTCGGTCATTCGATGGGCGGCATGCTGGCGGTGCGCTACGCGCTGATGTTCCCGCAGGACCTGCGCAGCCTGTCACTGGTCAACCCGATCGGGCTGGAAGACTGGAAGGCGCTGGGTGTTCCCTGGCGCAGCGTGGACGCGTGGTACGCCGGCGAAATGAACATCAGCTATGACAGCATCCGCCGCTACCAGCTGGATGTGTACTACGACGGCAAATGGAAGCCGGCATATGAACCGTGGGCGCGGATGCAGTCGGGCATGTACGAAGGCCAGGGCAAGCAGGCCGTTGCATGGAGCCAGGCGCTGGCCTCGGACATGGTGTTCAACCAGCCGGTGGTCTACGAACTCAAGAATGTTCAGGTGCCGACCACGCTGTTCATCGGCCAGAAGGACCGCACCGCGATCGGTCGCGACCTGGCGCCACCAGCGGTGAAGGCGACGCTGGGCAACTATCCGGTGCTCGGGAAGGCGGCAGCCGCGGCGATTCCCGGCGCGACGCTGATCGAGTTCGCCGAACTGGGCCATTCGCCGCAGGTGCAGGACCCGAAGCAGTTCAACGCGGCGTTGCTGAAGGCATTGAAGGCGCATTGAACGGCAGCCCTCCCCTGTAGAGTCGAGCCATGCTCGGCTTATCCAGCAAGAGGGATCTCGCCAGTAGCAGCCGAGCATGGGCTCGGCTCTACAGAAGCAGTGCGATCAGCCGACGATCCGCAGCACGTCATCCAGCAGCGCGGCGGCGGTGACTTCCGCGCCCGCGCCCGGGCCCTGGATCAACAGCGGTTGGCGCCGATAGCGGTCACTGTGGATGGCCACGCGGTTGTCGGTGCCCGCGCCCTGCGCCAACGGGTGATCGGCAGGCAACTCACGCAGGCCCACCTGCGCACCCTCGCCATCGACACGGCCAACGAAACGCAGCACGCGGCCATTGTCATGCGCCTGCTGCCAGCGCGCCCGCAACGGCGCATCCAGCTGCTCGAGCGCCGCCACCGCATCCTCCAGCGGCAGCGCTGCCAGCGCTTCAGGCACCAGTGAATCCACCTGTACCTGCGACGCATCCAGCGCCAGCCCGCTGCTGCGCGCCAGGATCAGCAGCTTGCGGCGCACGTCTTCACCGGAAAGGTCCAGGCGCGGATCGGGCTCGGTGTAGCCGGCAGCCAGCGCCTCGCGCACCGCCGCCGAGAACGGCGACTGGCCGTCATAACGATGGAACAGCCACGCCAGCGAACCGGACAGCACGCCTTCGATGGCATGGATGTGATCGCCACCGGCCACCAGTGCACGCAGGCTGCTCAACAGCGGCAGGCCCGCGCCCACCGTCGCGCTGTCGCCATAGCGTGCGCCACTGTCGGCACAGCTTTCCGCAATGGCCTGCGCGCGGGCCAGCTGCGCACCACGTCCCAGCTTGTTGGCGGTCACCACATGCACGCCCCGCGCCAGCCACTGCACGTGGCGCGCGGCCACGTCTTCACTGGCGGTGGCGTCGACCACCACGTCGCCACGCTCCAGTCCTTCGGCACTCGCCCACGGTGGCGAACTCTGGCCATCGCGCGGTGCACGCCGTGCCAGTTCCAGCGGCAAGGCCAGGTCACGATCGATCTCCAGCGCAGTGCGTGAATTGGCCAGCCACTGCACGCTGGGCAGTTCCAGCCCACGCGCCCGCAATGCCTGGTAACGCTGTACGAAGGCCGAGCCGACCGTGCCGGTGCCCAGCAGCGCCAGGCGTCCCACGCCCAGAGCAGGAATTTCTGCGGCAAGCGCGCTCATGCATCCACCACCTGTTTGCGGCGCGCAGCCGCATCAATCACCGCTTCGGCACGCTGCAGCGCGGCGCCGAGATCGGCCAACAGGTCACGCTCGGCCTCGATGCCAACCGACAGGCGCAGCAGGCCTTCGCTGATGCCGGCCGCGGCACGCGCTTCGGCGGTCATCGCCGCATGGGTCATGGTGGCGGGGTGCGCGATCAGGCTTTCGACGCCGCCCAGCGATTCGGCCAGGGTGAAACAGCGCAGGCCATCGACGAACGCGCGCACCGCCGCGTGCGGATCATCACCCGCGCAGTGCGCCAGTTCGAACGACAGCATCGCGCCGAAGCCACTCTGCTGGCGAGCAGCGATGGAGTGGCCCGGGTGATCGGCCAGGCCCGGATAATAGACGCGGCCGACCGCCGGATGCTGGTCCAGCAGCGCAACGATCGACGTGGTGTTCTCCTGATGCACGCGCAGGCGCGCATCCAGCGTGCGCAGGCCGCGCAGGGTCAGGAAGGCATCAAACGGCGAACCCGTCAGGCCCAGCGCGTTGCCCCACCACACCAGCTGCTCATGCAGTGCCGGATCGCGCGCGACGACCGCACCACCCACCACGTCGCTGTGGCCGTTGATGTACTTGGTGGTGGAATGCAGCACCAGATCCGCCCCGAACGACAGTGGTTGCTGCAGGGCCGGCGACAGGAAGGTGTTGTCGACCACAACCAGAGCACCTGCCTTGTGCGCGGCATCGATGACGAAGCGCAGGTCGGTGATGCGCAGCAGCGGATTGGACGGCGTTTCCACCAGCACCAGCTTCGGCTGGGTGGCCAGCGCCTGCGACAGCGCGCGCGGATCGGTCAGGTCGGCGGTGACCAGTTCGAAATGGCCCTTCTTCGCCAGCGCATTGAACAGCCGCCAGCTGCCACCGTACGCGTCGTGCGGCACGACCAGGGTATCGCCCGGCTGAAGCAGCGCGTTCAGCACGAGGTTGATCGCGCCCATGCCGGTGGCGGTGATCACGCCGCCCGCACCGCCTTCCAGCTCGGCCAGCGCTTCACCCAACAGGTCGCGGGTCGGGTTGCCACTGCGCGTGTAGTCGTACTGGCGCTTGTTGCCGAAGCCTTCAAAACTGAAGTTCGACGACAGCACGATCGGCGGCGTGACCGCGCCATGCGCGGTGTCCCGATCGATGCCGGCACGGACGGCGGCAGTGGTGCGGCTACAGGACGGCTCGTTGGCGTGCAGGCTCATGCGGACTCTCCAGAGGTGCGGAAGGCGGTGGCGAGGATCGCGTCGATGCGATCGGTTTCTTTGAGGAAGGCGTCGTGGCCGTAGGGCGAGCGCAGCACGCGCAGGCTTCCGCGCGGCCCCAACCCCTCGACCAGGCCGACCAGGTCGGCCAGCGGCACCAGGCGGTCACCCTCCACCGCGACCACCACGGTCGGCGGCAGGATGGCGGCGGGGTCCACGCGGTGCAGGTCGATCGATTCGGACAGGCGCAGGTAGGCGGTCACCGGCGTGCGCGCGACGTACTGCGCGCCGGCGGCGTCCAGATAGTCCTCGGCGGCGACCCGCACGCGGCCGTTGATCACTTCCGGCGCGGCGTCGAAGCGCTCGCCGAACTCTTCCGGGGTGCGGTAGCTGAGCATGGCGAACTGCCGGGCCAGCGCCAAGCCGTGGTCTTCGCCGCACTGCAGTTGGCCGAGGGCGACGGCGCGGCGCTGCAGTGCGCGCCAGGCCGCGGCATACGGGTGCGGACGATGCGCGCCGCTGGCCAGCACCAGCTGGCGCACCCGGGCTCGATGACGGATCGCGAACTGCTGGCCGACCAGCGCGCCATACGAGTAGCCGACGAAGGCCTTCAGCGTGCGGATACCCAGATGATCCAGCAGCAGTGCCAGCGCATCGGCCTGGTCAGCGGTATCGATCGGCACGTCCAACGCACCGTCGGCCCCGATGAAGTCGAACGCCAGTACGCGCAACTGCTGCGGATCCAGCGTGCGACCACTGCCGACCAGGTCTTCGGCCCAGCCCTTCTCGCTGAACTGTGCGTTGGACGCCACATGGCGATGGGCGGAAATGCCGCCGGCCAGCACCACCACCGGCGCATTGGCCAGGCCGACCCATTCATAGCGCAGGCGCACCGGGCTGGGGCCAGCGTGACGCATCGACAGCACCGCGGCGAACTCACCGCGCTCGGCATGCACGCGGTCTTCGACCGGCACGCTGACGGGGACAAAGGGTTCGGGGCGAACGGCGGTACTGGCAGCGAAGCTCATGGCGGGATCCGGTTGGGGAATCGGCCATCGAGCCTTCGCGGGGCTCGCGTTCGAGATGCACGTGCGGTGCATGGATCGAACCATCTTTCGGTGGACGCCACGGTCCCCGCAGGATTTGGCACCTACGCGAACGCTTTCGCATCCGCGGGCTGCCCCGGCTTCAAAGGGCCTGTCCCTCTGCCGGTCTCGATGGTGAGGCCACGATGCCAGCGCTTCCGGGCGCTGTCAATCCCTTCATGCGGATAAAGCGATGAATATTTTCGCGACAGGTATGCGAGAGGTGTCGCGGTCGCTCCGTTCAGGATCGGGTACAGTCCGGACGGTCCGTTTTCCTGAATCCGCTGATGCCACGCCTGCCCTTGACCTGCCTGCTCCTGCCGCTGCTGGCCAGCGCCTCTGCCGGCGCCAGCGACTGGCGCCAGGGCTGGGGGATGCTGCCGAAGGCGCCTGCCCCCGCCAGCGCGGAGGCGAAGGCCCCCCTTCCAATGGCCCAGCTGCGCCTGCAGTCGATCGGCGAACAGTGGCAGGCCCGGATCGACAACACCCTGGCCGGGCCGTTGCAGATCGAACTGCGCGCCGCCCCTGGGCACCCGGTCGACGGCTTGCCGGTGCAGTCACTGATACAGGGCGACAGCAGCCTGGTCGTCGGCCACCTCCCCGCGCCGGTCAACGGCCGGATGCTGGACCTGCGCCTGCAGTCGGTACCAGGCAACCCCGCCGCACAGGCCGAGGATGTGGCCTACCGCCTGCCCTTCGATGATGCACGCCCGCGCGTGGACCAGGCGCCGCAGGGCCGGTTCAGCCATGACGACGAGGAAAACCGCGACGCGGTCGACTTCGCACTGCCGGAGGGCACGCTTGTGCTGGCCGCGCGCGAGGGCACGGTGATGCAGATCCAGGATGGCTTCCGTGGCAACGGCCAGGACCGCGAGCGCGATGGCGGCCGTGCCAACTTCATCCGCGTGCTGCACAGCGACGGCAGCATGGCGCTGTACGGCCACCTGCAGGCGGGCGGCATGCGCGTGCGTCGCGGCCAGGCAGTGGGGGCCGGGCAGCCCATCGGCCTGTCCGGCAACAGCGGCTTCAGCAGCGCACCGCACCTGCACTTCGTGGTGCAGGTCAACCGCGGCATGGGCCTGCGCTCGGTACCGGTGCGCATCTTTGCCGAGCAGGGCCAGCTGCAGTTCGCCCGCGAGGGCGAGGCCGACGGTGGCATCGGGCGCTGACCGGCCCTGGCCGGTATAATCGGGCGCTTATCTCTTTGAAAAGCGCCCCGGGCGGGCGCCACTGCCATGTCCGAAGTCGCCAACGAAGCGTCGCGTCGCCGCACCTTCGCCATCATTTCCCACCCTGACGCCGGCAAGACCACGCTGACCGAAAAGCTGCTGCTGTTCGGAGGCGCGATCCAGATGGCCGGTTCGGTCAAGGGCCGCAAGGCCGCCCGCCACGCTACCTCCGACTGGATGGCGCTGGAAAAGGAGCGCGGCATCTCCGTCACCTCCTCGGTGATGCAGTTCCCGTACGAAGACAAGATCGTCAACCTGCTCGACACCCCTGGCCACGCCGACTTCGGCGAGGACACCTACCGCGTGCTGACCGCGGTGGACTCGGCGCTGATGGTGATCGACGTGGCCAAGGGCGTGGAAGAACGCACCATCAAGCTGATGGAAGTGTGTCGCCTGCGCGACACCCCGATCATGACCTTCATCAACAAGCTCGACCGCGAGGGGAAGGACCCGATCGAGCTGCTGGATGAAGTGGAAACCGTGCTGGGCATCCAGTGCGCGCCGGTGACCTGGCCGATCGGCATGGGCCAGCGCCTGAAGGGCGTGGTCCACCTGCTGACCGGCGAAGTGCACCTGTACGAGCCCGGCCGCAACTTCACCCGCCAGGACTCGACCATCTTCCCGTCCATCGATGCCCCCGGCCTGGCCGAGAAGATCGGTGCACAGATGCTGGCCGACCTGCGCGACGAACTGGAACTGGTGCAGGGCGCCAGCCATCCGTTCGACCTGGACGCCTACCGCGCCGGCAAGCAGACCCCGGTGTTCTTCGGCTCGGGCGTGAACAACTTCGGCGTGCAGCCGCTGCTGGACTTCTTCGTCGAGCATGCGCCGTCGCCACAGGCCCGCTCCACCACCGGCCGCGAGATCGCCCCGGAAGAAAACAAGCTGACCGGCTTCGTGTTCAAGATCCAGGCCAACATGGACCCGCAGCACCGCGACCGCGTCGCGTTCATGCGGGTCTGCTCGGGCCGCTTCAGCGCTGGCATGAAGACCTTCCACGTGCGCACCGGCAAGGAAATGAAGCTGGCCAACGCACTGACCTTCATGGCCAGCGATCGTGAAATCGCCGCAGAAGCCTGGCCGGGCGATGTGATCGGCATCCACAACCACGGCACCATTTCCATCGGCGATACTTTTACCGAAGGCGAAGCGGTCACCTTCACCGGCATCCCCAACTTCGCCCCGGAACTGTTCCGCCGCGCGCGCCTGCGCGATCCGCTCAAGCTCAAGCAGCTGCAGAAGGGACTGGCCCAGCTGTCCGAAGAAGGCGCGACCCAGTTCTTCCGCCCTCTCACCAGCAACGACCTGATCCTGGGTGCGGTGGGTGTGCTGCAGTTCGACGTGGCGGCCTATCGCCTGAAGGACGAGTACGGCGTGGAAGCCACCTTCGAGCCGGTCAGCGTGACCACCGCGCGTTGGGTCCACTGCAGCAACGAGAAGAAGCTGGAAGAGTTCCGCGAAAAGAATGCGCTGAACCTGGCACTGGATGCAGCCGGCCACCTGGTCTACCTGGCACCGACCCGGGTCAACCTGCAGCTGGCGCAGGAACGCTCGCCGGACGTGCGTTTCTCGGCCACCCGCGAAGCGGCCCATACCGTTTCGGTGGGCTGATGCCACGGGGTCGGATCCCTTTCCGGCAGGAAAGGGCTCTGACCCCAGCCAACGCAAGGCAGGCATTCACCCACCATACGGTGACAGGCGTGCACGCATCGCCCATCGCGGCGATGATAAGGGGGTGCGGGTCCCCCTCCCCGCGAACAATGCCTACGCCATGTCCACGACGTCCATTGCTTCGATCCGTGAAGAAATCGCCAGCGCCCTGACCCATGGCCTGGGCGCGGTATTCGCCCTGGCCGCCAGCGCGGTGTTGATCACCCTGGCTGCGATCTACGGCGACGGCTGGCAGCTGGCCAGCGCGATCGTGTTCGGTATCGCGCTGTTGCTGCTGTACACCGCCTCCACGCTGTACCACGCCATCCAGCATCCGGTCGCCAAGGGCCGGTTGAAGGTGTTCGACCACTGCGCGATCTATGTGCTGATCGCGGGCACCTATACCCCGTTCACCCTGATCGGCCTGCGCGGTCCGTGGGGCTGGGGCCTGTTCACCGCGATCTGGGCGCTGGCGCTGGGCGGCGTGGTGTTCAAGCTGTTCTACACCGGCCGTTTCAAGGTGCTCTCAACGGTGATCTACATCGCCATGGGCTGGCTGGTGGTCGTGGCGATCAAGCCGATGTGGGCCTCGATCGATGGCGGCACCCTCACCTGGCTGTTCGCCGGCGGCCTGTCGTATACGCTGGGGACCTACTTCTACCACCGTGAATCGATCCCGTACTCGCATGCCATCTGGCACCTGTTCGTGATCGGCGGCAGCGTCTGCCACTTCGTCGCGGTCACCATGCAGGTGCTGTAAACGGCCGCTCGAGGGCGGCGTGTGCACGCCATGCACATGGTCGCTTCGCGCCCTGTCCACGAACAGAGGGCAACCATGGCAGCGTGAATGCTGCCGCCTCCCCTGCCGCAAGGCGCACGCCCCGCTGGCGCCTCCGCCGCCCCGGCCCACGAGGCCGGCGCTGGCTCACGATCCTGGTTTTCCTGCTGGCGGCGATCCTGGTAGTGCTCGCGTTGTGGGACTGGAACTGGTTCAAGGGACCGGTGGAGCGCGCGGTGCAGGCACGCACCGGCCGAGTGCTGCACATCGGGAACCTTGATGTCGACCTCGGCCGCACCAGCACGATCCGCGCCGATGCGATCACCTTCGCCAATGCCAGCTGGGCGAAACAACCTGAGATGGCCAGCGCAGACCGCGTCGAGATCGACGTGCGGGTCTGGCCCCTGCTGCGCGGCAGCGTGCAGCTGCCCGAGGTGCGCCTGACCCGGCCGGACGTGCTGCTGGAAACCGCCCCGCGCAAGGGCGAGCCGGGCAACTGGGACTTCCTCGGTGACAGCGCCGGCGGCACAAGCCCGCAGCTCAAACGCCTGCGCATCGACGATGGTCGGCTGCAGTTCATCGATGCACTGGGCCGCACTGACATCCGCGTGGGCGTGCGCAGCGGTCAGCCGAAACAGGCCGATGCCTCGCCGCCGCTGCTGGTGCAGGGCAAAGGCCACTGGCAGGGCAACCCGTTCACCCTGCGCGGTGGAACCGAATCACCGCTGGAACTGACCGACAGCGACCACCCGTTCCGCATCCACCTCGACGGTCGCGCCGGCGCTACCCACGCGGTGGCCAGTGGCACGCTGACCAATCCGTTCCAGCTGCGGGTGTTCGACCTGCAGTTCGCACTCAGCGGGCAGGACCTGTCGGACCTGTACCCGCTGCTCGGCATTGCCATCCCGCCCTCACCGCCCTACGCCTTGGACGGACGGCTGAAGCGCGACCACAACGTCTGGCGCTACGACAGCTTCACCGGGAAGGTCGGTGACAGCGACCTCGCTGGCAACCTGCAGTTCGAGGTGGGACGCGACCGTCCACGGCTGACCGCGACACTGGAATCCAGGCGCCTGGACTTCGATGACCTGGCCGGCTTCGTGGGAGCGCCACCGAAGACCGGCGGCGGCGAAACCGCGAATGCGGAGCAAAAGGCACAGGCCGCCCGCGTCGCCGCCAGCAGCCGGGTATTGCCCGACACGCCCTACAACCTGGGCAAACTGCGTGCGATGGATGCCGACGTGCGCTGGAAGGCCCACCGCATCAACGCGCCCTCGTTGCCACTGGACGACATGGACGCGCACCTGCTGCTGGATGACGGCGTGCTGCGGCTGGACCCGCTGAACTTCGGCGTGGCCGGCGGCGATATCCGCAGCACGATCCGCATGGATGCACGCCAGGCGCAGATTCGCACTGCGTTGAGGGCCAGCGTACGCGGCGTGCAGCTGGGCCAGCTTTTCCCGGATGCGAAGCTGGCCGAGCAGGCCAAGGGCGGCATCGGCGGCGAAGTGGACCTGAGCGGGCGCGGCAACTCGATCGCCGCCATGCTCGGCAGCAGCAGCGGCAAGGTCGGGCTGGCGATGGGCCGTGGCCATGTCGGCAACCTGGTGATGGAACTGGCCGGGCTGGATATCACCGAATCACTGAAGTTCCTGGTGACCGGTGACAAGCAGATTCCGCTGCGCTGCGCCTTCGCCGACTTCGGTGTGCAGGACGGTCTGATGACCAGCCAGGCACTGGCGGTGGACACCACCGATACCATCCTCATCGGCGAAGGCACGGTCAGCCTGCGCGACGAGACCCTGGACCTGCTGCTGAAACCGCGCCCGAAGGACAAGAGCATCCTGGTACTGCGGTCACCGTTGCATATCAGCGGCACGTTCAAGGACCCGTCGTTCCGCCCTGACTTCAAGGCGTTGGGTATTCGCGGCGCCGTGGCCCTGGCGCTGGGCAGCATTGCCCCGCCGGCAGCGCTGCTGGCTACGATTGAACTGGGGCCGGGCAAGGATGCCAACTGCGGTGGGCAGTATGCGAAGTAGGGTTACAGCGTTGTTCGCGGCGCCTCCCTTCCCGCGCGTAGAGCCGGAGCAAGGCGACAGGCAGGACACGCCGTAAATACGTCCCTGTAGCAACTGTGTTGATGGAGGGACTTGGCCCCTCCATGAGACGGGCACGGTAGTGCCGGCCGCTGGCCGGCAGCCTTTGGTCTTGCGCCCTGGCTGGCCTTAGGCAGGGACCAGCCCGTTTTCAGCGTC
>NZ_JCAFUN010000029.1:0-16862 GCF_059371375.1 Stenotrophomonas sp. YJH_SMC_64 | reverse complement strand
GCAGTTCTACTTCCGCACCACCGACATCACCGGCGCAGCTGCTCTGCCGGAAGGCGTCGAAATGGTGATGCCGGGTGACAACGTCAAGATGGTCGTCACCCTGATCAACCCGGTGGCAATGGACGAAGGCCTGCGCTTCGCCATCCGCGAAGGCGGCCGTACCGTCGGCGCCGGCGTGGTCTCGAAGATCATCGAGTAAGCCTGCAGTACCGGTGGTTGCATAGCGCCGCCGGTTACGCGAATGGCGGGCCGGGAACCTCGGTCCGCCTTCGCCGTCTAAGGGAAGGCAAGTTTCAACACGTACGCCAGTAGCTCAATTGGCAGAGCAGCGGTCTCCAAAACCGCAGGTTGGGGGTTCGAGTCCCTCCTGGCGTGCCATCTGCCCACCTTATCCAGCGGCCTGGGCCGCTAAAGCAGACACAGCCGGATGAATAGCAAGATCGAACATTCCAAGGACAACTCCGCCAACGGCGGGGATATCGTCAAGTACGTCGCCGCATCGCTGCTGGTGCTGGCCGGTCTGTTCGTCTGGTTCTGGTTCTCCGCCGACTCCGGTCGCGCCACCCAGCTGGGTGCGTGGGCGGGTCAGCTGCGTGCGTTGGCGGTCGTGGTCGGTCTGGTTGGCGGTATCGGCGTGTTCATGCTGACCGGCAAGGGGCGCGACACCCGCGAATTCCTCTCCGAGTCGCGCTTCGAACTGCGCAAGGTGGTCTGGCCGACGCGCCAGGAAGCCATCCGCATGACCTGGGTCGTGATGGTGGTGGTGACCATTCTCAGTCTGTTGCTGGGTGGGTTCGATTACGTCATTCAGTGGCTGGTTCAGTTGTTCCTGAGCCGCTAAGGAGAATTGCATGAAGCGTTGGTACGTCGTTCACGCCTATTCGGGCTTCGAGAAGTCGGTGGCGCAGGCTCTGCGCGATCGCATCGTCCGTGACGGCATGGAAGAGCGCTTCGGCGATGTCCTGGTCCCGACCGAAGAAGTGGTCGAGATGCGCGCTGGCCAGAAGCGCCGCTCCGAGCGCAAGTTTTTCCCGGGTTACGTGCTGGTCCAGATCGAGACCCACGAAGAAGCCGGTATTCCGCGCATCGACAACGAAAGCTGGCACCTGGTCAAGGAAACCCCGCGCGTGATGGGCTTCATCGGCGGCACCGCCGACCGTCCGCTGCCGATTGCCGATTCCGAGGCCGAAGCCATCCTGAACCGCGTTCAGGAAGGTGTCGAGAAGCCGCGTCCGAAGGTGCTGTTCGAGCCGGGCCAGATGGTCCGCGTCACCGACGGCCCGTTCAACGATTTCAATGGCGTCGTCGAAGAGGTCAACTACGAGAAGAGCCGTCTGCGCGTCTCGGTGCTGATCTTCGGTCGTGCCACTCCGGTCGAACTCGAGTTCGGCCAGGTCGAAAAGGCCGTCTGATCCAGCTGTAGAGTCGAGCTTGCTCGACTTTGCTGATCGGTCGAGCAAGCTCGACTCTATGGAACCAGGAACCGGGCCTTGCCCGGTTTCGTCCGTTTATATGCTGCTTCAGGCATGTGAAGAAAAAACCTGATATAGTGCGCGGCTCCCCGCTGGGAAGCCAGCAGGACGAGGCCGCCGCAAGGTGGCCTTCAGCATGATTTCAAAACGCGATGCCGGGACGCGTGATTCCCGGTCCGATGGGGAGCCTGTTGTCGAAAGGCGCTAGCACCCGGAGAGTACTCACATGGCAAAGAAAGTTGTCGGTTACATCAAGCTGCAGGTGAAGGCCGGTCAGGCCAACCCCTCGCCGCCGGTCGGTCCTGCGCTGGGTCAGCGCGGTCTGAACATCATGGAATTCTGCAAGGCGTTCAACGCTGCCACGCAGAAGCTCGAGCCGGGTCTGCCGGTTCCGGTGATCATCACGGCCTACTCGGACCGTACGTTCACCTTCATCACCAAGAGCACCCCGGCCACCACCCTGCTGAAGAAGGCCGCTGGCATCTCGTCGGGCTCCAAGCGCCCGAACACCGAGAAGGTCGGCAAGGTCACCCGTAAGCAGCTGGAAGAGATCGCCAAGGCGAAGGAACCGGATCTGACTGCCGCCGATCTGGACGCCGCCGTGCGTACCATCGCTGGCTCTGCCCGTTCCATGGGCCTCGTGGTGGAGGGTTAATAAGATGGCACAGACCAAGCGTGAGAAGGCCATCAAGGCCGCCGTCGTTCCGGGCAAGGCATACGCCTTCGAGGACGCGATCAACATCCTGAAGAGCGCCACCAAGGCCAAGTTCGTCGAGTCGATCGACGTCGCTGTGCGCCTGGGCGTCGATGCGAAGAAGTCCGACCAGCAGGTTCGTGGCTCCACCGTGCTGCCGGCCGGTACCGGCAAGTCGGTCCGCGTCGCCGTGTTCGCTCCGGCCGGTGCCAAGGCTGATGAAGCCCTGGCCGCTGGCGCCGAAGCCGTCGGTATGGATGATCTGGCCGAGAAGATGCAGGCCGGCGATCTGAACTACGACGTCGTCATCGCGACCCCGGACGCCATGCGCGTCGTCGGTAAGCTGGGCACCGTGCTGGGTCCGCGCGGCCTGATGCCGAACCCGAAGGTCGGCACCGTTTCCCCGAACCCGGGTGAAGCCGTGAAGAACGCCAAGTCGGGTCAGGTCCGTTACCGCACCGACAAGGCCGGCATCATCCACTGCACCATCGGCAAGGCCGACTTCGCCGAAGACGCGCTGAAGTCGAACCTGACCGCGCTGCTGCTTGACCTGATCAAGGCCAAGCCGGCCACCTCGAAGGGCACCTACCTGCAGAAGGTTTCGGTCAGCTCGACGATGGGCCCGGGCGTCACCGTCGACCAGTCGTCGCTGACCCTGAAGTAATTGTTTCAAGCGGTCACGGTACCTTCGGTGCCGTGACCGTGACATTTGAAGGCATCGTTGGCAGTGCATCGCCCGCGGTAGCCGTCAAAGACCGCAGGCGCGGTCGTGGCAATACCGGCGACGGGCACGGAAGCTCGATCTGGCAAGGAGTCGCCGCCGGAGCAGTCATGAGCGCTTAATCGATTCCCCGGAATCACCCTGCGTAGATGGTGCCCTTCTGGAGTTTTTCTGGTTCACGCACGTCTGGGATTTCCCTGATTGCCTCCAGGTCTGGAACGGCCCACCCCCGGAACATCATCCCGATGTTCCCGGCGTCCAGGACGGATGCCGCACAGGACCGCACACGGCAGGAGCCGTAAGCGGAGTTCAATAGGAGGAGTGCAATGGCTCTCAATCTGTCCCAGAAGCAAGAAGTAGTCGCCGAGCTGGCAGACGTCGCCGCCAAGGCCCACTCCTTGATCGCAGCCGAATACGCTGGCACCACGGTCGCCCAGATGACCGCGATGCGCAAGCAGGCTCGTGAAACCGGTGTTTTCTTGAAGGTTGTCAAGAACACCCTGGCTTCGCGCGCCGTTGAAGGCACCGAGTTCGCAGTCGCCCAGGACCAGATGGTTGGTCCGCTGCTGTACGCGTTCTCGCTCGAGGAGCCCGGCGCTGCCGGTCGCCTGATCAAGGAAGCCGCCAAGGGCAACGACAAGCTGAAGGCTAAGGTCGTCGCCATCGGTGGCGAAGTGTTCCCGGCAAGCCACGTCGACGTGCTGGCCTCGCTGCCGACCCGCGACCAGGCCCTGGCCATGCTGGCCCGCGTCCTGACCGAGCCGGTCACGATGTTTGCCCGCGCCATCAAGGCCGTTGGCGAGAAGCAGGGTGGTGGCGACGTCGCCGCCGACGCTGCCGAACCGGCCGCCGAGACCGCCTGAGTTTCGACTTACCGTGGTTCCTGACGGAACCTCAACCCAGAAAATCATCCAAAGGTATTAATCATGTCCCTTACCAACGAACAGATCGTCGACGCCATCGCCGAGAAGTCCCTGATGGAAGTGATGGAGCTGGTCAAGGCCATCGAAGAGAAGTTCGGCGTCTCCGCCGCTGCTCCGGTTGCCGTGGCTGCTGCCGCTGGCCCGGCCGCTGCTGTTGAAGAGCAGACCGAGTTCACCGTCACCCTGAAGTCGGCCGGCGACAAGAAGGTCGAAGTCATCAAGGCCGTCCGCGCCATCACCGGCCTGGGCCTGAAGGAAGCGAAGGACCTGGCCGAAGCCGGTGGCGTCCTGAAGGAAGGCGCTTCGAAGGAAGACGCCGAGAAGATGAAGAAGGACCTGGAAGCTGCTGGCGCGACTGTCGAAGTCAAGTAAGCAGTTACCTTGCATCGTCACCGATTCACGGCGATGCAGCCAAGGCTGGGGGCGTAAGCCCCCGGCCTTTGGTCGTTGTTGCGGTGTCGGTAGAGTCGACTGTTGGTCGACTGCTGTGAAGGAAGTCGACTAACAGTCGACTCTACCGTTTCAAATGCAGCAAAAAGCCCAACACGGGCTGCAGTCAAACCCCGCCGGCCAGCGCAGTGCGCGGCAGCAGGGGCGTGGTAGCAGACGAGTTGGCAGTTGGAAGTAGCGGGAGAAGGCGTGCTGGTGCCGGCAATACCAGCGACTTCCAACTGACAATTTCAAGTTCCCTTCGGATCGTGGGCGCACGATCCGCACAACAAGGTGGAAGACCTCATGACGTCCTATTCGTTCACCGAAAAAAAGCGTATCCGCAAGGATTTCGGCAAGCAGCGCTCGATTCTCGAAGTGCCGTTCCTGCTCGCCATCCAGGTGGATTCCTATCGTGAATTCCTGCAGGAAAACGTCGATCCGGCCAAGCGCACGGACCACGGCCTGCACGCTGCGCTGAAGTCGGTCTTCCCGATCGCCAGCTACAGCGGCAACGCTGCCCTGGAATACGTCGGCTACAAGCTGGGCGAACCGGTCTTCGACGAGCGCGAGTGCCGCCAGCGTGGCATGAGCTACGGCGCCCCGCTGCGCGTGACCGTGCGCCTGGTGATCTACGACCGTGAGTCGTCGACCAAGGCCATCAAGTACGTGAAGGAGCAGGAGGTCTATCTGGGCGAAATCCCGCTGATGACCGAGAACGGCACCTTCATCGTCAACGGCACCGAGCGCGTCATCGTCTCGCAGCTGCACCGCTCGCCGGGCGTGTTCTTCGACCACGACCGTGGCAAGACCCACAGCTCGGGCAAGCTGCTGTACAGCGCCCGCATCATTCCTTACCGCGGCTCCTGGCTGGACTTCGAGTTCGACCCGAAGGACGCGCTGTTCACCCGTATCGACCGTCGCCGCAAGCTGCCGGTGTCGATCCTGCTGCGCGCGCTCGGCTACAGCAACGAAGAGATGCTGGCCGAGTTCTTCGAGATCAACACCTTCCACATCAACCCGGATGAAGGCGTCCAGCTGGAGCTGGTGCCGGAGCGCCTGCGTGGCGAAACCCTGGGCTTCGACCTCGCCGACGGCGACAAGGTCATCGTGGAAGCCGGCAAGCGCATCACCGCGCGCCACATCAAGCAGCTGGAAGCCTCGGGCATCGCCGCCCTGGCCGTGCCGGACGACTACATCGTCGGCCGCATCCTGTCGCACGACGTGGTTGACGCCTCGACCGGCGAACTGCTGGCCCAGGCCAATGACGAGATCACCGACGAGCAGCTGCAGGCCTTCCGCAAGGCCGGTGTGGATGCCGTGGGCACCCTGTGGGTGAACGATCTGGATCGTGGCCCGTACCTGTCCAACACCCTGCGCATCGACCCGACCAAGACCCAGCTGGAAGCCCTGGTCGAGATCTACCGCATGATGCGTCCGGGCGAGCCGCCGACCAAGGACGCTGCGCAGAACCTGTTCCACAACCTGTTCTTCACCTTCGAGCGCTACGACCTGTCCGCAGTCGGCCGCATGAAGTTCAACCGTCGCGTGGGCCGCAAGGAAACCACCGGCGAAGCCGTGCTGTACGACAGCAAGTACTTCGGTGAGCGCAACGACGAAGAGTCCAAGCGCCTGGTCGCCGCCCACGGCGACAGCTCCGACATCCTGGACGTGATCAAGGTCCTGACCGAGATCCGCAACGGTCGCGGCGTGGTCGACGATATCGACCACCTGGGCAACCGTCGCGTGCGTTCGGTCGGCGAAATGGCCGAAAACGTGTTCCGCGTCGGCTTGGTCCGCGTCGAGCGCGCGGTCAAGGAGCGCCTGTCGATGGCCGAGTCCGAAGGCCTGACCCCGCAGGAGCTGATCAACGCCAAGCCGGTTGCCGCTGCCATCAAGGAGTTCTTCGGCTCCTCGCAGCTGTCGCAGTTCATGGACCAGAACAACCCGCTGTCGGAAGTGACCCACAAGCGTCGCGTCTCGGCCCTGGGCCCGGGCGGCCTGACCCGTGAGCGCGCCGGCTTCGAAGTGCGCGACGTGCACCCGACCCATTACGGCCGCGTCTGCACCATCGAAACCCCGGAAGGCCCGAACATCGGCCTGATCAATTCGCTGGCCGTGTACGCCCGCACCAACCAGTACGGTTTCCTTGAGACTCCGTACCGCAAGGTCGTGGACGGCAAGGTCTATGACGAAGTCGAGTTCCTGTCGGCGATTGAAGAAAACGAGTACGTCATTGCGCAGGCCAACGCGCTGACCGACGCCAAGGGCACCCTGACCGAGCAGTTCGTTCCGTGCCGCTTCCAGGGCGAATCGCTGCTGAAGCCGCCGGCGGAAGTCCACTTCATGGACGTCTCGCCGATGCAGACCGTGTCGATCGCGGCCGCGCTGGTTCCGTTCCTGGAGCACGATGACGCGAACCGCGCACTGATGGGCGCCAACATGCAGCGTCAGGCGGTGCCGACCCTGCGTGCGCAGAAGCCGCTGGTCGGTACCGGCATCGAGCGCGCCGTGGCGCGTGACTCCGGTGTGACCGTGAACGCCCGCCGTGGTGGCGAGATCGTGCAGATCGACGCGGCCCGCATCGTGGTCAAGGTCAACGAGGAAGAGATCGTTGGCGCTACCGATGCAGGCGTGGACATCTACAACCTGGTCAAGTACACCCGTTCGAACCAGAACACCTGCATCAACCAGCGTCCGCTGGTCCAGGTGGGTGACGTCATCGCCCGCGGCGACGTGCTGGCCGACGGTCCGTCCACCGACATCGGCGAACTGGCCCTGGGCCAGAACATGCTGATCGCGTTCATGCCGTGGAACGGCTACAACTTCGAAGACTCCATCCTGCTCTCCGAGCGCGTGGTGGAAGAGGATCGTTACACCACGATCCACATCGAAGAGCTGACCTGCGTCGCGCGTGACACCAAGCTGGGGCCGGAGGAAATCTCCGCCGACATCCCGAACGTCTCCGAGCAGGCGCTGAACCGCCTGGACGAGAGCGGCGTGGTGTACATCGGTGCGGAAGTCCGCGCCGGCGACATCATGGTCGGCAAGGTCACCCCGAAGGGCGAAAGCCAGCTGACCCCGGAAGAGAAGCTGCTGCGCGCGATCTTCGGCGAGAAGGCTTCGGACGTTAAGGACAGCTCGCTGCGCGTTCCGCCGGGCATGGACGGCACCGTCATCGACGTGCAGGTCTTCACCCGCGACGGCATCGAGAAGGACAAGCGCGCCCGCCAGATCGAAGAGTCTGAAATCAAGCGCGTCAAGAAGGACTTCGACGACCAGTTCCGCATCCTGGAAGCCGCCATCTACATGCGTCTGCGTTCGCAGATCGTGGGCAAGGTGGTCAACGGTGGCGCTGGCCTGAAGAAGGGTGACGTGATCACCGACGCCTTCCTGGACGGCCTGAAGAAGGCTGACTGGTTCGCCCTGCGCATGAAGGACGAGGACGCTTCGGAAGCCATCGAGCGCGCGCAGAAGCAGATCCAGGCGCACGAGAAGGAATTCGAGCGTCGCTTCGCCGACAAGCGCGGCAAGATCACCGCCGGTGACGACCTTGCCCCGGGCGTGCTGAAGATGGTCAAGGTGTTCCTGGCCGTGAAGCGCCGCATCCAGCCGGGCGACAAGATGGCAGGCCGCCACGGCAACAAGGGTGTGGTCTCCAACGTGGTGCCGGTCGAGGACATGCCGTACATGGCCTCGGGCGAAACCGTGGACATCGTGCTGAACCCGCTGGGCGTGCCGTCGCGTATGAACATCGGCCAGATCCTGGAAGTGCACCTGGGCTGGGCTGCCAAGGGCCTGGGCCGCAAGATCCAGGCGATGATGGAAGCCCAGGCGGCGGTTGCCGACCTGCGCAAGTTCCTGGACGACATCTACAACCACGACGACACCAACGTGGCCAACCGTGTCGACCTGTCGCAGTTCAGCGACGAGGAACTGCTGCGCCTGGCCCGTAACCTCACCGACGGCGTGCCGATGGCCACCCCGGTGTTCGACGGCGCCACCGAAGCGGAAATCAAGCGCATGCTGGAACTGGCCGACCTGCCGAGCAGTGGCCAGACCCAGCTGTACGACGGCCGCACCGGTGAAGCGTTCGATCGCCACACCACCGTGGGTTACATGCACTACCTGAAGCTGAACCACCTGGTCGACGACAAGATGCACGCCCGTTCGACCGGTCCGTACTCGCTCGTCACCCAGCAGCCGCTGGGCGGCAAGGCGCAGTTCGGCGGCCAGCGCTTCGGTGAAATGGAAGTCTGGGCGCTGGAAGCCTACGGCGCGGCCTACACCCTGCAGGAAATGCTGACGGTGAAGTCCGATGACGTGCAGGGCCGCAACCAGATGTACAAGAACATCGTCGACGGTGAGCACGAGATGGTCGCGGGCATGCCGGAATCCTTCAACGTGCTCGTGAAGGAAATCCGCTCGCTGGCCATCAACATGGAACTGGAAGACAACTGATCCATGCCGGCGCGGCGGTCAACGCCGCCGCGCCGCTGGCAGTGAACTGAAAGCCCATCGACACAGCATTCCTCCTTCTGGAGAACACCATGAAAGACCTGCTCAACCTCTTCAACCAGCAGCGCCAGACGCTGGACTTCGACGCGATCAAGATCGCGCTGGCTTCGCCGGACCTGATCCGTTCGTGGTCCTTCGGCGAAGTGAAGAAGCCGGAAACCATCAACTACCGTACCTTCAAGCCGGAACGCGACGGCCTGTTCTGCGCCGCCATCTTCGGCCCGGTGAAGGACTACGAGTGCCTGTGCGGCAAGTACAAGCGCATGAAGCACCGCGGCGTGGTCTGCGAAAAGTGCGGTACCGAAGTGACCCTGGCCAAGGTGCGCCGCGAGCGCATGGGCCACATCGACCTGGCCTCGCCGGTCGCGCACATCTGGTTCCTCAAGTCGCTGCCGTCGCGCATCGGCCTGATGCTGGACATGACCCTGCGCGACATCGAGCGCGTGCTGTACTTCGAAGCCTACGTGGTGACCGAGCCGGGCCTGACCGCCCTGGAGCGCCGCCAGCTGCTGACCGAGGAACAGTACCTGCAGGCCCGCCAGGAGCACGGTGACGACTTCGACGCCGCCATGGGCGCCGAGGCCGTGTACGAACTGCTGCGCACGATCGACCTGCAGTCGGAAATGACCCGCCTGCGCGAGGAAATCGCCGCTACCGGTTCGGAAACCAAGCTCAAGCGCCTCACCAAGCGCATCAAGCTGATCGAAGCCTTCCTGGAATCGGGCAACCGTCCGGAATGGATGGTCATGACCGTGCTGCCGGTGCTGCCGCCGGACCTGCGTCCGCTGGTCCCGCTGGATGGCGGCCGCTTCGCGACCTCCGACCTGAACGACCTGTACCGCCGCGTCATCAACCGCAACAACCGCCTGCGCCGCCTGCTCGAACTGAGCGCGCCGGACATCATCGTGCGCAATGAAAAGCGCATGCTGCAGGAGTCGGTCGATGCGCTGCTGGACAACGGCCGTCGTGGCCGTGCCATCACCGGCACCAACAAGCGCCCGCTGAAGTCGCTGGCCGACATGATCAAGGGCAAGCAGGGTCGCTTCCGCCAGAACCTGCTCGGCAAGCGCGTCGACTACTCGGGCCGTTCGGTCATCGTGGTCGGCCCGTACCTGCGCCTGCACCAGTGCGGCCTGCCGAAGAAGATGGCGCTCGAGCTGTTCAAGCCGTTCGTCTTCGCCAAGCTGCAGCGTCGTGGCCTGGCCACCACCATCAAGGCCGCCAAGAAGCTGGTCGAGCGCGAAGAAGCCGAAGTCTGGGACATCCTGGAAGAGGTCATCCGCGAGCACCCGGTGATGCTGAACCGTGCGCCGACCCTGCACCGTCTGGGTATCCAGGCGTTCGAGCCGGTGCTGATCGAAGGCAAGGCCATCCAGCTGCACCCGCTGGTCTGCACCGCGTTCAACGCCGACTTCGACGGTGACCAGATGGCCGTCCACGTGCCGCTCTCGCTGGAAGCCCAGCTGGAAGCGCGTGCGCTGATGATGTCGACCAACAACATCCTGTCGCCGGCCAACGGCGAGCCGATCATCGTGCCGTCGCAGGACGTCGTGCTGGGTCTGTACTACATGACCCGCTCGCTGGAAAACAAGAAGGGCGAGGGCATGGCCTTCGCCAACATCGCCGAAGTGAAGCGTGCCTACGACAACCGCGTGGTGGAACTGCACGCGCGCGTCAAGGTCCGCATCACCGAAGTGGTGACCGACGAAGACGGCAACAAGCAGAACAAGACCTCGATCGTGGACACCACGATCGGTCGCGCCCTGCTGGCTGAAATCCTGCCGGAAGGCCTGCCGTTCGCGCTGGCCAACACCGAGCTGACCAAGAAGAACATCAGCCGCCTGATCAACTCCAGCTACCGCCAGCTGGGCCTGAAGGACACGGTCGTGTTCGCCGACAAGCTGATGTACACCGGCTTCGCGTACGCGACCCGCGCCGGCGTCTCGATCGGCATCGACGACATGCTGATCCCGGACGAGAAGAAGGGCATCCTCACCGAGGCCGAAGCCGAAGTGCTGGAAATCCAGGAGCAGTACCAGTCGGGCCTCGTCACCGCCGGCGAGCGCTACAACAAGGTGGTCGACATCTGGTCGCGCACCAACGAGCGCATCGCCAAGGCGATGATGGACACCATCGGTACCGAGAAGGTGGTCAATGCCAAGGGTGAGACCATCGACCAGAAGTCGATGAACTCGCTGTACATCATGGCCGACTCCGGTGCGCGTGGTTCGCAGGCGCAGATCCGTCAGCTGGCCGGCATGCGTGGCCTGATGGCCCGCCCGGACGGCTCGATCATCGAGACGCCCATCAAGGCGAACTTCCGCGAAGGCCTGAACGTGCAGGAGTACTTCAACTCCACCCACGGTGCCCGTAAGGGTCTGGCCGATACCGCGCTGAAGACCGCGAACTCGGGTTACCTGACCCGTCGTCTGGTCGACGTGGCACAGGACGTGGTGATCACCGAGGTGGATTGCGGTACCACCGAAGGCCTGATCATGACCCCGATCGTGGAAGGCGGCGACGTGGTCGAGCCGCTGAAGGACCGCGTGCTGGGTCGCGTGGTTGCCGAGGACGTGTTCCTGCCGGGCAACGACGAAGATCCGATCGTCACCCGCAACACCCTGCTGGACGAAGCCTGGGTTGCCAAGCTGGAAGATGCCGGCGTGCAGACCATCAAGGTCCGCTCGACCATCTCCTGCGAATCGGCCTTCGGCGTCTGCTCGCGCTGCTACGGCCGCGACCTGGCCCGTGGCCACCTGGTCAACATCGGTGAAGCGGTCGGCGTCATCGCCGCCCAGTCCATCGGTGAGCCGGGTACCCAGCTGACCATGCGTACGTTCCACATCGGTGGTGCGGCGTCGCGAGCTGCTGCGGTCGACAACATCACCGTCAAGACCACCGGCTCGGTCAAGTTCAGCAACCTCAAGTCGGTCGAGCATGCCAACGGCTCGCTGGTGGCAGTGTCGCGCTCGGGCGAAATCTCGGTGCTCGATGCCCACGGCCGTGAGCGTGAGCGTTACAAGCTGCCGTACGGTGCGACCATCACGTCCAAGGACGGTGATGCGATCAAGGCTGGCCAGACCGTGGCCAACTGGGATCCGCATAACCACCCGATCGTGTCGGAAGTGGCCGGCTTCATCCGCTTCATCGACTTCGTCGACGGCATCACCGTCATCGAGAAGACCGACGAGCTGACCGGCCTGGCGTCGCGCGAAATCACCGATCCGAAGCGTCGTGGTACCCAGGCCAAGGACCTGCGCCCGATCGTGCGCATCGTCGACGCCAAGGGCAACGACCTGTCGATTCCGGGCACCGACCTGCCGGCGCAGTACCTGCTGCCGCCGCGCTCGATCGTCAACCTGCAGGACGGCGCTGCCGTCGGCGTGGGTGACGTGGTCGCCAAGATCCCGCAGGAAGCGTCGAAGACCCGCGACATCACCGGTGGTCTGCCGCGCGTGGCCGATCTGTTCGAAGCGCGCAAGCCGAAGGATCCGGCGGTGCTGGCCGAGCGTTCGGGCATCATCAGCTTCGGCAAGGACACCAAGGGCAAGCAGCGCCTGATCATCAAGGACACCGATGGTTCGGAGCACGAAGAGCTGATCCCGAAGTACCGCCAGGTCATCGTGTTCGAAGGCGAGCATGTCACCAAGGGTGAAACCATCGTGGACGGCGAGCCGAGCCCGCAGGACATCCTGCGCCTGCTGGGTGTCGAACCGCTGGCTGCCTACCTGGTGAAGGAAATCCAGGACGTGTACCGCCTGCAGGGCGTGAAGATCAACGACAAGCACATCGAGGTGATCACTCGCCAGATGCTGCGCAAGGTCGAGATCACCGACCAGGGCAGCAGCAAGTTCCTGAACGGCGAACAGGTGGAGCGCCAGCGCGTTATCGAGGAGAATGCCCGCCTTGCAGCCCGCAATGAGCTGCCGGCGCACTTCGATCCGGTCCTGCTGGGTATCACCAAGGCCTCGCTGGCGACCGAATCGTTCATCTCGGCCGCGTCGTTCCAGGAAACCACCCGCGTGCTGACCGAAGCGGCCGTCCGCGGCACCTCGGACAACCTGCGTGGCCTGAAGGAAAACGTCATCGTGGGTCGCCTGATTCCGGCCGGTACCGGCCTGGCGTACCACAGCAACCGCCGTCGCGGCGCTTCCGGCCTCACCGAGTCGGAAATGCAGACCCTTGCCGGCACCCCGGCCGCGGTCGAGGCACCGGTGGTTGAAGCCGAAGCTGAACAGGCCTCGGAAGACTGAAACACGGGTCCGGCCTCAGGGCCGGACCACCCGGGCGGGTAGAGTCGACTGTTAGTCGACTGCTATCCAGAGTCGACCGCTATCGACAGTCGACTAACAGTCGACTCTACCGGTACAGGGCAGGGTGGACCGCTCGCGGTTCACCCCGCCAACCTGAACGGGGTACATGGAGGCCCCCCAGTAACGTTCCGGGATCAGGAACGGGCTTGACAGGAGGCGTTTGACTGCTTTCCTGGCAGGTTGCTACAATCGTCTGTCTCAGCAGGCCAGAATTTTGGCCTGCTTTAACATTTCCGCATCTCTGGCCGGATTTTCCGGCCACCAATCAGAAGAACCTACTGATGGCGACGATCAACCAGCTGGTCCGCAAGCCGCGGCAAGCGACCACCTACAAGAGTGCCTCGCCGGCGCTCGACAAGTGCCCGCAGCGCCGTGGCGTCTGCACCCGTGTCTACACCACCACCCCGAAGAAGCCGAACTCGGCTCTGCGCAAGGTTGCCAAGGTCCGCCTGACCAACCAGGAAGAAGTGATTTCCTACATCGGTGGTGAAGGCCACAACCTGCAGGAGCACTCCGTGGTCCTGATCCGCGGCGGTCGCGTCAAGGACCTGCCGGGTGTGCGTTACCACACCGTTCGTGGCTCGCTCGACGCCGCCGGCGTTGCCAAGCGTCGCCAGGCCCGTTCCAAGTACGGCGCCAAGCGTCCGAAGGCATAAGGAGAGAGCACTATGTCGCGTAAGGGTAATACTCCGCAGCGTTCCGTCCTGCCCGATCCGAAGCACGGAAGCGAAACCATCGCCCGCTTCATCAACATGGTCATGCAGAGCGGCAAGAAGTCCGTCGCCGAAAAGATCGTGTACGGCGCCATGGACGTGATCACCGAGAAGAACAGCAGCGCCAACGCCATTGAACTGGTGCAGAAGGCTCTGGACAACGTTGCTCCGGCGGTCGAAGTCAAGTCGCGCCGCGTCGGCGGTGCCACCTACCAGGTGCCGGTCGAAGTGCGTTCGTCGCGCAAGATGGCCCTGGCCATGCGCTGGCTGATCGACTCCGCGCGCAAGCGTGGTGAGAACACCATGCCGAAGAAGCTGGCTGCTGAACTGATCGACGCCTCGGAAAATCGTGGCGGCGCCATCAAGAAGCGCGAAGAAACCCACCGCATGGCCGAAGCCAACAAGGCATTCGCCCACTACCGCTGGTGAGTTTGACGGCCTTGTAAAACAGGCAGGGCAGCACCACTTCGGTGCGTGCTGCCTCGCGGTCCCAGAAGGACTGCGCCAATCCGAAGGCCGCCGAAAGGCGGCGTTCGGCCATCCGAAATCCAAGAAATCTGAGAGGCTCCCGTGGCCCGTTCCACTCCCATCGAGCGTTACCGTAACTTCGGCATCATGGCTCACATCGATGCCGGCAAGACCACCACGTCCGAGCGCATCCTGTTCTACACCGGCAAGAGCCACAAGATCGGTGAAGTGCATGACGGCGCCGCCACCATGGACTGGATGGAGCAGGAGCAGGAGCGTGGCATCACGATCCAGTCCGCTGCCACCACCGCGTTCTGGAAGGGCATGGACAAGTCCCTGCCGGAGCACCGCTTCAACATCATCGACACCCCCGGGCACGTCGACTTCACCATCGAAGTGGAGCGCTCGCTGCGCGTGCTCGACGGTGCCGTCTTCGTCCTGTGCGCCGTCGGTGGCGTGCAGCCGCAGTCGGAAACCGTGTGGCGCCAGGCCAACAAGTACCACGTGCCGCGCATCGCGTTCGTCAACAAGATGGACCGCACCGGTGCCAACTTCCAGAAGGTCGTCGGCCAGCTGAAGGCCAAGCTGGGCGCGGTTGCCGTGCCGATGCAGCTGCCGATCGGCGCTGAAGACAACTTCAAGGGCGTCGTCGACCTGCTGAAGATGAAGGCCATCCACTGGGATGAGGCTTCGCAGGGCATGAAGTTCGAGTACAGCGACATCCCGGCCGATCTGCAGGCGGCTGCGGAAGAGGCTCGCCAGTTCATGGTCGAGACCGCTGCCGAAGCCAGCGAAGAGCTGATGGAAAAGTACCTGGGCGGCGAAGAGCTGGCCGAGGCCGAAATCATCAACGCGCTGCGTACCCGCACCCTGGCCACCGAGATCGTGCCGATGTACTGCGGCTCGGCCTTCAAGAACAAGGGTGTGCAGGCCATGCTGGACGGCGTGATCCAGCTGCTGCCGTCGCCGGTCGACGTGCCGGACGTGAAGGGCGTGGACGTTGACGACGACACCGTCGAAATGACCCGCAAGTCGGACGACAAGGCTCCGTTCTCGTCGCTGGCCTTCAAGATCATCACCGACCCGTTCGTCGGCGCGCTGACCTTCTTCCGTGTCTACTCGGGCACCCTGAACGGTGGCGACACCGTGCTGAACTCGGTGAAGGGCAAGAAGGAGCGCATCGGCCGCATCCTGCAGATGCACTCGAACAACCGCGAGGAAATCAAGGAAGTTCTGGCCGGTGACATCGCCGCTGCCGTGGGCCTGAAGGACACCACCACCGGTGACACCCTGTGCGCCGTGGACGCCCCGATCATCCTGGAGCGCATGACGTTCCCGGAGCCGGTGATCTCGATGGCCGTCGAGCCGAAGACCAAGTCGGACCAGGAAAAGATGGGTCTGGCCCTGGGCCGTCTGGCGCAGGAAGATCCGTCGTTCCGCGTCAAGACCGACGAAGAATCCGGCCAGACCATCATCTCGGGCATGGGCGAGCTGCACCTGGACATCATCGTCGACCGCCTGAAGCGCGAGTTCAACGTTGAAGCCAACGTCGGCGCGCCGCAGGTGGCCTACCGCGAAACCATCACCCTGGCCGACGTCAAGTCGGACTACAAGCACGCCAAGCAGTCCGGTGGTAAGGGTCAGTACGGTCACGTCGTGATCGAACTGTCGCCGATCACCGCTGCCGACCGTGCCGATCCGAAGCTGGCTCCGGCCATCAAGGACGACTTCCTGTTCATCAACGACATCACCGGCGGCGTGATCCCGAAGGAATTCATTCCGTCGGTTGAAAAGGGCCTGCGCGAAACCATCACCAGCGGTCCGCTGGCTGGCTTCCCGGTCGTGGACGTCAAGGTGAAGCTGGTGTTCGGTTCGTACCACGACGTCGACTCCTCGGAAATGGCGTTCAAGCTGGCTTCGTCGATGGCCTTCAAGCAGGGCTTCGCCAAGGCCAAGCCGGTGCTGCTGGAGCCGATCATGAAGGTCGAGATCGTGACCCCGGAGGATTACCAGGGTGACGTGATGGGCGACGTCAGCCGTCGTCGCGGCGTGCTGCAGGGTTCCGACACCACCGGTGACGGTTCGGCCAGCATCATCAACGCGATGATCCCGCTGGGTGAAATGTTCGGCTACGCCACTGCGCTGCGTTCGCAGACCCAGGGCCGCGCCACCTTCACCATGGAATTCGATCACTACGAGCCGGCTCCGACCAACATCGCCGAAGCCGTCATGAAGAAGGGCTGAGCCTCGCTCAGCCTCTCTTGAAACCACTTACGAACAATCAAGGTATAGAACAATGGCAAAGGGTAAGTTCGAGCGCACCAAGCCGCACGTCAACGTCGGCACCATCGGTCACGTCGATCACGGCAAGACCACGCTGACCGCCGCACTGACCAAGATCGGTGCCGAGCGCTTCGGTGGCGAGTTCAAGGATTACTCCTCGATCGACGCCGCTCCGGAAGAAAAGGCGCGTGGTATCACGATCTCGACCGCGCACGTCGAATACGAATCCCCGGTCCGTCACTACGCCCACGTCGATTGCCCGGGCCATGCTGACTACGTCAAGAACATGATCACCGGTGCCGCCCAGATGGACGGCGCGATCCTGGTG
>NZ_JCAFUN010000028.1:0-23006 GCF_059371375.1 Stenotrophomonas sp. YJH_SMC_64 | reverse complement strand
TCGGCCGTGGTCGGTCAGGTTTGATGCCGGCCAGCGGCCGGCACTACCACAGCAAAGCCGAAGCGCAGCGCAGATTGCGTTCCGGCGCACAGAGCACCCTCGGTGGTAGTGCCGGCCGCTGGCCGGCAACCTCATGACCTCCGCGGAGTTGCATGGCTGCCGGCCAGCGGCCGGCACTACCAGTCAATGTTCAGCACGGCCATTCGCTGTTCAGCGCCGCTTGCGCGCGCTTCGGCCGTGGTCGGTCCGGTTTGATGCCGGCCAGCGGCCGGCACTACCAGTGAATGTTCAGCGCGGCTTGCGTGTCCGCTTCGGCTTCGCGGTATCTGCACCGCTGGCGGCGCCGTCCTGCAGCGCCTGCAGCCACGACAACGTATCCACATAGTCGATGAAGTGGCGCAGGTAGCCGGGACTGGTGGCCTGCATCGTGTCCAGCATGCGCTGCACCAGCACCGCCGAGTTCAGCGGGCCGCCGTCGGCAGGGGCCTCGGTGCGCAGTGAGCGGCGCACCTGCAGTTCGCTGCGCAGCTCCGACCACTCGCGCTGCACCTGCTGCAGCATCGGCACCTGCGGGTAATGCGGCAGCGAGCGCGACCCCGCATCGAGGTCGCGCACCAGTGCGCGCAGGCCTTCCAGCGCTGGCGGCTTACTTGGCATCCGGGGCCTTGGGCTTGGGAATCGGCGCGATTTCCACGCGGCGGTTGCGTGCGCGGCCTTCCTCATTGGCATTGGAACTGACCGGCTGCTCGCTGCCGAACGCGGCGGCGAACACCGCGTCTGCCGGTACGCCATCGGCGATCAGGGTGCGGGTCACGGTCAGCGAGCGCTGCGCGGACAGCTCCCAGTTGTCGGCGAAACGCCGGTTGCCTTCGCGCACCGGTGCGTCATCGGTGAAGCCGCTGACCATCAGAATTTCCTCGCGGCTGCCCAGATAGGCGGCCAGCGGTGCGGCCAGGCTGCGCAGCAGCTCCTGGCCTTCCGGCTGCAGCTGGTCGGAGTTCAGCGCGAACAGCACGCTGCCGCTGATGCCGATGCGGCCATCCACCAGCGTCACGCGACCGGCGGCCAACGGGCCCGCCAGCGCCTGTTCGAGGGTCTGCAGGCGCTTGGCTTCGGCCTGGCGCTGCTTCACTTCCTGGTCCAGCCGCTGCGACAGCTCCAGCTGCACCGCGACCACACCGACCAGTATCAGCACGAACGCGCCCAGTAGCACCGACATCAGGTCGCCGAAGGCGGCCCAGATCGGGGCGTGCGAACCGCCATCGACCTCCAGCTCGTCGCTCATGCGCTACCGGCCTTGCCGCGGCGCGTGGCCAGCTGCTGCAGTTCTTCCATCACCTGCTTCTGCGACAGCAGGCTGAGGTCGACCACCTCGCGCGCCTGCGCCACGTAGTAGGCCAGCTGCTCGTCGCTGCGGGCCAGCGAGGCATCCAGTGCGCCGCCGATCTGTTCCAGGCGGCCGGACAGCTCGGTGGAGGCGCTGCCGAACTGCGCGACCGCTTCGCCGAAGCTGCTGGCCAGCTGGCCGACTTCACCGGCGCTGCCGTGGAGCGCTGCGGCGATACCGTCCAGCTTTCCGGTCTCGGCAGCGATATGGTCGGTGAAGCGGTTGCCGACGCGTTCCAGCAACTCGGCCGAGCCACCGACCAGTGCGTCCACAGCGGTGCGCTGTTCGTGCGAGGCGTGGTTGATCGCATCCAGCAGGGTCTGCACGGTGGCCAGCAGGCGTCCGCGTTCTTCCAGCATCGCGTTGTCACGCACCAGGCTCTCGGACAGCGTGCTGCGCAGCTCGTTGATGACGTCGGCTGCGGCCTTCGGCGCGGCGGCGGCGGTCTGCAGCAGGGTGGACACTTCGGCCAGCGTGGCGCTGGCCTGTGCGCGACCGTTCTCGCCGATCTGCTGTGCGGTCTCCGCCAGCGTGTCGCAGACGCGCTGCTGCTGCGCGGCCAGGCGTTCGCCATTGGCCTGCAGGCGCTCGGCCAGCTCGGTGGAAACGTGCTGCAGAGCATCGCTCCAGCGCTGCAGGCGCTGTTCGTCGCCGGCCTGCAGCTGCGCCTGCAGGGCGGCGTGGGCCTGCTGCAACTCGGCGCTGACCGCGTCCCAGCGCGCCTGGCGTTGCTGCTCGCGGCTGTCCAGGCCGGCCTGCAGTTCGGCGTGCGCGGTGGCAGCGGCGGCCTGCGCGGCCTGCCAATCCTGCAAACGCTGCTGTTCGTGGTCCTGCAGCAGCGACTGGCTGGCGCTGTGCTGCTGCTCCAGTGCCTGCAGCAGCGCCTGCGCACGCGCGTCCAGATGCTCGCTGGCGGCGATCAACGCCTGCTGCTGGCGCTCGACCAGCGCGCTGTTCAGGGCCTGCTGCTGTTCGGCGGCAGCACGCAACGCCTCCGCATTGTCCTGTGCATCGGCCTGCAGGCGCTCGCCGATACGTGTGACCAGCGCTTCGGCATGCGTGGCCTGGCCATCGCTGAAGGCCTGCAGGTGCTGGCGCAGGTCGCTCACCAGTGCCTGCTGTGCCTGGGTCTGTTCACTCACCACCTTGGCCCAGCTGGCCTCGGTGGCGACGCGGCTGCGCTCAAAACCGTCGCTCAGGCCGGCCAGCTGCTGCTGCACGGCCTGCTCGACGCGGGCATGCAGTGCTTCGCCGTGATGGGCCAGGCCAGCCAGGGTGGTCTCGGCCATCGGCTGCAGCGCGCCACCGATGGCGGCGGCGCTGGCTTCAGCCCCTTCGCGCAGCGACTGCTGCAGCGAGACCGCCAGGCGTTCCTGCAGCGCCTGGCTCTGGGTCAGGAACTCGGCCTGGCCGGCCAGCAGGCGCTCATTGGCGGCCGCACTGTGCTGTTCAAAGGTGCTGGTCATCGCCTGCAGGCGGTCGACCAGCGCCGGCAGCGCCGCGGACTGTGCCTGCAGCAGGCGCAGCGACTCGGCGCGCTGCCAGGCCTGCGAGTACGGATGCAGGTCGCCGGAGATGGCGCGGTCCAGCTGCTGCACGGCCTGCAGGCGGTCACGACGCAGCAGCGCGGCCAGCAGACCGAGCATGGCCGAGCTGGCCACACCGGCGATCGAGGTGCCGAATGCCACCGCCAGACCCTGCACCGGCGAGGCCAGCGAGCCGCGGATCGCGGCCATGTCGGTCGCGCTCTGCAGGGCCAGTCCGGTGCCACGCAGCGTGTCCATCATGCCCAGCAGGGTGCCGAGCATGCCCAGCAGCACCAGCAGGCCGACCAGGTAAGGGGTCAGCACCGGAGCGGGCAGGGCGGTACGCTCGCCTTCCACGCGCAGGCGCACGGCGTTGCGCAGGCCTGCGGGCACGCGCTCCAGCCAGGGAGCGAGGCTCTCCTTCGCGCTGGACAGGTCGTTCAGTGCGCTGCGCAGGCCGTTGCTGGCCTGGCGGTAGCGGTACAGCTCCACGCCACCGGCGATGTAGCAGGCCGCGATGATCGCCGCCACCGCTGCACCCAGCGGATGCACCGAAACATAGCCAATGCCGATCCAGCACACGGCCAGCAGGCCGACAAGGAAAACAACGACATGGAAAGCAGTTCTGGACATGGTGTTCCGGTCAGTGGGAGCGCAGGGCGTCTTGCAGCCCTTCGATCGGGTGGAAGCGCAGCTGCAGCTCGGCGAGCAGCAGGGTGCGCATGTCATGGCGGAAGGCCGCGCGCCAGCCGGGCTGGCCGTGCACGCGTTCAAAACGGGCACCGAGCACGGCCGGCGCAGTGGCCAGCAGGCTGTGCTCGCGCGGGGTGAGGGTCTGTTCCATCACCGCATCGACCTCGGCCAGCCGCGCCAGCTCGGGCGAAACCTGCACCAGCTGGTCGCGCAGGCGGCCGCGCAAGCGCCCGGTGGCGGTCTGGATGGCCTGCTGCAGTACCCGGTAGCGCTGGCGCAGCGAGGCGAAGTTGGGTGCAGCGGCAGCTTCGGCCAGATCCAGCAGGCGCTCGGCCTCGGCGTCCTCACTGATCGAGGCCAGCAGGCTGGCGTGCGCCTGGACGCAGTCGGCCAGCACATCCTCGACGGCTTCGGCGGCTTCACCGGGCTCGGGCAGGCGTCCGCCGAGCGCCCCGGACAGGGCCACGGCACGGCTCCAGTCCACCCACTGGCCGAGGCGATCGGTCAGGGCGGGACTGCTGGCCGGCATCGCGCCGTCGCTGAGACGGGCGAGCAGGCGGAGGAACTCCGGTCCACCCAGGACCGGCTGCGCTGCGTTCGCCATCAAGGGGTGAGGGGCCAAAAACCGTTGATTTTACAACCAGATGACCCGGCCTGGATGAAGGCGGGGCCGGGCGGGGGCGCCCGCAGGCGCGACAAGGCTTAGAATGTCCGGCTGCACCCATCCGTTCGACCCCTGGAGTACCCAATGACTGTTGCGCAGTTCTACCCGATCGGCACCCCCGGACAGCCCTGGGGCGACGCGGAACGCGCACAGTGGCGGGCCCGCCAGCAGCGCCAGCGCAGCTACCACGATGACGTGGTGGCCGCGCTCGAGCGCCTGGACGACAGCTTCGATGTGATCCAGTACGGCCAGCTGGACTATGCGCCGGACCATTACCCGCTGTTCGCCGTGGTCAACCACGACTGGAACCCGGCGCTGCCGACCGCACTGATCACTGGTGGCGTGCATGGCTACGAGACCAGCGGCGTGCATGGCGCCCTGCAGTTCCTGGAACAGCAGGCTGAGCGTTACCTGGGCCGGCTGAACCTGATCGTGGCACCGTGCGTCAGCCCGTGGGGCTACGAGCGCATCCAGCGCTGGAACCCGGATGCCATCGACCCCAACCGCAGCTTCCGTGACGGCGGCCAGATCGAGGAAGCGGCCGCGCTGATGGCCTGGGTGGCCGAGCGCAAACCGAACCTGCTGGTGCACCTGGACCTGCACGAGACCACCGACAGCGACCTGCACGAGTTCGATCCGGCGCGCTGCGCCCGCGACGGCAAGCCGTTCGAGCGCGACACCATTCCGGACGGCTTCTACGTGATCGGCAACAGCGAAGACCCGCAGGCCGAGTTCCAGAAGGCCCTGATCGCTGCGGTCGCGCCAGTCACCCATATCGCCCCGGCCGACGCCGAGGGCAACCTGGTCGGCTTGCCGCTGCAGTCACCGGGCGTGGTGTGGGGTGAGTCGCGGTCGATCGGCGCCTGCGCCGGCTTCACCGACGCGCGCTTTGCCACCACCACCGAGGTCTACCCGGACAGCCCGCGCACCAACCCGCAGGAGTGCAACGACGCCCAGGTGGCGGCGGTGTGTGCGGGCCTGGATTTCGCCCTGGCGGCGCAGTAACGCGCCACGTTGCGGGCAGCGACCGGCATCAACCGGCGCCGTTTTCTGACCGGTAAGGCGACCACCGATGGCGTGGCCGCCGTCCGGCAACCGGCGAAGACATCCAGATCGCGTTGGTACACCGCGCTGCTGACGCCAAACAGGCCCAGCAGCGAGTGGAAAACGTTGTCGTGGCTGTATGCCCTGTGCAGGGCGTTGTCGCGCTGGCATGCCCCATCAAGGCCTGCGTTGCGGCCGAAGTCCGGTGAGAACCACATCACCATCGGCACCTGGGTCTGCTCGCGCGGGGCGATGAAGTAGGGCGTGCCGTGCAGGTACATTCCGCGTTCGCCCAGCGACTCACCATGGTCTGACACATAGATCAGTGCGACATCACGCTGGTCCGCATAACCCTGCAGCAGGTCGATGGTCTTGCCAAGCATGCGGTCGGTATGGACCAGGGTGTTGTCGTAGGTGTTGATCAGCGCCTCGTTGCTGCAACGCTGGATCTGGTTGCTGTCGCAGGTCGGACTGAATGCCCGCGACTGTGCCGGGTAGCGTTCGAAGTAGGTCGGGCCGTGGCTGCCAAGCTGGTGCAGCACGACCAGGGCGTCACCGTTCATGGCGTCAATGCGTGTACCGAGCTGATGCAGCAGCACCTCGTCATAGCAGGTGCCGTCGGCATTGACACATTGGCCGGCCACCTTCAGCGCGGGCATGTCCTCGGTCGGCACGCGTTCGCACACGCCTTTGCAGCCACCGTTGTTGTTGTTGCGCCAGAGCACGCTGATGCCGGTGCGCTGCAGGATGTCGAGCACGTTCTCCTCGGTCGCTGCGCGTACATCGTCATACTGGCGGCGGGTCATCTGCGAGAACATGCACGGCACCGAGATCGCCGTTGCGGTTCCGCATGAGGAAACATCACTGAAGCTGATGACGCCTTCCTTGCGCGAGAGCCGGGGATTGGTCGCGCGTGGGTAGCCGTTGAGCTGGAAGTTCTGTGATCGCGCGGTCTCGCCGACGACCATGACCACCAGCTTCGGACGCGGGCCCGGTACGCGCCGTGCGTCCATGCCGATCGGGCGCAAGGGTTGCTGGCGGGCGCTGTAGAGGCCTTTCAGATAACCGTGGGTATGGCGCACGACATTCAACGGCAGCACCTGGTCACGGAGATAGCGGTTGTTGCGCAGCAGCGAGGAGTAGTCCTTGTAGAACGCGAAGCCGATTGCCAGCAGTACCAGCAATGACGCCAGAGCGCTGGCCGGCCACACCAGCAGCGAACGTATCGAACCGGCCCCGCTGGTGGTGCGCACCAGGGCGAGCCCGGCAGCAGGTAGCACGCCCAGCGCCAGCAGGGTCAACAGTAGTGGCAGCGACAGATAGGCGTTCAGTTCGGCCTGGTTGGTCTCGAACACGTTCTGCACCATGCTGCGATCGATCAGCACGTTGTAGTGCAGCATGAAGTAGCTGCAGGCGGCGCTGACGACAACGAGCAGCACCAGCAGCGGCCTGCGCAGGAATGGCAGTGCCAGCAGTGGCGTCAGCAACAGGTTGAACAGGCAGAACAGCACCACCGGCAGGCTGGCCAGGAACAGCACGCTGCGCACGCTGTTGAGGTCGACCAGCCCCCACAGCGTCTTCCAGAGGGCGATGTTTCCAATCGTGGTGAAGAACAGTGCGACGGCCCAGACCAGAACGATCGGATGGGGCCGTGGAAAACGGCGGCATTGACGCACGAGCAGGTTCCGTGGAGCGGGAGTGCGCGCAGTATCGAAACCGCTTTATCAGGAAGTTGTCAGGTTGGGCGGACTAGCCCAGCAGGATGAGGCCCCACACAGCACCCACCATCAACAGTGCGGTGGTCTGCGCGGCGCTGCCCATATCCTTGGCGTTCTTTGACAGCGGATGCTGTTCAAGGGAGATGCGATCAACCACCGCTTCGATCGCCGAGTTGAGCAGTTCCACCAGCAGGCTGATGAAGCAGACCGCCAGCACTATCGCGCGCTCGACCGCGCTGATGTCCAGTACGAACGCTGCAATGATCAACAGCGCGTGCAGAAGCAGCAGCTGGCGAAAGGCAGCCTCGCCGCGGAAGGTGGCGACGAAGCCATCACGCGAATGGATGAGGGTGTGGAAGATGCGGCTCAGGCCGGTCTTCCCGTGCGGGTACTTGCCGCTGTCCTTGGGGTGCTGCATGCGGTTTCCGCCGTGAAGTGAGCAATCCCCAGCATGTGCACGCGTGCGTCAGGAAATCGTCAGAGGGGCCACTCCAGGCTGAACCGGCATCCCTGCTGCGATGAATGCACCGTCATCCTCCAACCCAGGTGCTCGACGATGCGCTGCACGATCGACAACCCCAGCCCCTCGCCGCTGTGCACGCTAGCGGGTACGAAGCGCTGGAACAGCTGTGGATCGATACTGGAGGGCAGGCCGGGCCCCGTGTCGGCGACGATGAGTGCGGCGTCGTGGAGGGAGATCCGGACTTCGCCGCTTTCGGTGTACTGGCAGGCGTTGCGCAGAAGGTTCCAGATCACGCTGCGCGCAAGATCCGCGTTGGTGTGCAGCACGGTGTCATGCAGGGCATCAAACGCAACGATCACCGGCTTGCCGGAAAGCCAGGGCTGGCAGCGATCCATGCAGCATTCAATCAGCGCACGCAGGGCCACCTCGTTGCGTGGCACGGTGCTGGGGGCGCGAGAGAGCAGCAGCAGGCAGGTCAGCTGGCGCTGCATCTCCTGGGTGGTGCGCAGGATGCGCTCGGCACTGGGAACCAGGTGGCTGTCGGCCGGAAGCTGGCAGGCCAGCGTCTCGGCAGCACCACCGATGATGGCCAAGGGCGTGCGCAGCTCGTGGCTGGCATCGCCGCTGAAGCACTGTTCGCGATGCAGGAACCGTTCGAGCTCGTCACTATGGCGGGCAAAGGCGCGCGCGAGCACGCCGATCTCATCGCGTGCGTCCTGGTAGGGAAAGGGCTTGTGGCCGTCCTGCACCGCATCGGCCAATCGTGTGATGGGCGCGATGACGTGGGTCGCTACCTTGCGACCGATCAGGAAGGCGCCAAGCACGCAGATCGAAATGACCAGTGCCGCAAAGGCATTGATCAGGTATTCCAGATAGCCATAGGGCGCTGCGTCCTGCAGCAGGTAGTAACGTTGGCCGGCACTGTCGAAGACGCGCAGGTGCCACTCGTTGGGTGCTGCTTCGCCGTGATATCCCGGGCCATATTGGCGCAGCACGACAGGCACGTCCTGGGCATCGAACAGTGCGCTGCCGGAGGGCAGGTCGGGACGCCGACCACGGGCGAGTTCGTCCTGCAGGCGGCGTACTTCATTGTCCTGGGTCCGCGCGACGACAGCGGCCCGGACCTGGTCGTAGTCCACCTGTTCGGCCAGTACGATGAAGCCCATGGCACCGGCCATCAACAGCACGAACGAGATCGTGATGCGGGTGCGCAGGCTCAGGCGGCGGTAGAGGGAGGCACGGGTCACGCCTGCATGCGCCAGCCGACGCTGTGCACCGTGGTGATCAGCGCGGTGTCGAAGCTGCGGTCCACCTGCAGGCGCAGCTCATGGATGTGGGTTCGCAGCGCGCCGCTGTCCGGTGGCTCGTCGCCCCAGACCAGGTATTCCATCTCCTGCTTGCGCACCACGGCCGGCGCCGCACGCACCAGGCACATCAGCAGCTTGTGCGACGTGGGCGTCAGCGCAATGCAGCGGCCTTGCCGCCAGGCTTGTGGCGAGCGCGTGTCTACCTGCAGGTCCTTCCACGCCAGCACGCTCTGGACCTGGCGACCCTGCGCCCGTCGTACCAGGGCCTTGATCCGCGCATCCAGTTCCGTCAGCGAGAACGGTTTGACCAGGTAGTCATCCGCGCCCAGGGCCAGGCCCTGCACGCGGTCTTCGACCGGATCGCGCGCGGTCAGCATCAGGATCGGCACCGGGTTCTGGAACTCCTGGCGCAGCTTCTGGCACAGCGTCATGCCGTCCAGCCGCGGCAGCATCAGGTCCAGCAGGATGGCGTCGTAGTCGTCTTGCGTGGCCCGGCGCAGTCCGCTGGCGCCGTCGCGGGCGTCGTCCAGGACGTAGCCCAGCGGTTCAAAGAAGGCATACAGGTTGGCAACCAGCTCGGGGTTGTCTTCGATGATCAGCAGGCGGGTCATGGCATGCGTCCTTGCGCGTGGCCGAACTCTGCCCGATCGCTCGCCGAATGCCAATGCCCTTGCTGAATGGATCGCGGGTGAGGGCGCCCGCATCAAGCCCTGCTCAATCGGCCGGGCTGCGTGAATCGCGGACCGAGTAGATCACCGAGAAGATCTTCCAGCCCTGTTCGGTGCGGATCAGCTGCCACATTTCCTTGCCCCAGTTGGTCTTCACCCCATCGTCGTGGAAGCTGTAGTCAAACGAGACCGAAGCCACATCACCATCCGTCTCGATCTTCGTGTTGGAGAACTTCTCCTCCTTCGGCTTCGGCGAGGCCACCGCCCCGTCGATCAGCGCGATGAAGTTGTTTGCAGGAATCTGCCGTGCCTTGATTGCATCGGGCTTGGCCTTGCGGATGTCCTGCAGGCGCACGTCCTCGGAAACGAACTGCCAGCCGATGTCTTCTGGTTTGTCCGAGAAGAACAGGCCCATGTAGGTCGGCTTGTCCTTGTTGATCAGCGAGGTGCGGAACGCTTCGACCACCTGTTCGATCGCTTTTACATCCGCCGCTGATGGCTGCTGGCTAGCGTGGGCCGGCTGGCCTGCGATGAGGCCAACAATGAGAAACGCGCTCTGGAATCCGGTGGTTCGCATCATTCATGTCGGCCGCAGTGTGGTGGGAGCGCGCCAGGGCCACGGCTACAGGGCCCCGGCGCGCTCCGCATTCAACGATGCAGCGCGTCAACAATCAAGCCGGTGGCGATCTCCACCAACAGGTACTCGTTATCGGACTGGCGCACCCAACGCCGGTCGCGGCCCGGCTCGCGCAGGTCATAGCGCGCGTAATCGTTCACCCAGTAGCGGCGGTCCACTTCAGCCCAAGGCAGGCGATCGCCACGACGCCAAGCCTTCTTCTGCCAGCCCGGCGGCGGCGCTTCGCGGTTGTGCGGGCCGCCTGCGTGCGGCGGCGGCCCGTTGCCGCGGGCGTGGTGCGGCGGATCGGCGAACGCGGGGGCCGCAGCGAAAGCGGTGGCGGTGGTCAAGGCGATGGCAAGCAAACGTGTGGTCTTCATGGGGATGCCTCCGTCATGGCCGCAGCATGCGGCGCTGTGGCGGGAATATAGGGCAATCCATGTGAATGAATGCGGGTGTAGGCGGTAATTTCCTGAACAGACGGCGCGGCCTGCAGTCGTTGCCAGACAACGGGTCATTGGAGCCCGCCCGGGGCCGAATCCGTTGCGGCCCAGCCTCCGCCCAACGACACGAAAAGATCCATCTGCCGGTCAATGCGCTCCGCGCGCGAGGCGGCCAATGCGGACTCCGCATCTGCCAGCTCGGCCTGGGCCGAAAGCACGTCGAGAAAATCGATCCTGCCGAAGCGGTAGAGGTGCTGTGCCTGTTCGGTGGCACGGGATGCGTCCCGACGCGCGTGCGCCAGGCTGCGCTCGCGTTCAAGCTCCTGCGTGCAGGCAGAAAGCGCGGTCTCGGTCTGGCGCAGTGCCTGCAGCACGACTCCGTCAAAGGAAGCGAGAGCGGTGTCCGCATTGGCACCGGCCGCCGCGATGCGGGCCTTGGCTACGCGGCGGTCGGGCCAGTGCCATGACAGCACGGGACCGATGCTCGCACCGAAGCCGTCGGCCGACAGCAGATGCGCCGGTGTGCCGGCCACGCCCGAAGAGGCGCCCAGGGTGATCTGCGGATAGAGACTCGCCGTCTCGACACCGATCATTGCAGTCGCGGCGGCCAGGCTGCGTTCGGCTGCGCGTACGTCAGGGCGCCGCTGGAGCAGCTGCCAGCCGTCACCGATCGGCAATGCTTGCTGCAGCTCAGGGGGCTGTGGGCACCCTTCTGCTTCCCTGGGATAGTCTGCCGGGACTTTGCCCATCAGTGCGGCCAGTTCGAACAGTGAGGCCTGCCGTTCCGCCAGCAGGTGCGGTATCGCCGCCGCGCTGCGATTGACGGCGGCACCGGCACGGCTGACATCGAAGTCCGTTCCGCGCCCGCCTGCAGCCAGCCGTCGGGTTGCCTCCAGCGTGGCGCGCTGTATCGCCAGCACCTGCCGGGTTGCAGCGAGCGTGTGATTGCTTGTGCACACCTGGAGATAGGCACGGGTGACGGCCGCAGCGACGACCACGCGGACCTGGTCGCGTGCCGCAGCGACAGCCTCCGTGTCCGCGTTGGCGGCTTCGATGCCGCGGCGGATGCCGCCTGAGAGATCCAGCGGATAGGAGAGGTGGAGGCCCAGCGCATAGGATTGCGGTGCGGCCGACGCCTGGGTGTAGCCACCGGCATGGGTGAGCGTGCCCGATGCATCCACGTCCCCTTGTACGGCACCGCGCGCGCGGTACTCCAGCACGGTCGCGCTGGCGCGCCGAAGGTTGGCATCGGCGGCGCGCAGGTCGGTATTGGCCGCCAGTGCTTCGCGTACGTAGGCGTCAAGCTGGGGGTCGCCATACAGTTGCCACCATCGATCCGGTGGCGCGTCGTGGCTGAACGATGCCTCCTGGCCCGAGACGAACGCCCGCGCCGCCCGTGGGGAGGCTGCGACAGCGCTCGCCGGCAGGTGATAGTCGGGGCCGGACACGCAGGCCGTCATCGGCAGCAGCAGGGCAAGCAGCCCGCCACGTACTGTCCGCACGCTCACTTGCAGGCTCCCTGCGCCGAGGGGGTGATGGTCACACTCGCAGTGCGACCTACGATCAGCCGGGTATCCGGCGACGCATCATCGATACGGATGCGTACCGGGATGCGCTGTGCCAGCCTCACCCAGGTATAGGTCGGCGCCACGGCCGGCAGCAGGTTGTGGGTGCTTGAGCGCTGATCGTCGGCGATGCCGGCGGCGATGGTATCCACGTGTCCGCGGACGTCGTGGTCGTCGCCCATCAGCCGCGCCACGGCGGCATCGCCCTCGGTGATGCAGCCCAGTTTGGTTTCCTCGAAGTAGCCCTCGATACGCAGGCTGCGGGTGTCGATCAGCGCCAGTGCCTGCGCACCGGGTTGCAGGTAGTCGCCCGCGTGCAGGTCCAGGTTGGTGACGATGCCGTCGGTGGTTGCGCGCACCTCGGTGCGTTGCACGTTGAGCTGGGCGACGCGCTGTTCGGCCTGTGCCTGCGCCAGCGCTGCCAACTCGGTATCGACCTTGGCGGCATTGCGTTCGCGTGTCTCCGAGGCGACCAGGTTGCCAAGTGCGTTGTCCCGTGTCGATTCGCGGCGGGCCAGCGCCAGCGTGGCGCGAGCGCTGCTGACCGCTGCATCGGCCTTCTCAAGCGCGGCAGCGAAGCGCGGTTGATCCAGTACCAGCAGCAGCTGTCCGGCGCTGACCCGCTGGTTGTCGTGCACCAGCACCTGGGTGACCAGCCCCCCCATGTCCGATGCAACGCGCACCACATCGGCGCGCACCCGCCCATCCCGCGTCCACGGGCGCATTTCGTAACGCTTCCAGATGGACAGTGCGGCGACGACAGCAATCGCGAATACAACCAGCGTAGCGCTCCAGCGCCCGATGACAGCAAGCAGGTGTTTCATTTCATTTCTCGAGCAGGGGCGAGAGCCGGATCATCAGCTCCGCCAGGATCACGAACAGGGACAGGCCCACCAAGGGCCGCGCGGCGAACAACCGGTACAGGCCGAGGCTGGCGAGCAGGCGTGAGCTCAGCATCGACAGCACCAGCGCGGCGGCGGCCACGGCGAGCAGGCCGGGGATCAGCACGCCATCAATGGAATGGTCAGAAAACATGAGGTCAGTGCCGATGGGTAAGCGGGGATGCCAGCAGGTCACGGCGCAACCCGCAGAGCAGGTGCGACAGATACCTCTGATTAGCCTCGCTGCTGGCCGCCGCTGCCTCGCGCATGCGGTCCAGCAGCTCCAGAAGATGGGTGTCGACACTGCGTGGCGAGTGGGCGCGAACCCTGAAATGTGCAGCGATGCGTTCGACCAGCGCCGCATGAAGCGCCCGAACCTTCGGGTTGTGCAGCCGCCTTTCCAGCGCGCGGAGTTGGCTGGATGCACGTGCCGCACGAACGTCCGCAAACAATTCCCGCAGATCGTGTGCGGCACTGGAACGGCCCTGCAACCTGGGAGCGAGCAGCCCGATTCGATCCAGCATGCGGCTGAGCCAGGCGCGGGTCGCACCGCCTTGTCCGGCGGCGTGTCGCGCAATGTCCCGACGGATCGAACGCTCCAGCCGTGCGCGGTTGCGGCCCGCATCGGCGGTCTGGAACAGCTGCATGCTGCACAGTGCCACCGTCGTACCGATGAACAACGCAACGCCGTTGTTGAGTGCGCCGACGATGTTGGTCGAATTGGTCGCGCCCAGGCCGGCGATGAGCGGAAACGTCAGCACCACGCCCAGCGCAGCCATGATGAAGGGCGGCCGGGCCAGGAACGATCCGCACAGCAGCAGCACCGGCGCCAGCGCGGCCATCAGGCCGACGAAATCGGAGAGCGCGGGGAAGATCAGTAGACCGTAGAGCAGGCCGACGCCAACGCCGATCAACGACCCCACCAGATAGCGCATGACATGCGGCGCAGGCGCTTCGATCGTGCCGAACAGCACGCACGCCGTGCCGATGATGGACACCGCCGTGGCGCCGTCCGACCAGCCGGTAACGATCCACAGAACGCAGCTCAGCAGGATGCCGACGAACGCGCCCAGCGCGCTGCGCAGGGCAAGCCGATGATCCCGGTGAAGTGCCGCACCCTGCGTATGTCGCGCAAGGCGGGCAGGTACATGCCGGCGCCAGTCGGGCCGGGCAGTGTGCAGCTCCGCCTGCAGTACGCGGCAATCGGCGTGGGCAAGGTCGATCTCGGCCTGTTGCGCGACCAGGCCGGCCCGCAGCAGATCGCGCCAGTCTGTTGCATCCATCGCGCTGGCCTGTGGTGAGCGCAGCCGGGCGATGGAATCTTCCACCGCGCTGGACAGCATCAGTACGTCCAGCATCCGGTCATGCAGGGCACGCAGGATCTGCACCTGGGCGACGCCGTGGGCGCTGTCGAAGGGCAGGTGGATCGACAGCACATGCAGCTCGAGCAGGTCGGCGGCCACTTTCGAGCGGTCCGTCGCCAGTACCGTGTCCGATGCACTGGCGCGCATGTCGCGTGTCCATCGTTCCGCATCCTCCAGCACGGCAGCAACCCGTGCGTGCACGCGCATCGAGACCCGGCGCGGCAGCACCAACCCATGTACCAGCGTGGCGGCCAGGATGCCGATGGCGATTTCCTGCACCCGCGTGATGGCAATGGTGAACACCTCTCCCGGCACCATCACCGCAGGAAACCCGATCAGGCTGGTGGTATAGCCGGCCAGCAGGAACGCGTACGCACGTGGCGTGCGGTCGAGCATCGCCAGGTACAGGCACAGCGCCATCCAGGTGGCGAGTGTGGCGCTCAGCACCAAGGGTGCATTGGCGAAACGTGGCACCAGCGCGACGGTGGCGACGGCCCCGCCCACGGTACCCAGCAGGCGGAACAGGCCGCGGCTGAGTGTCGCCCCGGAAAGGGGCTGCGACACCAGATAGACCGTGCCGACCACCCAGAACGGGCGGTTCAGGCCGATCCGCAGAGAGACATACAGCCCCAACGACGCGGCGAGCAGGCATTTGAGCGAGAACAGCACCGCCTCCTGGTCGGTCCTGAGGGCAGGGCTTTTAAACCGGGCAAATGCCTGGAGCAGGTGGGGGCGGAGCGGGGTGGGGGAGTGCATGCAGCTCATGCTAGTGACCGGCCGCACTGGCGAATTTCGCTACAATGACAATCAATCGCTAAAACCGGTCAATGTGAGAATGGCTCGCATTTCGCTCCCCGGCTTTGACCTGGACCCGGACGAGACCGATCGCCCGGCGGTTGCCAGCCGCCTGCAGGTGGCCGAGCACGACGCGGAAATTCCGGTGCATGAGCATCGAAAGGGTCAGCTCATTCTTGCGCTGCATGGGGCGGTGACCTGCGAAGTGGCCAATGCGCTGTGGATCGTGCCGCCCCAGTGTGGCGTCTGGATTCCGGGCGGCATGCCGCACAGCAACCGCGCCACCGCCAACGCGCGCCTGTGCTACCTGTTCGTCGAGCCCGGCATCGTCGACCTGCCGGCGCAGTGCGTGACGCTGGCCATCTCGCCGATGCTGCGCGAGATGATCCTGCACCTGGCCGACGCGCCGCTGGACTATCCGCATGGCAGCCACACCGACCGGCTGGCGCGGGTGCTGCTGGACGAACTGGTGCAGACGCCGGCTGAGCATCTGTCGCTGCCGGTCAGCCATCACCCGAAGGTGCGCGCGCTGGCTGCGGCGCTGTCGGCGGATCCGGCAGACCGCAGCACCATCGGCCAGTGGGCCGTGCGCCTGGCCCTGGGCGAGCGCACGTTGACCCGCCTCATCGAACGGGAAACGGGACTGTCCTTCGGGCGCTGGCGGCAGCAACTGCACCTGCTCATCGCCATTCGGGAACTCGCCGCCGGTGCACCCGTACAACGCGTTTCCGAGACGCTGGGCTATGAGTCGGTGACGGCCTTCATCACGATGTTCAAGAAAGCGCTTGGCCTTTCCCCGGCGCGGTACTTTGCGGTGCGCCTGCGTGGGCAGTAGCCGGGGACAGCCCGGGAAGCCCCTGCCTGGAACAGCTACTTCGAGGTGCCGGAGACCGATTGAATCGCTGCCACCACCGCAGCGGGTTCCTCGCGCTGGAGGGTGTGGCCGGTTGCCAGGTAGCGGTGCGAGCCGCGCGTGAATCCCGAGAAGAGCAGGGCGTGCTGTGCTTTCCAGAGCGCCTTGCCCGCTGCGGTTTCCTCGAAGAACAGCGGTTCGGCAGCCAGCTGGGTTGCAGTCAGCAGCGCTACCGGCACGTCCGGCATCGTGCGCGGGGTTTCCGCACCGGGTGCATCCAGCTGTTCGGTCAGCACGGCGTAGTCGGCGGCCATGGCTGGCGGCAGCATCGCCCGCAGCTGGGCATCATCTGCCTGCACGCGGGCACTGTCGGCCTGCTTGAACGCATGGCGCTGCCCCATTGTGGCCGGGTCCACCAGCACCAGGCCCTGCAGGCGCTCCGGATGGCGGCGTGCAAACTCCGTGGCCAGCAGGCCGCCATAGGAGTGACCCACCAGCACAACGCGGCGACCGGGAGCGAGCGTATCGATCACGGCCGTGAGGTCGGCCAGATGCGCATCGATGCGCTTGGGATGACCGTCGCTGCCGGACTTGCCGAGTCCCGCACGGGCGTAGGTGATGCTGTGGTAGTCGCGCCCCAGACCGGCAACCACCTCCTTCCAGGCCCCCGCGCCCTGCCCGAAACCGGATTCAAAGACCACGGTGATCGGGCCGGCCCCCATCTCTTCGGCCTGCAGTGTGTAAGCGCCTCGATCCACCTGGATTTCCCCTGCGTGCGCGGTGCCCACTGCGGCCATCATGGCGGCCAGCGCCCACAACGTCACTCGGCTGATCTTCATTGCCATTCTCCTGGGCCGTGACGCGTGCCAGCCCTTCCGATGGGTCAGGTCTGCAGCGGAGTGCCACAGCCTGCCGACCTCGCGACAGGTCGTGTTGGTAATGTAGTGAGGTATAACACCGACTCCCTGTGCAGAAAGTCATGGGGACGGGGCGTAGACCGCTGAATGGCGTTGGATGCTTGAATCTGTGATCGGTTACGCGGCTCCACACTTGAACGTGCAAGCGTCCTCAACGATAAAGGCGGCATGTGGCACTGCCGCATTCCGGACCAGGGACGATCCGAAGCATGACGCGGGGCACAGCTCCGCGTTCTCGTTCCCGCCGGCGCTGTGTTCGTCCAGGAAGGAGAACAGGGATGTTGGAACGACTGAAGACCATTTTGTGTGCCGTGCTGGCGATCGTTGCCGTTGGCTGCATTGCGCCGGCTGTTGTACAGGCGCAGGAAAGCAAGATCACCTGGCGTATTTCGCAGCCCGGCGGCAATTCGACGCAGTACAAGACCCAGCAGCAGGCGGTGCAGGCGATCAAGAGCCTGCCCGCACCGAGTCCGTTCCCGCCGGAGTTCCAGTTCGGTTGGCAGTCTGTCGACAAGATCAAGTCGAAAGTCGTGGACTTGAACGGAAATACGTCGATCACCTACTGGATGGGGAAGGCACAACCCTCCGATCCAGACTGGACCTATCTGAGTACAGCGGAGTTTTCGACCGAAGAGGCGATGGTCGCGAGTTATCTCGCTGAAGTCCAGGCAAGTAACCCTGTGTGTCCGGGTGCTGCTGTTACACCACAGGGTGACTGGTTCTCCGGCGTGCCCGAAATGGAAGGCGTAGTCGAGTCCAGGTTCTATCAAATCACCGATATGATCGGGGAGAACACGGCCGAATCGCCCTGCGCTCCCTACGTGAGCCAGATGGCCTTCGGCCGCAAACGCCGGCTTGATTGCCCTGTTCCACTTACGCAGTGGTCCAACAAGCACAACGCCTGCGTCAACGAGGAATTCGTTGCGACCATCACCTCGAAGTCGCAGAAGTGCGACAAGGACGGCGGCAACGGTAGCTGCCCCATGCCCCGCAACGATACAGCGGCGAACATGAGTCCGATTCCCGACAAGGACCCGGCCTCCAACGGCGGTACCTGCGACGGCAATGTCGGCAACCCATGTGATGTTAAAACGGGCGAGAAGTATGAGATCGCGCAGGACTTTGATCTGGGCTGGATCGCGCTGACGCGCTTCTATCACTCCGGCATCTCCACCTCATCCGGTGGCTTCGGCTATGGCTGGACCCATTCGCTGGGCGCCCACCTGGCACTGGATGGCGTTGACAGTGTGGGCATCATTGAAAGCACCGGTTTCCAGCGTGCATTCAAGAAGATCGGCCAAGCCTATGAGGCGGACGACGACAGTGGTGACCGTCTGGTCCAGAACGGCAACTGGACACTGTACTCGGCGGATTCCATCTCTACCTTCGGCGCGGACGGGCGTCTTGCCGCCAAGCGCTTCCCGGACGGCACGTCGCTGGCCTACATCTACGACGACAGCGACCGCCTTGCGGCGGTCACCCACAGCAGTGGCCGCACACTGGAGTTCGTTTACCAGTCCAACGACTATGAGGCGTTGATCAGTTCGGTGCTGGTCGAAGGCGTTGCGCTCGCCACCTATACCTACACGCCGCAGAACCAGGTCGCCACGGTGACCTATGCGGGTGGTGGTGTGCGGACATATCACTACGAGAACCAGGACTTCCCCCAGCACCTGACCGGCATCACCGCTGAGGACGGTCGCCGCTACAGCACCTTTACCTACGATTCCATCGGTCGTGTGATCTCCAGTCAGCATGCCGGCGGTGCCGATGGCGTGACACTGGCCTACAGCCCCAATGGCGGTGCGGTGGTGACCGACGCGCTGGGGCGGCAGACCGACTACACCCTGACACCCGGCGGCGATAGCGCTCCGTCGCGCAAGGTGACCGGCCTGACGGATTCGCAGGGAACCGTCAGCCGGACCTACTACGACCAGAGTGTCGACTTCCGCCGGCGTCTGGATACCTACACCGATCGCCGCGGCATCCAGACCAAGCACACCTATGCGCAGGGCACCGATCCGGTAAGCGGTCGTGCCGTCAGCATCCATACCGTGACCGAAGCGGTCGGCTTGCCCGAGCAGCGTGTGGCGACCACGGCGCGCGACGTCGAAACCAATGCGGTACTGACCACCCGGATCGGTAGCCGCGAAACCCGCACGGCCTTCAATTCCCGACGCCAGCCGACGGCCAACACGGTGACCGACACCGCTTCCGGTCAGACGCGCATCACCAGCTACACGTACTGCGAAGCCGCTGATGTGGCAGCGGCAGGCAGCTGCCCGGTGGAGGGGCTGCTGAAGAGTGTGGATGGCCCGCGCACGGATGTGGCCGATGCCGTTACCTATGCCTATTACTCGGCGGATGATGCAGGGTGCGCGATCGGAGGCGCCTGCACCTATCGCAAGGGCGACCTGCGCAGTGTGACCAATGCGCTGGGCCAGACGGTCGAGACTCTGGCCTACGACGCGTTCGGGCGGCCGTTGTCGGTCAAGGATGCCAACGGCGTGGTCACCGACTACACCTACCATGCCCGCGGCTGGCCAACCTCGGTCACCGTGCGTGGCGCGACCACTGCCGAGAATCGGGTCACCCAGATCAGCTACTGGCCGACCGGCCAGGTGCAACAGATCACCGAGCCCGACGGCAGCAGCGTTTCCTATGTCTACGATGCGGCGCTGCGCTTGACCGATATCGAGGACAACGCGGGCAACACGATTCACTACACGCTGGACAATGCCGGCAATCGCCTCAAGGAAGACACGCTCGATGCAGGCGGTACCCTGCGCCGCACCCTGGCACGGACGTTCAACACGCTCGGCCAGCTGACCGCACTGAAGGACGCGAGCAATCACGCCACCGGCTTTGCCTACGATGCCAACGGCAACCCGCAGACCGTGACCGACGCACTGCAGCGCGTGACCAGCCAGCAGTACGACCCGTTGAACCGCTTGGCGCAGACCCTGCAGGACGTGGGCGGCGTGGCGGCGGAGATCCGCAGCCAGTACAACGCGCTGGATCAGGTCACCCAGGTCACCGACCCGAAGGGTCTGCACACCACTTATGCCTATAACGGTTTCGGTGATCTGACCGGGCAAGTCAGCCCGGACAGCGGTGCCAGCAGCTTCACCGTGGATGCCGCCGGCAATCGCAAGACGGCCACCGATGCACGCGGCGTCACCGCCACCTATCACTATGATGCACTCAACCGCCTGATCGGCATCGCCTATCTGGACCCCAATCTGGACGTGGGCTACAGCTATGACGTGGCGCCTGCCGCCTGTGCCGCCGACGAGCGCTTCGCCAAGGGACGGCTTGGGCAGGTGCTGCATGCCAATGGCAGCACCCAGTACTGCCATGACCGCTTCGGCCAGGTCACCCGCAAGGTACAGACCGTCAACGGCGTTGCCAGCACGCTGCGCTACGCCTATAGCAAGTCGGGCCGCCTGACCGCGTTGACCTACCCCGACGGCAGCGTGGCTGACTACGTGCGCGATACCCAGGGCCGCATCAGCCAGATCGGCCTGACCCGCCCCGGCCAGGCGCGCCAGATCGTGGTGAACAACGTGACCTATGCGGCCTTCGGCTCGGCGACGGGCTGGACCTACGGCAACGGCCGCCAGCTGCAGCGTCCGTTGGATCTGGATTACCGCCCGCAGGCGGTACATGACTCGGCCGCAGGTGGCCTGTCGCTGGGCTATGGCTACGACCCGGTCGGTTCGATCACCGAGCTGAAGAACGGCGCAGGTCCGACGGTGCTGGCCAAGTACGCCTACGACACGCTGGGCCGCCTGACCCAGACCCAAGACGGCGCGACCGGCACGCCGATTGAAACCTATGCGTATGACGCCACCGGCAATCGCACCGCGCTGACCACCTCGGCAGGCACCGCCAGCTACAGCTATCCCGCAACCAGCCACCGGCTGACCGCCGTGGACGGCGAAGCGCGCACCCATGACGCAGCGGGCAATACCACCAGCATCGGCAGCAAGACCTTCACCTACAGCGATGCCAACCGCCTGAACGCGGTGAAGCAGGGCGATGCCGTGCTGGAAAGCTACGGTTACAACCATCTCGGCGAGCGCGTGCTGCGTACTCCAGCCGGTGGCGCAGCTCAGATCACGCTGTACGATGAGGCCGGGCAGTGGCTGGGCAACTACTCGGCCACGGGCCAAGCGCAGCAGCAGGCCATCTGGCTGGACGACTATCCTGTGGCGCTGATCAATGTGCCGGCGACCGGCGTGCCGGAGCTGGCCTACGTCCAACCAGATCATCTGGGTACGCCGCGCGTAGTGATCGATCCGGTGCGGAATGTTGCAATCTGGGAGTGGAGCAACAAGAGCGAGGTATTCGGCAACCAGATTCCGAGTGCTGACCCGGATGGCGATGGTGTGGTGTTCGAGCTGGCGCTGCGATTCCCGGGCCAGCAGGCCACGGATGCGAGTGGGCTGTTCTACAACTATCAGCGGGAGTATGACCCTGCGGTGGGGCGGTACTCACAGAGTGATCCGATTGGGTTGCTGGGAGGAATTGGCACCTATTCCTATGTGGGAGGCAACCCTCTTATTGGCTTGGATTCACTAGGCCTTTGCGAGCAGACATCGGTTTGTCGAACGCTACCTGGCATGTCAGGATTTAGCGAGGCTGCGCGAGCTGCTTACTTGGCGAATCCGTCCTCTCCCCTCGACAAAATATGGCCTTTCAGTGTGCTGCGTGGAACGCGAATTCATGTACAGTTTGCATTTAATGTAAAGGCCCTTGGTGGTCCGTACGATTCCGAAGTTTCTTACTTGAACGGCATCGTTGTAGATTATGGAACTCCAGGATCAGTTCGCGCCGACGGCATATATGGACCCAGGGCGTACCCAAAGTATGTGGTCGAGTTGAAATCGGGAGCGGCTGGTCTGACCGCGGCAGAAATTCGCAATTACTACACACACCTGCCCAAGGGAACTATACTTTGCGGTGTTCTGGAAAGGTCGGTGCCCTAGCATGAGATCCATTGCACTTTGGAGAATGAAGCGCGAGGCCAAGAGGAGCGGTCTGCGAGTCGTTGGCAATTTTTTGATCGCGTTACATACGCGCGATGTTATCTCAGGCTTCACATTGGATCCTGCGCCATCCTCTACCTATATATGGACCTTCGTAATTCCGACATATGATGATTTGCCCTACCTGCACATGTCTCTAGGTCAGAGGATTGCAAGCGCGGAAGTGGATAAAGTTTTTTTCCGTGGAATGCATGAGGCGCATGTCAAAAAGCTTGAGGCAGTGAGGACGGCGGCAGACTTGTTGCTCTATGTCGACAGTCTTGACTTCACAAGCGATTATTCAGAATGGGTAAAATACATATCCGCCATCCGGCTTGGCGATTTCGTGGGAGCGGATGCGACGCTGAAGACGCTTTTGAAGTTGCCAATGTCCAATGCTATTAGAAGTAGATTAGATGCGATTCTTTCTGTGCTGAAGAATGATGGTGAATCGGGCGCGCAGCATCTTTTGGAGACGTGGTCTTTCCAGACGAATCAATTAGTCGGCGGTAGCTCCTGGGGCAGCGGACGGTAGCGAATCGTCTCGCTGCACGCAGCCCTAACGCAGCAGGGAATACCACGCTCTGGAAGCAGATCGTTTACCTGCAGCGATACCAACCGCATGAACGCGGTGAAGCAGGGCAATTCCGTACTGGAAAGCTACGCCTGCAATCATCGCGGTGAGCGCGTGCTGCGTACCCCGGCCGGTGGCGCAGCGCAGATCACCCTGTATGACGAGGTAGGGCTGTGGCTGGGCAACTACTCGGCCACGGGCCAGGCGCAGCAGTAGGCCATCTGGCTGGATAACTACCCGGTGGCGCTGATCAATGTGCCGGCTACCGGCGTGCCGGAGCTGGCCTACGTCCAACCAGATCATCTGGGTACGCCGCGCGTGGTGATCGATCCGGTGCGGAATGTTGCAATCTGGGAGTGGAGCAACAAGAGCGAAGTGTTCGGCAACCAGATTCCGAGTGCCGATCCTGATGGGGATGGTGTGGCGTTCGAGCTTGCGTTGCGCTTCCCGGGCCAGCAGGCGACGGATGCGAGTGGGTTGTTCTACAACTATCAGCGG
>NZ_JCAFUN010000027.1:0-23366 GCF_059371375.1 Stenotrophomonas sp. YJH_SMC_64 | reverse complement strand
GCGGACAAGAAGTTCTCGACTAAACGGCGTCAAACGGGCATTTTTATGGTGGTTCATCCGGGCTCTTTGGGGTCTGGATAGGTGTGGTAACCACCATTTTCCAAAGATGCCCCGGATGAACAACCTACCGAGAGATCACAGTTAGTCGACTTGCGCGCGCAGCGCGGGGTTTTTCGGCTTCGGGACGAAGAGCAGTCGACTAACAGTCGACTCTACCTGATAGGGCGCACGCAGCCGCCGAGATGTCGTCCCCATCGGCGCACGCACCCCCCGAGGCATCGTCCCCGTCGGGGCACGCAGCCCCCGGCGCTGTCCCATCTCATCTCGCGATCCATCGCCGCCCGAAAGACGCGGCGCTTACCGCCGCTTGGCCCACTTGTAGAACCGCTTCCAGCCCTGCCGCACGGCCGCGACCCAGCCCGGGTCGGCCACCAGTGCAGCCTGCGCGGCACTTGGCGCCTGGCCGGTCACGCGCTGGCGGATCTTCAGCAGGTTCTTCATGTCGCTGCGGCTCAGTTGCCGGCTCAGCGGGTTGCGGCGCAGCCAGCGTGGAGCGCGCCAGGCCGAGGTGAAGTCCAGCAGCACCGGTACGCCGCCGCTGACCACCACGTTGGTGCCATGCAGGTCGTTGTGGCTGATGCCGGCGGCGTGCAAACGGCTGAGCGCGTGCTGCAGCTGCTCGAACACCTCGTTGCCCACGGCCTGTGCGGTGCTCAGGGTCTGGCCGGGGATGAACTCCATGCCCAGCGCCAGGCCACCGAGGGTGCCGAGCAGCGCGGGGGCGTGCTTCCAGCCGCCGAGGCGCTGCAGCATGCGGGCCTCGCGGCGCACCATCAGTCGCGCGATGAGCGAAACGGGCGTGCCGCGGTAGCGGGAATAGTCCTTGATGACTGCCTCGCGCCCGTCCAGGCAGGTGCGATAGACGTCGGGGGCCAGGAAGCGTTCGCCGCGCTTGAGCAGCAGCGGGGTGGCGGCGTCATCGCCGCAGGAGGAGGGGGGCAGAGCAGAAAGATACATGTCGGGGTCTCGGACGACCCGGTGGGTGGCGCAAAGCGTCAAGCGAACCGGTGTTACAGGGAGTTACTAAGTTTTCGTTAATTTTAGTACTCGCCAGTTCGCTATTCCACGATTTGTCGGAGAAATGTCGGCGCCGTGGCTGGAACAGTTCGTCACACAGAATCGGACAATTATGTCTCACTTGGTCGACGGTTCTTTCCGAATCAATAGGTTGGGCGTCGCATCGGTTCGTTCATCCGCGGCCCGCTGAACGTCGCGCACGTCCGGCTTGACCCCGACGCACGGCCTGCCGACCATAAGCTGTTAATTCGCGACATCGGCGGCCGCACCCTTCGGCACGTCCCCGTTCCCTGCCGCGTTCCTTACCGATGCTGGCCACCAGGCCGTGCATCGCCCCGTTTCCCGTTCCGGCCGCGGCTGGAGGAAAGTGCTTTGATCATCAAAATCGTCATTGCAGCGCTATTCGTGGCCTGCGTGCTGTACATCCACTTCCGTGGCAAGGTCCGCGCGCGCTGGTCGCGCCAGCTGCTGGACCATTCCAGTTTCATGGCCCCGATCAACGTGGTCATGTACATGTTCTCGAAGGTGCCGACCACGCCGTTCCTGGACCCGGCCAAGGAGTTCCCGCAGCTGGAGCCGCTGCGCCAGAACTGGCAGATGATCCGCGATGAAGCGCTGGCGCTGCGCGATGCGCAGAAGATCGCCGCGTCCAGCACGTTCAATGATGCCGGTTTCAACTCGTTCTTCCGCCGTGGCTGGAAGCGCTTCTACCTGAAGTGGTATGGCCCGTCGCACCCGTCGGCGAAGGCGATGTGCCCCAAGACCACCGCGTTGCTGGAGTCGCTGCCGGATGTGCGCGCGGCGATGTTCGCGCAGCTGCCGTCGGGCAGCGAACTGCGCCCGCACCGCGACCCGTTCGCCGGTTCGCTGCGCCTGCACCTGGGCCTGGCCACGCCGAACAACGACGGCTGCTACATCGAAGTGGACGGCATCAAGAAGAGCTGGCGCGATGGCGAGTGGATGATGTTCGACGAGACCTACATCCACCACGCGCACAACGAGACGCCCGATGACCGCGTGATCCTGTTCTGCGACATCGCCCGCCCGCTGCGCTTCGGCCTGCCGGGGCTGTTCAACCGCGTGGTGGCGGCCACGCTGCTGGCCGGCGGTGCATCGCCGAACCTGCCGGGTGACCCGACCGGTGGCGTCAACAAGGCGTTCGGCAGCGTCTACAAGGTGCGCCTGAAGGCCAAGGCACTGCGCGAGCGCAGCGTGGTGGCCTACCAGCTGATCAAGTGGGGCCTGGTGGTGGCGGTGATTGCCGGTATCTGGGCGCTTTGATCGTTACATGAGGTTGCCGGCCAGCGGCCGGCACTACCGGAACATGAAAAAACCCGCGCTGTCGCCAGCGCGGGTTTTTCTTTTGCATGGGTGCGTGCCGACCGTTGGTCGGCACGCATTACTTCAGTGCCGCCTGCACGAACGGCGGGGTCACCAGCACGCCGGTGTGCAGCGCGGCGGTGTAGTACAGGGTGCTGAAGGTCTTGGCGGCCGAGTCGGCCTGGCGGAAGTCGAAGCTGCTGTCGCCCTTGCGCGCCATGGTCACGCTCCACCAGCCGGTGGGGTAGCACGGCTGCGGGAACGGCAGGGTCTTGAACGAACCGAAGCCGGCCTTGCCCATCTCGGCGCGCATTTCGTTGATCAGCTCCAGCTGCATCAGCGGCGACTCGGACTGCTGCACCAGGATGCCGTCGTCCTTCAGGGCCTTGAAGCAGCTCTCGTAGAAGGCTTTGTTGAACAGGCCTTCACCCGGGCCGACCGGGTCGGTCGAGTCCACGATCACCACGTCCACGCTGCCGGCCGGGCAGTTGGCCATGTAGGCCACACCGTCGTCGAACAGCAGCTCGGCGCGGGCGTCGTCGTTGGAGTCGCACAGTTCCGGGAAGTGCTTGCGCGCCATCACCGTGACCTGCTCGTCGATGTCGCACTGGGTCACGCTCTCCACGCCGGTGTGCTTGAGCACTTCGCGCAGGGTGCCGCAGTCGCCGCCGCCGATGATCACCACGCGCTTGGGCGCGGCGTGGGTGAACAGCACCGGGTGGCTGATCATCTCGTGGTAGAAGAAGTTGTCCTTGCTGGTCAGCATGATGGCCCCGTCGATGGTCATCAGGTTGCCCCAGTCGGTGGTCTGGAAGATCTCGATCTTCTGGAACGGCGACTGCACCTCGTCCAGCTTGCCGGTGATGCGGTAGCCGATGGCCGAGCCGGTGCGCTCGAAGTGTTCGATGTACCAGTTGTTGCTGTCAGTCATTGGAAAACAGTCCTGTTCGGAGGGGTGGAGCCGGGCTGGCGGGCGGGGCCGCGTGGCACAGATGCCACATCCGGACGGATCGGCCCGTTCAGGTTGGAACCTGTCACGGGCGCGGGCGCGCATGATAACGAACCTGTGGGCATATAGGCGTTATCATGCCCCCCCTTTTATTGCCAACAAGGCCGACTGAAATGACCGATTGGTCCCTCGACCAAGCCCGCAAGACCTACTCGATCCCGCATTGGGCGGACGGTTACTTCGACGTGGATCAGGCCGGGCACATGGTGGTGAGACCGACCGGGGCGGACGGCCCGGTGGTGTCGCTGCCCAAGGTGGTCGATGCGGCGCGCGCGGCCGGTGCCAAGCTGCCGCTGCTGGTGCGCTTCCCGGACATCCTCGGCCAGCGCCTGGGCAAGCTGCAGGCGGCCTTCGCCCAGGCCCAGCAGGACTGGGAGTACAGCGGCGGCTACACCGCCGTGTACCCGATCAAGGTCAACCAGACCCGCGGCGTGGCCGGCACCCTGGCCAGCCACCACGGCGAGGGCTTCGGCCTGGAAGCGGGCAGCAAGCCCGAGCTGATGGCCGTGCTGGCGCTGTCGCGCCCGGGTGGCCTGATCGTCTGCAACGGTTACAAGGACCGCGAGTACATCCGCCTGGCCCTGATCGGCCGCAAGCTGGGCCTGCAGACCTTCATCGTCATCGAGAAGCCGTCCGAGCTGAAGCTGGTGCTGGAAGAGTCCAAGGCGCTGGACGTGAAGCCGGGCCTGGGCGTGCGCATGCGCCTGGCCTCGCTGGGCGCCGGCAAGTGGCAGAACAGCGGTGGCGACAAGGCCAAGTTCGGCCTGTCGCCGCGCCAGCTGCTGGATCTGTGGAAGTCGCTGCGTGACACCGAGTACGCCGACTGCCTGAACCTGCTGCACTTCCACATGGGCTCGCAGATCTCCAACGTGCGCGACATCGCCAACGGCATGCGCGAAGCCACCCGCTACTTCGTGGAGCTGTCGCGCCTGGGCGCGAAGATCACCCACGTCGACGTGGGCGGTGGCCTGGGCGTGGACTATGAAGGCACCCGTTCGCGCAGCTTCTGCTCGATCAACTACGGCCTGCATTCCTATGCCAGCAACATCGTGCAGCCGCTGGCCAATGCGTGCGAAGAATTCGGCCTCACCCCGCCGCGCATCGTGACCGAGTGCGGTCGCGCGATGACGGCACACCACGCGGTGCTGATCGCCAACGTCTCGGAAGTGGAAGAGGCGCAGGAAGGCCGCGTGCCGGACCAGCACGACGATGAGCCGGCGGCGATTCGCCACCTGCGCGAGATCCACGACGAGCTGGACGTGCGCCCGGCGGTGGAACTGTTCCAGGAAGCGCAGCATTTCCATGCCGAAGGCCTGGCCAGCTACGCGCTGGGCCAGATCGACCTGCCGCAGCGTGCGCGCATCGACGACCTGTTCTACGCCATCGCCCACGGCGTGCGTGCGCGCCTGAGCTATGACGAGAAGAGCCATCGCCCGGTGCTGGACGAACTGAACGAGCGCCTGGTCGACAAGTACTTCGTCAACTTCAGCGTGTTCGAGTCGATCCCGGACGTGTGGGCGATCGACCAGGTGTTCCCGATCGTGCCGATCGAGCGCCTGGACGAAACCCCCGACCGCCGCGGCATCATCGCCGACATGACCTGCGACTCGGACGGCATGGTGGAAACCTATGTCGAGAACGAGAGCCTGGACAGCTCGCTGCCGCTGCACAAGATGAAGCCGGGCGAGAGCTACCGCATCGGCTTCTTCATGGTCGGCGCCTACCAGGAGATCCTGGGCGACATCCATAACCTGTTCGGTGATACCGACGCGGTGGAAGTGCTGGCCGATGCCGATGGCTACGCGATCACCCAGCAGCGCCGTGGTGACACCACCGACGTGATGCTGGATTACGTGGGTTACCGCCTGGACGAACTGCGTGCGACCTATGCGCAGCGCGTGGCCGAGGCCCAGTTGTCGCCGGAACGTGCGCAGGAGTTGTCGGAGGCGCTGGAAGCCGGCCTGACCGGTTACACCTACCTGTCCGACGAACCGCTGGTCTGATGTAAACGGGAACGCCGGGCGTAGGCCCGGCGCTACCGGCCCCGATGAGCGCGCGCGCGATCTTCCACCTGTTCCTGCATGCCGCCGTGCCAGCCCTGCTGGCATGGCTGTTCTGGCGCAAGCGCTTTGCTTCGGCGTGGCTGCTGATGCTGCTGGGCTGGATCATCGACCTGGACCACCTGCTGGCCGACCCGATCTACGCACCGAACCGCTGCAGCATCGGTTTCCATCCGCTGCACACCGCACCGGCGATTGCCGTGTATGCAGGCCTGTGCGTGCCGAAGAAAACGCGGTTGTTCGGCATCGGTTTGATCATCCACATCGTGCTGGACGCGATTGATTGCTGGTGGATGCATCACCGTTGATGTTTGATGTGTGTCGACCAAGGTCGACACCTACCGGGTGTACGGCGACCGGTCGGATTGGCGCTTGGTAGAGCCGGCCGCTGGCCGGCTTCCGCAGGGCGTTTCCGGTGACCACGTGGTTGCCGGCCAGCGGCCGGCACTACCCACCGTTTGGTTGGCCGCTTCACGCCACCGGCAACCACAACGCTGCGCGCAGGCCGGGCTGCGCATTTTCCAGCGCCAGGCGCCCGCCATAACTGGCGGCGATATCGCTCACAATCGCCAACCCCAATCCACTGCTGCCCTCGCGCTCATCCAGGCGTACACCACGCTGTGTGACCTGGGACAGCGCATCCGCCGTCAGGCCAGGGCCGTCATCACGCACTTCGATGCGCAACTGGCCGTCGTGGGCTTCCGCTTCGACAGTGACCTGCTGTTGCGCCCACCGCCCGGCGTTGTCCAACAGATTACCCAGCATCTCTTCCAGATCCGCACTGGCACCGGCAAACTGCAACGCCGGATCAATGCCTTCCGCTGTGAACGCAATGCCGCGTTCGCCATGCACGCGTGCCATCAGCCGGCACAGCGCCTGTGCGACGGCCGCCACGTCGGTGCGCTGGCGATGGTCGGCAGCCAGTCCTGCAGCCAGGTAACGGTCGACACTGGCCTGCATGCGCGCACTCTGCTCGCGCACGGTGGCACGCCAGTGCGCACCGTCGCCGTCGGCCTCGGTGGCCAACACGCTCAGTGGAGTCTTCAGCGCGTGCGCCAGATCCTGTGCACTGGTGCGCGCGCGCGCGACCATGCGTTGCTGGTGGTCCAGCAGCGCGTTGAGTTCCTCACCCAGTGGTGCGACTTCCGCTCCCAGTTCCTGCGTGTCGATGCGCTGCGCATCGCCGCGCCGTACCCGTTCCAGCTGCGCACCGAGGCGATGCAGCGGGCGCAGGCCGAAGTGGACCTGGCTGGCGAGCACCGCCAGCCACGCCGTGACCAGCACGCCCAGCGCGATGGCGGTGCGCTTGCGGAACGCGGCTACATCCGCATCCAGCGCGCTGCGGTCGGTGGCAACCACGGCCACGAACGGTGCGCTGGCGCGCGGCAGGCGCACCTGTTGCACGCGTGCACGCAGGGATTGCTGTAGTGGCCCAGCCAGATTGCGCGTGGCCGCACCTGTGGCCATGGCCGGCAGGGTTTCATCCCACAGCGAGCGCGACTGCAGCAGCACGCGGCCATCGGCACCGGCAATCTGCCAATAGGCACCGGAGAACACGCGCTGGAAGCGCGCGTCATTCGGTTCCTGGCGCAGGCGCAGCTGTCCTTCGGGGTCCACTTCGGCCTGCGCCAGCAGGGTCAGCATGTCCTGCTGCAGTTCGTGGTCGAGGCGGTCACGCGCGCTGCGCTTGAACAGTTCGCCCAGCAGCGCGCTGGCCAGCAGCGAAACCAGCAGCAGGCCGGCGCCGCCAGCCAGCAGCAGGCGCCGTCGCAGGGAGGGTTGCCGGCTCACGGCGCGGCCAGCCGCCAGCCCTGGCCGCGCACGGTCTCGATCAGGTCGATGCCGAGCTTGCGGCGCACGCGTCCGAGCAGCACGTCCAGCGCGTTGGAGTCCGGGTCGTGGCCACCGTCGAACACCTGTTCGCCCAGGCGGTCGCGGCCGATCACCTGGCCGCTGTGGTGGATGAAGTAACTGAGCAGGCGGAATTCCTGCGGGCTGAGCGACAGCGCTTGGCCGTCCAGCTCGAAACGGCCAGCGTTGACGTCCAGCTGCAGTGGTCCGCAGTGCAGGCGCGGGCTGGCGTGGCCATGGCTGCGGCGGATCAGGGCGCGCAGGCGCAGCACCAGTTCGTCGGCCTGGAACGGTTTGGTGAGGTAATCGTCGGCGCCTGCGTCGAAGCCGGCCAGCTTGTCGTGCCAGCGCCCGCGTGCGGTCAGCACCAGCACCGGGAAGCTGCGGCCGTTGCCGCGCCAGCGCTCGATCACGCTCAATCCGTCCAGCCCGGGCAGGCCCAGGTCGACGATGGCCGCCTGCAGGTCTTCGATCTGGCCGATCTCCTCGGCCTGGCGGCCGTCGGCGACCACGTGCACCACGTAGCCGGCCTGTTCCAGCAGGGGCACCAGGCGCTGTGCCAGTGCGGCATCGTCTTCGGCCAACAGGATGCGCATCAGTCGTCCAGCTCCGTCTTCAGCAGCTTTCCGCTGCGCGCATCATAGTCCAGCTCCACCACCACGCCGTCGCTGCGCAGGATCTCCACTTCGTAGACGCCGTCGTCCAGCTCCACTTCCAGCAGTTGGCCCGGAAAGCGCTTGAGCGCATCGCGCACCACGCTTTCCAATGGCACGTAGCGGCCCTGCTGCACGGCGCGGCGCGCGACCTGCTGCGCCGGGTCCTGTGCGGGCGCGGCGGCGGTCGGGGCGCTGGCCAGGGCCAGCAGCAGGGGCAGGGTGGAGAGCATCGGGGCGCGGGGAGGACTGTAGGACCAGGCGTGAGTGTGGCGGAGGTGACTAACAGCTGGCTAACAGTGCCGGCTAAGGCGCTGTTAACCACGGGGTGCATTGTGGCGTTGCCGGGATGGTCCGGCCACGAACACGAACAGGAGAACCCCCATGTTGAAGTCACTCACCCTCGCCACTGTTGCCCTGCTGGCCGTCGCGCCGGCCGTACAGGCTGCGCCGCTGGGCATGGCCCAGGTTGAACAGACCCTGCGCAAGGCCGGCTACACCCAGATCCACGAGATCGAACGCGATGATGGCCTGTGGGAGGCTGACGTGAGCCGCGCCGATGGCCGCTTCAGCGAGGTCTACGTGGACCCGAAGACCGGCGAGATCTTCGATGAGCACAGCAGCCGCGCGCTGTTGACCACCGAGCAGGTGCTGGCACGGGCACAGGCGCATGGCCTGCGCGAGATCCATTCGCTGGAACGCGATGGTGCGACCTGGTCACTGGAAGCCCGCAATGCCCGCAACCAGAAGGTGGAGGTGCGCCTGAGCGGTTATGACGGCCGCATCCTGCACAGCGAGCGCGATGGCTGGCTGGATTGATTCCAGATCCGGTAGATGCCGACCTTGGTCGGCATACGGGGAAGAAGCGTGTCGACCAAGGTCGACACCTACCGGGCATAGGCACCGGTGGTGGCCGACCTTGGTCGGCCCAGGCGCGGGTGCCAGCCCTTACCAGCCGAACGGCGGCGGGTAGTCCCAGTAGCCCGGCCCGCGGCCGTAGTAGCCACCATACGGGCCGAAGAAGCCCGGGCCCTTGCCCTCGCTCACGTGGATGTTGACGTTGACCCCGTGGGTCTTGCCCTCATCGGTGGTGTAGTTCTTGCTCAGGTTCAGCGTGGCGGCGTTGTAGTGGCTGTTGCCGCCATTCTTGGAATAGCCGATGCCGGTGGTGAAGCTGCCGGACACCTTGACCTTGTCGTCGGTGACGTCGGCGATCTTCGCGTCGTCGTGCACGCGCGGACCGCTCTTGTCACCGTAATACGTGCCCGGCGGATCCTGTTTCAGGCTCGCATCGTTGAGGTAGCGCATCGGCGCCTGCGGCAGCGTCAGGTCCAGGCCGGCGGCCTGCGGCGCGGTGGCGCCGGCGGCAGACTGGGCCAGTACGGTTCCCGGCAGGGCCAGGCACAGCAGCAGGGTCAGGGGGCGGATCATGACGGCGCTCCAGCGGACAGGTGGCCACGCAACACGCGGCGGTACAGGCCGACGCTAGCAGGGGCTGCTTGAATGATGCCTGTCGGCACCCGCTTGCGGTAGAGCCAGGCCATGCCTGGCTGCAGGTCACAACCGCCCGAACCCGAACAGCCCCGCCAGTGGATGCGTGCGCCGCTCGATCCGGGCCCGCAGCAGTTGCGCGCCGATCATCGAATAGGTGATGCCGTTGCCGCCGTAGGCCATGGCGAAGTGCACCCGTGGGCCCCATTGTTCGTGCGGGCCAAAGAACGGCAGGCCATCAGCGGTCTCGGCGAAGGTGCCGCCCCAGGAGAACGCCGGCACCGGGTTCAGCCGTGGGAACCAATGCAGCAGCTGTTTCATCAGCTGGTCGGCCTTGCGCTGCACGCGCCGGTCGCGGCGGGCCGGGATGTCGATGGCGTCGTCCAGCCCACCCACCACCAGGCGCCGGTCGCCGGTGGCGCGCAGGTACAGGTACGGGCGTGCGCTCTCCCAGACCATCGTGTTGCGCAGCCGGCCCAGCACGTCCGCATCGATGGGGTCGGTGATGAAGGCATAGCTGCTGCGGTTGCGGGCGACGCGTTGGTCGAGCCAGCGCTGGTTGGCATAGCCCATGGCCAGCACGACGTGGCGTGCGCGGACCGTGGCACCGGCTTCGGTACGGGCGGTCACCCCGTGCGCGGTAGCATCGAGGCTGTGCAGTACGCTGCGGTCATGCACGTGGCCGCCGCGCCGACGCACGCGCTGCAGCAGCGCATAGGTCAGCCGATACGGATCGACCCGCGCCGCCTGGCGCGTGAGCAGGGCACCACCGGCGTCCACCTCGAAGCGTTCCTGCAGTGCCTCCGGGCCCAGCCAGCGGGCATCCAGGCCGATGCTGCGCCGCGCCTCACCTTCGGCCATCAGGCGCGGAACGTCGCGATGGCGGCTGGCCAGGTACAGGCTGTCCATGCGCTGGAAATCCACGTCCTTCAACCCGCGTGCCACGTCGCCCAGCGCTGGGATTGCTTCCGCACACGCCCGGTAGGCAAGCGCCGCGGCGTCCTGGCCATAGCGCTGGGCCAGTTCCAGCAGGTGGGTGTCGATCTCGTACTGCAGCAGCGCGGTGCTGGCAGCGGTGCTGCCCCAGCCGATGTCACGCTGCTCGATCACCGCCACGTCGTGGCCATGCCCGGACAACTCGTCGGCAATCAGCGCACCGGTGATGCCGCCGCCGACCACCAGCACGTCGCAGCGCAGATCCCGCTCCAGCGGTGGGAAGGCGTGGATCAGGCCGTTGCGCACCGCCCACCACGGGTAGCCACTCTTCAGGTCCATGAGTGGGCGGCTCAGGCTGTGGGGCGACCGGTGTGCGGGGTGTGGATCAGTTCGGACAGATCGAAGCCCTGCAGGCGGGCGGTGGCCAGATAATGGTCCTGCACGGTGGCGTCCAGCTGCGGTTCGCGGGCCAGCAGCCACAGGTACTTGCGGTCCGGGCTGCCGACCAGCGCCACGCTGTAGTCCGGAGCGACCTGGATCACCCAGTAGTCGCCCTTGGCGAACGGCAACCAGCGCAGACCCTTGGGCAGGAAGCTCACCTCCAGGCGCGCGCTGTCGTTGTCGACGGCACAGGCCTCGCCGGTGGCTTCCTCGACGTCGCCGTCCATGCGGCAGCGGTTGGTGACGCCGACGTTGCCGTTGTCGAGCAGGGTGTAGTGCGCCGACACATCGGTGCAGCCTTCCGGCTCGTGGCGCATCGGCAGGCGTGCGATTTCATACCAGGTGCCCAGGTAGCGGGGCAGCTTGAGGTCGGCGACGGTCTTCAGCGGCGGGTGGTCGGTCATCGGCGGTCGTGGCAGGGGTGGGCCTCCACGATGCCGATGGCCTTGCCATGGGCGGGTGAAGCCTGGGCGATGGCCGTGTCCAGAACGTTCCGTCGCCGCTGCGGCGTGGCCGTTGTCACCGGCGTGGCGGTATGCTGCCGCCAGCGCCGTGTTTTCCTGATCCAACCGAGGTGGAGGTGCCGATGTACCAGGTAATCCTGTTGAAGAGTGAATCCGCGTTCGCACGCGAGCAGTGGCCGCAGGTTGATGACCTGGTCGACTACGAGGGCGTCAGCTACAGCCTGCGTGCCGGCCCGCGCCAGCCGCTGCCCACCGACCACGACTGGCACCCGGTGGCGGTGTACGCGCCCGATGAGATCACCGAGGAAGAGTTCCAGGACTGGTACGCGCTGCAGCAGCCGGCCGTCGAAGAGCTGCGCCTGAAGTACTGACTTCGCCGGCGTGGCGCGCGTGCGCGCGGAAACGTGGGCGGGGTGAATCGACTGGGTAGAGTCGACTGTTGGTCGACTGCTCTTCGCTGGACGCTGTGCAAAGCCCGCGCTGCGCGCGATAGTCGACTAACAGTCGACTCTACCCCGTCGATTCGCCCGGCCACGATCACCCCGCCGCAATCGCCAGGCCGTTATCGCCCCGTCGTGACCACCCCGCGCCTTCACCCCGTCGAAGCTCCCATCGCGGTGGGTGTGGTCCTCTGAGCCACCATCCAGCCTTTACCGCCTGTGCCGTATAGTCGCGCGCAGGCGCGGTGGTCCGCGCGAAACGGTGTGGCTGGCGTGTCTTCTTTCCTGCGATCGATCCGTGCACGGGGGCCTTGGCTGGCCCTGCTGCTGTGCACTGCCTTCCTGCTGTCCGCACCGGTGCTGGCCCAGGATGAGGACCCCACGCCGAAGCAGCAACTGGCGGACATCGATTCCAGGCTGAAGGAGGTCGAGCGCAAGCGGGGCGATGCAGAGGCCATCGAGACACTGGCGATGCTGTCCGAGAATGCCTCGCAGGCCCGGCGCGATGCCGAAGCGCTGGAGAAGGCGTTGCAGCCGCAGCTGGATCGGATCAGCGAACAGCTGGCGCAGCTGGGCACGCCTGCGGAAGGCACTACCGAACCGCCGGAACTGGCCGCGCAACGACGCACCATCACCAAACAGCGCGACGGCCTGGCCGCGTCGGTAGCGCAGGCCAAGGCCAGTGCCGTGCGTGCCCAGCAGCTGGCAGCCGACATCGACCAGCAGCGCACTGCGCAACGCGCCGAAGACATGGGGAAGAAGGTCGCCTCGCCGTTGTCTCCGGCGCTGTGGAGCAAGGTGGCCGAGCGCTTGCCGATCGATATCGCACGCGTCGCGCCGTTGGCCGAGCAGGGGCGCGATACGTTTGTTGCTGGTGTCCGGGCCAATGGCTGGGGCACGCCGTTGCTGGGCCTGCTGGCCTCTCTGGTGATGATGTTCCCGCTGCGGCTGTGGCTGCGCAGGCTGGGGCGGCGCTTTGCGGCGTCCGAGCGTGCGCCGGATGGTCGCCTGCGCCGCTCCGGCCTGGCCATGTGGTTGTTGCTGGTCGGTACGCTGCTGCCCGGCTATGCCGTGGTGGTGCTGATGGCAGCGCTCGATGCGATCGATGCCATCGCGCCGCGCCTGCAGGTGGTGGCCGACGGCCTGGAGACGGCCACCTTCCGCGCCGCCTTCATCGCGGCGCTCAGCGCGTGCATGCTGGTACCCAAGCGTCCGTCGTGGCGGTTGCTGAATCTGGATGACACCGCCGCACTCAAGCTGCGCAAGTACGCGTGGGGCGCGGCGGCGCTGGCCTGGCTGAGCACGGTGCTGGTCGCCCTCGATCAGGCCACGCGTACCAGCGACGTCACCACGGTGGCGCTGGACGGCCTGATTGCGCTGACCTACCTCGGCCTGATCATGGCCATGCTGGTGACCCTGGCACGCCTGCATCGCCGGCAGACCGCCGAGGCCGAGGCCAAGCTGGAGGCACAGGCCGATGGCGTGGGCGCGGCCACGCCGGTGCGTCGCAGCAGCTGGCTGGTACTGGCCCGGGTAGCGGGCAACATTGCGGTGGTGGCGGCCATCATCGCCACATTGCTGGGCTACCTGAACTTCGCCAAGTTCGTGAACCAGCAGCTGATCGGCGGCAGCATCGTAGTGCTGGCCGCGACCCTGCTGTTCAAGTTCGTCGATGACCTGAGCACCTGGATGCTCAACGCCGACAGCAAGGTTGGCCAGACCATCCTGCTCAGCACCGGCCTGAGCGTATCGCGGCTGGAGCAGGCCGGCGTGCTGCTGTCGGCGGCGCTGCGTACCGTGGTCGTGCTGCTCACGCTGCTTGCCCTGGTGGCGCCGTTCGGCAACATCGGCGCGGTGGTGGAGCGCTTCACTTCACTGTTCACGACCGGATTCGATATCGGTGGCACCAAGCTGGCACCGGCGGGGATCGTGTTGGCGGTACTGGCGCTGCTGGCCGGCCTGGCGATCACCCAGCTGGTGCAGCGCTGGCTGACCGACACCTACCTGCCCAAGACCGAACTGGATCTGGGCGCACGCAATTCGGTCAGTACGGTTGCCCGTTACGTGGGCATCATCATCGCGGTGATCTGGGCGCTGAGCGCGATGGGCCTGCAGCTGAGCAAGCTGGCGTTGCTGGTCAGTGCGCTGTCAGTGGGTATCGGTTTTGGCCTGCAGGTGATCACCCAGAACTTCGTCTCCGGCCTGATCCTGCTGGCCGAGCGCCCGGTGAAGATCGGCGACTGGGTGAAGCTGGGCGACCAGGAGGGCGACATCCGCCGCATCAGCCTGCGTTCGACCGAGATCCAGGTGGGCGACAAGTCGACGCTGATCGTGCCCAACTCCGAGCTGGTCACCAAAACCGTGCGCAACATGACGATGGGCAACAACCAGGGCCGCATCCAGATCCAGTTCGCGGTGCCGCCCAGCACCGATGTCGGCAACCTGCGGCAGGCGTTGCTGGATGCGTACACCGCGCATACCAACGTGCTGAAGCAGCCGGCGCCGACGGTCTACATCGACAGCATTGCCGGTGGCCAGATCACCATCAACAGCTTCGCGTACGTGGCCAGCCCGCGGCAGGTCTACGCCACCCGCAGCGATCTGTACTTCAGCCTGCTGCAGATACTGGCCGAGCGGAACATTCCGCTGTCGACCCCGACCGATATCCACATCACCCGCGATCCGCAGGAGTAGGGGGTGTTCTGCAGGGCTGCGCCCTGCACCCGCTACGAGCCGGAGCAAAGGCAACAGCAACAGCAACAGCAACAGCGGGCATTCCGTGGTTTGGCGGGGTGGGTCCGGTTGCGGGAGACGCCGTAAACCCGTCCATGGGGGCTTGGCCGCGGCATCCATGCCGCGGACACTCCCGCAACCGGACCCACCCCGCCTTCGACAATCTCCCGCGATCTGTTGGAATTGCTCTCGGGGTCAGATCCGTTTTCCGGAGGAAAACGGATCTGACCCGATCTTGATTTTCGATATCTGACAGAGTGTGTCGACCAAGGTCGACACCTACCGACAGCCGCAGGAACTGTCAGAGGTGGGGCGGTGTCGGAGTGCGGGGTGTCAGCCGCATGGATGCGGCTGCCAAGCCTCCAGGGACGGATTTACGGCGTCCCCGCACTCCGACACCGCCCCGCCAAACCACGGAATGCCCGCTGTTGCCGTTGCTGTTGCTCTTGCTTCGGCCGTTGCTTCGGCGGGTGCAGGGCGCAGCCCTGCAAAGAACCCTATCCCCGTGGCCGGCTGCGCGAGGGCACCAGTGCGAACGTATCCACCGCCAGCTTCTCGGCATGGTTCAACCACGCGCGGATCTCCAGATCATCCACTTCGTGGTCCAGCCCGAACGACACGTTGATCTTGCCATTGGCATCGGGCTGCACCCACTGCTGGGCCAGCACCACCTTGCGCTGCGATGACACCGCCTCGATCCAGAAACCACGATCCGGGCGCGTGCTCGCCACCAGCTGCAGCATGTACTGGCCGGCACGGGTGCGGCGGCCCTTCTGCGTGATCATGTGCGCCTGGCGCACGCTCGGGCGCGGGCCCTGGAACGCATCCAGCGGCGCATCCACGGCAATGCCGCCGCGCAGGTCATCGTCGCGGTACAGCTTGATGCCGTTATCGCGGTTGACCAGCAGGGCGCACCAGTCACCGTCGGCCGAGCCGTCCTCGAACGCGGTGCAGCGATCGACATAGGCCAGGGTGTTGTCCGGGTCGGCATCATCGAACTGGCGTGACGTGTTCTCCAGGTACACCGATTTCAGGCCCCAGTCCTTGTCGTACTCCAGCAGCACCGGTGGCTGCACGTGCTGCAGGCCGACCACCACCTGGTCGTCGCCGTCGATCTTCAATTCACGGGTCGGTTCGCCCAGCCACAGCGAGCGGGCGAACGCCAGATACTGTGGATAGTCGCGGCTACCGTCGCGGTGCGCGGCCACGCTGGCGCTCGGTGCGCGCTTGTCATCCAGCAGCGAGCGGCCAAAGCCCATGGTCTGCAGGTTCGGGTCGAGCAGGCTGAGCAGGGTGGCGCCGGAATCCAGCGTTGAACCGTCTTCCACCGCCAGCTGGCGAGGCGCCACGCCGTCGCCGAGGAACAGCAGCAGGTTTTCGCGCTGCTGCTTGGCCAGCACATGGCTGAGGTCGTTGGGCATCGCCAGATGATCGGAAGCGATCACGATCAACGTGTCCTTGCCATACGGGCTGGCCTGGATGCGCTCGACCAGCTGCGAGATCAGGCGGTCGGTGCACTTGAGTGCATTGAGCAGGCCGATGTTGCCGTACTGGCTCTGGTAGCGCTCGCCCTTGCACGACACCGGCAGATGGCCGGCCGGGTGATGGGTATCCATGGTCAGCGTGGTCAGCATGAACGGCGAGCCGGCACGCGAGAGCTGCTCGAAGCGCTGGTAGGCGGTGTCCAGCAGCACGTCGTCGTGCACGCCCCAGGCCGAGTAATGGATGCGGCCGATCTTCTTCTGCTGCTTGAACCAGGCCAGGTCATGCACTTCATCGAAACCGTGGCTGGCCAGGAACTGGCCCTTGCCGGCGAACTGGCCGTTGGCACCGCCCAGATAGTGGTTGGTGTAGCCCTGCTGCTTCAGGTAGTCGCCGAGGCACACCGCCTTGGGCAGGAAGCTGCCCATGCGGTCCATGCTGTTCTCGTCGCCCTGCGAGGTGGTCAGCGGCACGCCGCACATCGACGACACCAGGCCGGCGATGGTCCAGCCGCTGCCCTCGGCCGAGGCCAGGTTGCGCACGTCCAGCGACTCGGACGCCAGCCGGTTGAGATTGGGCATCAGGCCCGGGAATACGTTTTCGTCCAGGTAGGTGCGCTCCAGGCTCTCGCCGTAGATCCAGACGATGTTGCGCGGGCGCTGCAGCGGCTGCGTCGGCACCTGGTATTCGGGGGCGATGCGGGCGAAGTCGACCGGGCGCAGCTGCTGGTACAGGCGTTGGCCGTCGCGGGCCAGCGGGCTGATCATGATCGTGGCCACCCACACGGCCGCGAAGCCCGCGAACAGCGCGCCACCGTGGCCGGGCCGGCGCCAGCGCTTCACCCGCGTGGCGAACAGCGGCAGCAGCGAGACCAGCGCCAGCACGATGAAGCCGGCGATGTAGCCCTTGAAGTCGGAGACTCCGGCGCCTTCCATGTCGGCGCCGAGGTGGTACAGCGTGGCGGCGTTGAGCCCATCACCGGACAGCTTGTCGATCAGCCACCATGCGCTGAGCGTGAGCAGCAGCAGCGAGAACGCACTGGCCTTCCACCACACCCATTTGCCGGACGCGAGGAACAACCAGCACAGCAGCAACAACGACAGCAGCAGTATCCAGAGCATAGGCAGCTTCGGCAGTGACGGGGTGGTGGTGATGGACGTCGTACCGACGCGTGTCCATCCGACCGGCGCTGCCGCACGCACATGCATGTGACAGGCCGATGACCCGATAGTGCATGCACGAACCTGACTGAAATGTTTGTTGAAATGACGCGCGCGAAATCGCGCTCAGAAGGTAAAACGAGCGTGAAAGGCTTCGTTGGATTGCATTAAAAACCGCATGAATACGAGTGTTTTCGTAGATTCGCTAGCGGTGCCCGCGCTCTTCGCGTGCCCGCGCGCGACGATCGAACAGCAATGCACTGGTCACGATGCCAAGGCCGAGCACTACGCCGATGAACAACAGAATCAGGGCGATGAGCGGGTAGCCGAACAGATGCCAGCCGGTGTCGATCTTCATCATCATCGCGGCGGCCATGATCAATGCCGCGCTGATGATGCCGGCCGCCACGCGGTTGGCGATCTTCTGCAGGTTCTCCATCAGCCGCGATTCTTCCAGGCCCGTCACCTTCATCTGCAGACGGTTCTCGGCCAGCAGCGCCATGATGTCCGACAGCTTGCGCGGCCCATCGCGCAGCAGCTGCTGCAGCTCCATCGCCTCGCTGGCGATGTTGGCTGCCGACAGGGACTTCTTCAGGCGCGCACGCATCACATGCTGCAGCTGGCGCTCGACGATGCGGCGGGTCTCCAGTTCGGGTGCCAGCAACCGGCATACGGTTTCCAGGTTGAGCAGCGCCTTGCCGAGCAGGCTCAGTTCCGGCGGGGTGCGCAGGCCGCAGGCGGTGGCGATGCGCACCATGTCCAGCACCACGCGGCCTTCGGAGAAACTGCCGCTGGCGGCGTAGCGCGCGATCAGCTGGCCGGTCTCGCGCAGGTAGCGCTCTTCGTCGAAGGCCTCCAGCCGCGTGCTGATGCTGATCAGATCGTCGGCTACTTCCTCGCCACGGCCATCGACTGCGGCGAACAGGATCTTCAGCAGCCGTTCGCGCAGGCGCGGCGGCATGTGCGCGACCATGCCCAGGTCGAAGATCGCCAGCCGTCCATCGGGCATCACCCGCAGGTTGCCGGGGTGCGGGTCGGCGTGGATCTCGCCGTGCACGAAGATCTGGTCCAGGTAGCCGCGGATCAGCGCCGCCGCCAGCGGGTCCATCGATTGTTCGGTACGGCGCACATCGGGAATCGCATCCACGCGCACGCCGGTGGCCAGTTCCATGGTCAGCACGCGCTGGCTGCTGTAGTCCCACAGCGGCTGCGGAATCCACAGGCGGCGGAACGGCTTCAGGTGTCGGCCGAAACGGGCCAGGTTCTCGGCCTCGGCGTGGTAGTCCAGCTCCTGCATCAGGGTCTTTGCGAACTCGTTGAGCCAGTCGCGCAGGCGCACGCGGCGGCCCACCTGGGTCAGGTGGTCGGCGGCCAGCGCGAAGCTGCGCAGCGCCTCCAGGTCCGAGCGAAGTTGTGCAGCCACTTCAGGCTTCTGCACTTTCACTGCCACCTGGCGTCCGTCGTGCAGCACCGCGCGATGCACCTGCGCGATCGAGGCACAGCCCAGCGGCTCGGGATCGAATGAGGCGAACAGCTTGTTCACCGGTGCGCCCAGCTCCTGCTCGACGATCGCATGGATGCGCTCGACCGGAATCTCGGCCACCTTTTCCTGCATGCGCTCCAGGGCTGTGGCGAACTCCACCGGCACCATGTCCGGGCGCGTGGACAGCATCTGGCCCAGCTTGACGAAGGTCGGGCCCAGCGCTTCCAGGTCGCTGACGAACTGTTCCGGGTTGCCGTCCGCGGGAACGTCGGCTGGATTGCCTGCGGCATCCAGGTTCATGCCCGAGAACACCCCTGAATGGCGATAGCGCATCAGCAGGCGCAGGATCTGGCTGCGCCGGTTCATGCCTTTGACCAGCGGAGGATTGCCATTGGCGGTGGGCGGATTGCTCAAGCGGAACTCCCATGCGACGAAGACAGGTAGCGCCGGCCACGGGCCGGCGATGTCCGGATTCCGCAGTGTCGCCGGGGGGCGGTGGGCACGCGGTGAATCCGACGTCTTCCGCAGTCCACACCGGATCGGTCAGAATCCGCTCATTCCCTCTCTGGACTTCCCATGGCCGGTGCCAGCCTGTTCGCCCTGCTCGACGATATCGCCACCCTCCTCGACGATGTCTCGGTCCTGACCAAGGTCGCGGCGAAGAAAACCGCCGGCGTGCTGGGCGACGACCTGGCGCTGAACGCGCAGCAGGTCACCGGGGTCAACGCCAACCGCGAACTGCCGGTGGTGTGGGCGGTGGCCAAGGGCTCGCTGGTCAACAAGGTGATCCTGGTGCCGGCAGCATTGGCGATCAGTGCGCTGGAGGCCTGGCTGCACAGCCGCGGCTGGAACGTGCCGCTGATCGTGCCGCTGATGATGATCGGCGGCGCGTTCCTGTGCTTTGAGGGCGTTGAGAAGCTGGCGCACCGGTTCCTGCACTCAGCCGAGGACGACGCCGAGCATCAGGCCGAGCGGCGCAAGGCGCTGGCCGACGCGCAGGTGGACATGGTGGCGTGGGAGAAGGACAAGGTGAAAGGCGCGATCCGCACCGACTTCATCCTGTCGGCCGAGATCATCGTACTGACCCTGGGCGTGGTCGCCACCGCATCGTTCACCAACCAGCTGGTCACGCTGGCCGTGGTTGCACTGGCGATGACGGTCTTCGTCTATGGGCTGGTGGCGGGCATCGTGAAGCTTGATGACGTCGGCCTGTACCTGTCGCGCAAGGGTGGGGCCGTGGCCGCCTTCGGTCGCGGCCTGGTGGCCTCGGCGCCGTGGCTGATGAAGTTCCTGTCGGTGGCCGGCACCATTGCCATGTTCCTGGTGGGCGGAGGCATCCTGGTGCACAACGTGCCGGCGCTGCACCACGCAGTACAGGCGATGGGCGGCGAGGGGCAGTGGGGCTGGCTGGTCAGCGCGGTGGGTAACATGGTGGTCGGCATCATCGCCGGCGCCATCGTGCTGGCGGCCGTGACCGGGTTCCAGAAGCTGCGCGGCAAGTAATCACCGGCGGGTCGCAAGGTAGAGGCCGACCTTGGTCGGCGCTTTGTTTGGCGCTCGTGCCAACCAAGGTTGGCACCTACCAAAGCGGTTCGCGACGGGCCGGACGGTCAGCCCGCCTGCACGCGGTTCTTGCCCTGTCGCTTGGCCGCATACAACGCGTCATCCGCACGGCGCAGCAGGGCCTCGGTATCGTCGCCCGGCTGCCATTGCGCCAGCCCGGCGCTGAAGTGCACCGGCACGCGGCGGTCCTGCACGGTCAGCACACGGTGCGCCAGTGAGCGTTGCAGGCGCTGCACGGTGGCCATGCTGTCGGCACCCTGGGTTTCCGGCAGCACCAGCACGAACTCGTCGCCACCCAGCCGTGCGATGCCGTCGGTAGCGCGCAGCAGCAGCCTGCAAACGGCCACCAGGTGCTGCAGCAACGCATCGCCGCCGGCGTGGCCGTGCGCCTCGTTGGTCAGGTGGAAATCATCCAGGTCGATCACCGCCACGCCCAGCGGTGAGTTGTTGCGCGCAGCACGCGCCAGTTCACGCTGCAGCAGTTCGTCCAGGCCGCGGCGGTTCAGCGCCTGGGTCAGCGGATCGATACGCGCCAGGTCACCGGCGGCACGCAGTTCCTGCTCCAGCTCGGCAATGCGCTGTTCGGCGCGTTCCACTTCCTGCCGCGCATTGGCCAGGTGATCGCGGGCCTGCGCGGCCTGTTGCTGCACCTTGCCGGTGTCGCGCATCACGTCCTGCAGCAGCTGGTTGAGGTCGGCGATGCTACGCGCCTCGCGCAGCTGCAGTGCGTAGCTGCCGATGCGGTCGTGGTATTCGCCGGTGCTGGTGGCCATGCCATCCATGCGCTCGATGAACTCGCCCATCAACCCGCGCATCGCCGCCTTCGAATCGTCGATGCCCTGGCGCAGCAGGCCCTGCTTGTAGATCACTTCGCGCAGTTCGGCACGGGTGCGCTCGACTGCCTCGGCTTCCAGCGGCCCGTCCAGCAGCTGGCGCACCGCCGCGATCTGGCCCTGCAGCCAGCTGCGGTCGTCCAGCAGCTCGCTCACGTTTTCCAACAGCAGCGCGAACAGTTCCAGCAGCAGCGCCTGCTGCTCCTGCCAGCTCTCGGCACGCACGCCGACCTGGTGCCCGAGTTCGCGCACGCCCTGCTCGATCGGCTCCAGTGCGGTACCCGGCTGCCACTGGCGCAGGCGCGTGGCCAGGGCCTGCGCTTGTTCGCGCAGATCCGGGTCGTGCTGCAGCAGGGCCACCACGGCGCCACCCAGCAGCAGCCGCAGCTGCTCGGACAGGCGCAGGCTTTCCGGCTGACCGTCCGGCGAATGCTGTTCGATGGTGCGGATGTACTTGTCGATCAGCTGCCGCATCGCGCGCCCGTAGCGCGGCCAATCGGCACTGGCCTGCGCCGACTGCAGGCGGTCGCCCATGTCACCCAGTTCGCCGGGCAGGGTGGCCATGCCGTTGGCGAAGGCGGCCAGCAGCGGTTCCGGCGCGTCGGCGCCGGCGAACAGCTGCTGCAGCGCCATGCCACCACCGCCCTGCAGTACCACGCGGTCGCCCAGCCCATCGTCCACCACCGCGCGCACGCGTGCCGGCGGCCCAAGGGCGGTACCGGGGGCAGGGCGGTGGTCGGGCTGGTCCGTCATGGAGCGAATCCTGGGGCTGGCAGGGACTGGTTCCAGCATATCGGCGCGGTCGCCGACGGCTTGAACGGCTAGGATGGGCGACAGGATGCCGCAGTGGAGGTGGTGATGCGCGTGATGTTGCTGGGGGCGACCGGCCTGGTCGGCGGGCTGGCCCTGCCCCGGCTGCTGGACGACCCGCGCTGCAGTGGCGTGGTGGCGCCCACCCGCCGCCCGTTGGGCATGACCCACCGGAAGCTGGAGAACCCGGTACTGGCCTTCGACGCGTTGCCCACTTCGCCAGCATGGGCGCGCGTGGACGCGGTCATCTGCGCGCTCGGCAGCACCATTGCCCAGGCCGGCAGCCGCGAGGCTTTCCACCGCATCGATCATGACTACCCGCTGGCGTTCGCGCGGCTCGCACAGGCACAGGGCGCGCAGACTTATGTGCTGAATTCCGCGGCCGGTGCCAACCCGCAGTCGTCGATCTTCTACAGCCGGGTGAAGGGTGAATTGGAACGTGACCTTCGTGCGCTGGGCTTCCATTCGTTGACCCTGGTCCGCCCAGGGCTGATCGGGGGCGAGCGCAACGAGGTGCGTCGTGGCGAGCGCCTGGCGCTGATGGTGCTGGGTGCCTTGGGGCCGATGTTGCCACGGGCGTGGCGGATCAACCCGGCCAGCGAGATCGCCAAGGCACTGGTCGAGGCCGCGCTGGCCCCGCGGCCGGGTGAGCACGTGGTTGCATCGAGCGCACTGGTCGGCTGATGTCACGTGCGCTGCGCCTGACCCAGTTGCTGCAGCTGCTGCGCCGCCATCGGCGGCCGGTGGCCGGGCAGACGCTGGCCGAAGCGCTGGGCATCAGCCTGCGCACGCTGTACCGCGATATCGAGACCCTGCGTGAGCAGGGCGCCGACCTGCGTGGCGAGGCCGGCGTCGGCTACCAGCTGGCGCCGAGCGACACCCTGCCACCGATGACCCTGCCGCCGGCCGAGATCGATGCGCTGGTGCTGGGCCTGCGCTGGGTCGCCGCGCGCACCGAGCCGGCGCTGGCCGAGGCCGCACGCGATGCCCTGGCGCGTATCGCGCATGTGTTGCCCGCAGCGCGGCGCGAGGCCTTGCGTGACAGTGGCCTGCGGGTGGGCCCTTCGCGTGCGGCGGCCAAGGTTCCCCCAGCTCGTCTGCAGGCCGTGCGAGAGGCTGTCGGTTCACAGCAGCGCCTGAAGTTCGGCTACGAGGACGCGCACGGCCAGCGCAGCGAGCGGATCGTCTGGCCGTTCGCGCTGGGCTACTTCGATGAGGTGCCGATGCTGGCGGCGTGGTGCGAGCGCCGCGAGGATTTCCGCCATTTCCGCCTGGACCGCATCCGCCAGGCGCGTGTGCTGCAGGATCACTACCTCGTGCCACGCGCCACCCTGCTGCGACGCTGGCAGAAGGCGCAGGGCATCGCGCCGGACTGGTTGGACCGTTCATAACCACAGCAACAGCCGGGATCCGGGGCGTGTAGAGTCGACTGTTAGTTGTGATCTCTCTGTACGTTGTTCATCCGGGACATCTTTGGAAAATGGTGGTTACCACACCTCTCCAGACCCCAAAGAGCCCGGATGAACCACTATAAAAATGCCCGTTTGACCGTCCATAGTC
>NZ_JCAFUN010000026.1:0-23401 GCF_059371375.1 Stenotrophomonas sp. YJH_SMC_64 | reverse complement strand
TTTACGCTGGCCTGAAGGCCAAGGGCAAAGCGAGCAAGGTGGCGCTCGTGGCGGTCATGCGCAAAATGCTGGTGATCCTCAACGCCCGTAAGCGAGACGCCGAGGTGGCCCTCGGCTGCCCCTGACAAGACAGTTGCTACTCCAAACCACGGATGGCGTGAACCACCAGTAGATCCACGCCATGCGTGGATGGGTTGCCTGACGCTACGGATCCACGAGCGTGCCGACGCTCAGCTCCGGCATCCACACCCACAGGTCGTACGCCCGTTCCGCATGGGTATCGCCCCGCAGCCGCGGGGCCACCTGCTCTGGAAGTGGCCGCGCCATGCAACGGTCCGCGCACGCCCACGCCTGGCCACGCAGCGCACCCAACCGCACGCTGTAGATATCCAGATCCCGCAGCTGGGAGGCCATCGGCTGCCTCTGCATTTCCGGCGGCATACCTTCCGGCCGCCGCAGCATGGCGTGGACATTGCCAGTCAGCACCAGCATGCGTGCATTGCCTGGCAACCCTCGATAGAGCCGTCGCAACTCGGCTGCCATGAAGTCATCGCGCGCCTGGTTGCCGCCACTGCTGGCATTGACGTCATAGCCAACCACTTCGATCACGCGCCCCTGCGTCTTCAGCACACGCAGGCCTTCGATCATCGCCAGCATGTCGCGGCTGCGGCGACCATCATGCTGGTCATCGCGCACGGTCCAGAACGCGCGGCCGTGCAGGTGCCGGCGCGCCCTGGCCCCGCCATCGGATTCCAGATAGTCGCGCAGCACAGGGTTCTCGGCCCGTGGCAGTTCCAGCGCCATCAGGACCGGGCCGTTGCGGCTGTAGTCGTCCACCAGCTGGCGTACCAGCAACGGGGTCTCGCGGGTGCCATGGAATTCGCCCAGTACCAGCAGGCGGTGCTCACCGGCATGCTGGCGGATCTGCGCGGCGGTGTCATCGGCATGCGCGGTGAGGGCCACACCCAGCGCCAGCAGCAGCGCGGTGGTCCAACGGAAGATCGAATGCATCCCTGCGCCTTCCTTTCCTTTGCGGTCAGGAACAGCAATGGCGACGCAGCAACCGCGGTTCAAGTAGATCCACGCCGTGCGTGGATGCTCCCGCCATCAGACCGGGCCTGAGTCGAGCGTGGCTCGACTCTACAAAGGGCAGCCCCTCACAGCCAGGGCAGGATCCAGTGGTCCACCAGCAGGAAGGCGAACAGCGCCATCAGGTACACGATGGAGTAATAGAACATCTTCATCGAGAACAATTCGTCCGGCGGGTTGAGCATGCGCCAGGCATACCAGAGGAACACCGCGTTGAGCACGATCGCGCCGCCCAGGTAGAACGCACCGCTCATGCCCACCAGGTACGGCAGCAGGCAGACCAGCGCCAGCACCACCGAATACACCATGATCTGCTTGCGGGTATGCACCACGCCGTGGGTCACCGGCAGCATCGGGATCTCTGCCTTGGCGTAATCCTCGCGGCGGAAGATCGCCAGCGCCCAGAAGTGCGGCGGGGTCCAGATGAAGATGATCAGCACCAGCAGCGACGAGTACGCCCAGTCCGACGAACCCTGCATGCCGGTCACTGCGGCCCAGCCCAGCATCGGCGGCATCGCGCCGGCCAGGCCACCGATGACGATGTTCTGCGAGGTCGCACGCTTGAGGTACACGGTGTAGATCACCGCGTAGCCGATCAGCGAGGCGAAGGTCAGCACGGCGGTGATCAGGTTCACCCACAGCACCAGGATGGTCATCGACAGCACGATCAGCACGCCGGCGAACACCAGCACCTGCCACGGCTTGACCTTGCCCACCACCAGCGGACGCCACGAGGTGCGCGCCATCTGCGCATCGATGTGTGCGTCCAGGAGCTGGTTGATGGCGGCTGCGGCCGAGGCCGCCAGCCAGATGCCGAGGAAACCGAGCACGCCGGCGCGCACCTGCTCCCAGCTCGGCACGCCCGGAATGGCCAGGACCATGCCGACCAGGGCGGTGAAGACGATCAGGGCAACGACCTTGGGCTTGGTCAGGTCCCAGTACTGGCGGTAATTGGAAAACATGGAGTCAGTCCGGGGCGCGCAGGCGGGCCAGCAGGCTGACCAGCACGAACAACAGGGCAACGGCCACGCCGTTGTGGGCCACCGCCACTTCCAGCGGCAGCGCCAGCTTCACGTTGAGGATGCCGAGGGTGACCTGCAGCAGCAGCAGCGCGATCAGCGCGCTGGCCCAGCCACGCATGCTCGGCAAGCGGAACAGGCGCACGCCCAGCCACAGCAGGTAGACGGCCACCACCACCGCGAACAGCCGGTGCGCCATCTGGATGGCGATACGCGAGGCGCCATCCAGCACGCCGCCTTCGTAATCCACGCCGATGCCGCGCCACAGGGTGAAGCCTTCGACGAAGTTGTGCTGCGGCCACCACTGGTTGGCACAGCGCGGGAAGTTGTCCAGCGAGGCGCTGCCGCCGCCGCAGGCCAGCGCCGCATAGTTGGCACTGACCCATCCGCCCAGTGCGATCTGGGTGACCAGCACCGCCACGCCGATGCGCAGCACCCACTTCAGCTTCGGTGCTTCGGCCAGGGTGATCGGCATGTGCGTGGCGCGCCAGGCCATCCAGACCAGCAGCGCGAACATCAGCATGCCGCCCAGCAGGTGCCCCATCACCACGATGGGCTTGAGCAGCAGGGTCACCGTCCACATGCCCAGCAGGGCCTGGAAGATCACCACGGCCAGGGTCAGCAGTGCAGCGCGCGCCAGGTCGATGTTGCTCCAGCGCAGCGCGGCGATCAGCAGGATCGCCTCGCCGATCAGAGCCAAGGTACTGGCGGTGCCATGCCAGCCCATCATGTACAGGGGTATGCCGGCGGCCACCAGCACGCAGGCGGTCACCACCGCCGTGCTTCCGAATCGCCGCTTGCGCGTGGCCAGCAGCGCCAGGGTCAGGATCTCGATGCCCAGTGCGCCGGCCAGGAAGCGGTGCACCTGTTCACGCCAGGCCTTGTGGGTCTCCAGCGGGCGGATCTCCGCCGCCGGGTGGCCGATGGTCTCTTCCACGTGCTGCGGCCAGGTGGCCTGGCCATAGCAGGTCGGCCAGTCCGGGCAGCTCAGGCCGGCATCGGACAGGCGCACGAAGGCGCCGAACATGATCGTGCTCGCGGTCATGATCATGGCGAACCACGCCAGGCGGTGGAAATTGCGGTGCAGCGCCGGACGCGCGGAAAGGCTCATCAAACGGGACTCACTTCAGTTTCAGCAACGTGGCCATGTCCTTGCGCAGGCCACCGAGGTCGGTGCCCGGGGCATGACGCATGATCACGAAGCCGTTCGGATCGATCACGTAGACCGGCAGGCCAGCCGGATCGTCGACGCCGGGCAGGGCCGCGCGCAGTGCTGGCGACGGAGCCAGCGGCCGCAGCGCGGGCAGCGAGGCGATCGACGCCGGTGGCGTTCCCAGCCACAGGATTTCGACATTATCGGCGTTATGACCGAACAGCTGCCACACCTTGCCCAGTCCCTGCGACAAAGTGACGCACTGGGCGTCGCAGGCACCGGCCGGCGCCACCAGCAGGCGCCAGGTGCGGGCCTCGGGGTTCCACGGGTACGGCTGGCCGTTGGCCAGGGTCGGCGCCTGCTGGCGCAGGTCCACAGGCGGCTTCAGCAGCTGGCCGGCATTGCGGTGCCCGGTGGGCTGCCAGCCAGAGAAGCGCAGCACGGCAGCCAATGCCATCGCCCCGAAGAACACGGCAAACAGCAGCACCAGGGTCCGGCGGCCGGAGCCGCGCGCCTGCGGGGACGTAGCAGTGTTCATGCGGGGCATTTTCTCATGGTTGGGTGAGGGATGCGGGTGTGACGCCGCGGTAGCGCCGGCCGCCGACCGGCATCCAGGAATGCGGGGGTTGCCGGCCAGCGGCCGGCACTACCGGGCAGCACGTCGCCTGCGCCACTCCAGTACCAGCGCGACCACCAGCACGGTCAGGGCCAGGCCGAACCACTGCACGGCGTAGCCCAGGTGGCGCTGCGGCGGCAGCGTGTTCGGCAGCAGGTCCAGGTCGCGTTCGTCGCCGAAGGGCAGCGCCGGGTCCAGTCGCAGGACGCGATCGGGCAATGCCGGCAGGCCAAGCGCCGCCGCCAGGCCCTCGGCGGGCAAGCGGCTGGCCAGCCAACGCCCGGCCTCATCGGTAGCGGAGAACGCCGGGCCCAGGGCCAGCCCCGCTGAGGGCGGCGGCGCCAGCAGGCCACGCACCGCCACCGGCGAAGGCGGTGCCGGCAGCTCCGGCAGGGTGCGATCGGGCGGCAGCGCGCGCCAGCCCAGATCGACCAGCAGCACGCTGCCCTCGTCACTGCGGAACGGGCGATAGATCTTCACGCCCGCGCGGCCGTGCCGGGTCTGGTTGTCCAGCAGCACCACGCCGGGCAGGAAACGGCCGTGGTCGGCCACGCCGTGCAAGGCGCCAGGTGCAACCAGGGCCTGCGCCAGTGGCAGCGCCTGTGCCACAGCTGGACCTTGTGCATCCAACATTGCCTGTTTGGCATGCATGCGCTGCAGCTGCCACAGCCCCAATGCGGTGAAACCAACCATTGCCAGCACCGCCAGCAGCCATCCGATCACGCGCGTGTGCTGGCGCATCATGACAAGTCCGCGCAAACGCGGTCAGATAGGCGCATCCACCCTGCCCTCGAGCCGCGCATGAGTGATTCGCTGAAGACCCTGCTGGTAATCGCGTTTCTGATCGTCATCGTCTGGAATCTGGGCGCCGGCCTGTATTACCTGCTGGTCGACCGCGGCCAGACCAAGCGCACGGTCAACGCACTGACGCGCCGCATCGCGGTGTCGGTTGCGTTGATCCTGCTGGTGATCGTGAGCATCTACATGGGTTGGATCAAACCGCACGGCATCGGCGGCTGAGGCCACCGATGCGTGCGCGGTCAAAGCACGTAGACGAACATGAAGAGCATCAGCCACACCACGTCGACGAAGTGCCAGTACCACGCGGCCGCTTCAAAACCGAAATGGTTGTCGCGGGTGAAGTGTCCCTTGGCCGAACGCAGCCACATCACGATCAGCATGATCGTGCCCAGCAGCACGTGCGCGCCGTGGAAGCCGGTCAGCATGAAGAACGTCGAACCGTAGATGCCCGAGCCGAGCGTCAGGTTCAGTTCCTTGTAGGCGTGGATGTACTCCTCCGCCTGCAGGGTCAGGAAGCCCAGGCCGAGCACCACGGTCAGGCCCAGCCAGATCAGCAGCTGGCGGCGGTTGCCGGCCTTCAGTGCGTGATGGGCGATGGTCAGGGTCACGCCGGAGGTGAGCAGGATCAGCGTGTTGATCAGCGGCAGGCCCCAGGCCGGGATGGTCTGGAACGCGCCGCCGATCGCCGCGGGGCCGTTGGTCGGCCAGCCGGCGGAATAACCCTGCCAGAGCAGCTCGTTGGTCATCACCCCGCGGCCTTCGCCGCTCAGCCACGACAGGCCCAGGTTGCGGGTGTAGAACAGCGCGCCAAAGAAGGCGCCGAAGAACATCACTTCGGAGAAGATGAACCAGATCATCCCCATCCGGAACGAGCCATCGACCTGGTGGTTGTAGTTGCCCGCCTGCGACTCGCGCACCACGTCGCTGAACCACCAGAACAGGGTCAGCACCAGCATCGCGATGCCGATGTAGAACGTCCAGCGCCCCCAGCTGGCATCGTTGAGCCAGCTGGCCACGCCCACCATGGTCACCATCATCGCGATGGAACCCACGAACGGCCATTTGCTCTGGGCCGGGACGAAGTACACGTTGGCGTCGGTCGGTGTCTGGGCCATGTCGGTATCCGGGTCAGGGTGCGGCGTGCGCGCCTTCCGAAGTGGCGGCCGGGGCCAGCCGATCGGACAGCGCGTCGTTGCGATAGAAGGTGTAGGACAAGGTGATCGTCTTGATCTCCGGCGGCAGGTCCGGATCGACGATGAAACGCACCGGCATGTCGCGCTTCTCGCCGGCCTGCAGCGTCTGCGCGGTGAAACAGAAACATTCGGTCTTGCTGAAGAAGCCCGAGGCACGCGCCGGCGCCACCGAAGGCACCGCACTGCCGACCACCGCCTGCTGGCTGTCGTTGCGGGCGAAGTACAGCGCTTCGTTGAGTTCGCCGGGCACCACGTCCATGGTCAACTGCTCGGGATGGAACGACCAGGGCAGGCGCGAATTGACGCCGCCATCGAACTCCACGCGCACGGTGCGCTTGCCGGTGGCGGCGCCGGTGCTGGCCTCGCTGCCGGGGCCGCGTTCCAGGCGTACACCGAACACCTTTTCGCAGGCGATGCGGTACAGCGGCACCAGCGAGAACGTGAGCAGGAACACCGCCACCGCCACACCGATCAGGCGCGGCAGCCCCGCACTGCGTGATGGTGTGCTGGCTGGCGCCTCGCTCATCGGCCGATCACCCCGCTGAGGATGAAGCCGACGTAGACCAGCACGGCGATGGCGCCGACCCACATCGCCGTGCGCCTGGCGCGCTGCCGTTGCTGTTCGATGCCGTGGCGTTGGGCTTCGGTCTGGCTTTGGCTTTGGCTTTGGCTTTGGCTTTGGTAGAGCCGACTGTTAGTCGGCTGCACTTCGCGAGTCGACTGACAGTCGACTCTACCGATCGGCAGCGGGCTCTCGTTATGCATGCCCCACCTCAATGCGTGATGTCGTCATGCGCCAGATCTCCCGGACGGATGGTCGGCGGCGTGGTGAAGGTATGTGCCGGTGCTGGCGACGGCAGCGTCCACTCCAGGCCGCGCGCGCCTTCCCAGGAACGGGCCTCGGCCTTCTCGCCGTTGCGCAGGGACGACAGCAGGATCGCGGCCATCATGAACGGGGTGACGAACATGCCGAACGCACCGATCGAGCTGATCAGGTTCCAGTCGGCGAAGGCCACGCTGTAGTCGGGAATGCGACGCGGCATGCCGGCCAGGCCGAGGAAATGCTGCGGGAAGAACAACAGGTTGACGAATACGATCGACCACCAGAAGTGCACCTTGGCCCACTTCTCGCTGTACATCCGCCCGGTCCACTTCGGCCACCAGTAGTACACCGCGGCGATCAGCGCGAACACCGCACCGGTCACCAGCACGTAGTGGAAGTGGGCGACCACGAAGTAGGTGTCGTGGTACTGGAAGTCGGCGGCGACGATCGCCAGCATCAGGCCGGAGAAGCCACCGATGGTGAACAGGATGACGAAGGCCACCGACCACAGCATCGGTGCCTCGAACGTCAGCGAGCCACGCCACATCGTGCTGACCCAGTTGAACACCTTCACCCCGGTCGGGATCGAGATCAGCATGGTGGCGAACATGAAGTAGATCTCGCCGCCCAGCGGCATGCCCACGGTGAACATGTGGTGGGCCCAGACGATGAACGACAGGAAGGCGATCGCGGCGGTGGCGTACACCATCGCCTGGTAGCCGAACAGCGGCTTGCGGCTGAAGGTCGGGATGATCTCGCTGACCACGCCGAAGGCGGGCAGGATCATGATGTAGACCTCGGGATGGCCGAAGAACCAGAAGATGTGCTGGTACATCACCGGGTCACCGCCACCGGCGGCGTTGAAGAAGCTGGTGCCGAAGAACTTGTCGGTCAGCAGCATGGTCACCGCACCGGCCAGCACCGGCATCACCGCGATCAGCAGGAAGGCGGTGATCAGCCAGGCCCAGCAGAAGATCGGCATTTTCAGCAGGTCGATGCCCGGCGCACGCATGTTGAGCACGGTGGCGATGATGTTGATCGCGCCCATGATCGAACTGATGCCGGCCACGTGGATGGCGAATACGCTGAAGGCAACGTTGTAGCCGCCCTGCAGCGACAGCGGCGGGTACAGCGTCCAGCCACCGGCCGGTGCACCGCCCGGCAGGAACAGGGTCAGCAGCAGCAGGCTGAAAGCCACCGGCAGCAACCAGAACGACCAGTTGTTCATGCGTGGCAGCGCCATGTCCGGCGCGCCGATCTGCAGCGGGATCATCCAGTTGGCCAGTCCGACGAAGGCCGGCATCACCCCACCGAAGATCATCACCAGCGCATGCACGGTGGTCATCTGGTTGAAGAACTCGGGCTTGACGAACTGCAGGCCCGGCTGCGCCAGCTCTGCGCGGATCACCACGCTCATCGCCGCGCCGATGATGAACATGATGAAGCTGAAACCGAGGTACAGCGTGCCGATGTCCTTGTGGTTGGTCGAGAAGAACCAACGTTCGAAGAAGCTCTGGTGGTGATGGTGATCGTCGTGCCCAACTGCCGAGTGCGCCATTGCAAAACACCTCTCAGAATCGGTTGTCACCGCGGCCGCGAACGGCCGCGGGCTTTACATCACGCTCCGCTGGCCGCGGTGGCAGGCGCGCTGCCGGCTTCTGCAGCAGCAGGCGCGGCCGGTGCCTCGCCCGTCGGTGCAGTCGGTTCGGCAGGTGCCGCAGGCGTGGTGGGCTCGGCGGGCGGCGCCGGCTTGCGCTGCGCCAGCCACTTCCTGAAGTCCTCCTTGGACACCGCCTCGACCACGATCGGCATGAAGCCGTGGTCCTTGCCGCACAGCTCGGCGCACTGGCCGCGGTAGACACCGGGCTGCTCGATGCTGGTCCAGGCTTCGTTGATGAAGCCGGGGATGGCGTCCTGCTTCCAGCCCAGCGCCGGCACCCACCAGGCGTGGATCACGTCGTCGGAGGTGATGACGAAACGCACCTTGGTATCGACCGGCAGCACCAGGCGGTTGTCGACATCCAGCAGGTAGTGCGGATGGCTTTCGCGGGTCGGCACGATGCCGCTCTGCCGCACCCGGTCGGACTCACGGTCCAGGCGGCTGGTGAAGGTGACGTTCTCGCCGAGGTATTCGTACTTCCACATCCACTGGTAGCCGGTGACCTTCACCGTCATCTCGGCATCGCGGGTGTCGTACATCTTGATCAGGTTGGCCGTGGCCGGCCATGCCATCACGATCAGGATGATCACCGGGATCACTGTCCAGATGATCTCGGCCTTGGTGTTGTGGCTGAAGGTGGCCGCGACCGCGCCCTTGGATTTGCGGAACTTGAAGATGGCGTAGGCCATCGCCCCGAACACGATGACGCCGATCACCGTGCAGATGATCAACGACAGGTTGTTCGATTCCCAGGCCAGGCGCGAGGTCTGGGTCACCCCCTTGCCCATGTTCAGCTGCCACGGCTTCGGATCGGCCGCCTGGGCCCAGGCCAACGCCGGCATCAGTCCCCCGGTCGCCAGCATCGCGGCGACCGCGTTCACGCACTTCGTGCCCCACCTGCTGCTTTGCTTCATTGCCTAGACCCTTAGCGTCGTCGGTTGCCGCCATCGCTGGCGGCGAGCAAGCTTTCAAGTGTCTCTGCGAGCGTCTGACGTTCGGCCGGCGCGAGGAAACTCCCCACCTCCACCTGCCGGCCGCTGGATGCCAGCCGGACCCTCTCATCGTCGGTGAGCAGGCGCACCCAGTGGGGATGGGCCCGGAACACCGGCGATCCACCGGGTACGGGGATGACCTCCACGTACGCCGGCACTACCCGGATCTCCTCCTGCCGTTCACCGCTGCGCCACAAGGCACGCAGCGCGGCCGCCAGCACCAGGCTGTACAGCAGCGCGAACAGGGGGGCGAATGCATTGCCGGCCAACCACCCGAGGGCGGACACCAGCCACATCGCACCCGACAACACGGTGAACAACAGGACGAACTGCCGGGCATCGAGCGCCCGTGGGGGACGCAGCCGCAGCTGCGTACCTGACCCATCCGGAGCTGGAAGCACCTCGATCATGTCGCAACCGCGTTCCTGCCGCGGGAAACGCCTCGATGGTAGCCCCGCCCTCTCGCCGGTAGCAAGGGTGCATTCACACATTTTCCGATGCTGCAACACAGCATGAGGTCGGCGGCACGAATGACGAATTCGGCATAAACTCCTCCGCACTTGCTGAACACGCTGAATCCACCGCAGCTATTGGCTATCAGCGCTTCAAGAAGGTGGCTGCTGGGCACTTCCGCAACCCGCAAAAATGATTAAAATCGCCAAGTTTTCCACTGGCCGGACCGGCATGAACGCACCTTCCTCCTCCCCTGCAGCCCACGACGCCCCGCGTCCCGGCGCGTTGCTGTCGCCGGAACTGCCGGCGCCCCCCAACCCGTTCCGCCAGGCCATCACCGACGCCTGGTTGAAGGACGAGGCCACCCACGTGCGCGAGCTGCTGGCGCAGGCCCGCCTGCCCGCCGACGAGCAGGCCCGGGTGCAGGCACTGGCGGCCGACCTGGTCGGCCGCGTGCGCGTGCGCGCCAAGGACCAGGGCGCCATCGAAGCCTTCATGCGCCAGTACGACCTGGGCAGCGAGGAAGGCGTGCTGCTGATGTGCGTGGCCGAGGCACTGCTGCGTATTCCGGACCAGGACACCGCCGACAAGCTGATCCGCGACAAGCTGGCCGATGCCGACTGGGAAAAGCACCTGGGCGGCAGCGACTCGGTGCTGGTCAATGCCTCCACCTGGGGCCTGATGCTGACCGGCAAGCTGGTGCAGATGAACGACGCCACCCGCGCCGATGCGCCCAGCGCGTTCAAGCGCCTGGTCGGCCGCGTCGGTGAGCCGGTGGTGCGCCTGGCCGTGCGCCAGGCGATGAAGATCATGGGCCACCAGTTCGTCATGGGCCGCACCATCAGCGAAGCGCTCGCGCGCTCGCACAAGGGCGACAACGCCAGCTACCGATACTCCTTCGACATGCTCGGCGAAGGTGCGCTGACCATGAAGGACGCGCTGCGCTACCTGGAAGACTACCGTCGTGCGATTCACGCCATCGGCGGCGATCACAAGGCACGCGGCGGCCGTCCGGATGGCGACGTCAACAATGCCCCGGGCATCTCGATCAAGCTGTCGGCGCTGTACCCGCGCTACGAGCACGCCAAGCGCGAGCGCGTGCTGAAGGACCTGGTGCCGGGCGTGCTGGAACTGGCGCAGCTGGCCAAGATCTACGGCATCGGCTGCACCGTCGACGCCGAAGAGTCCGACCGCCTGGAACTGTCGCTGGACATCATCGAGCAGGTGTTCTCCGACGCGTCGCTGTCCGGCTGGGATGGCTTCGGCGTGGTCGTGCAGGCCTACCAGAAGCGCACCCCGTACACGATCGACCACCTGGCCGACATGGCGCGCCGCGCCGGTCGCCGCCTGCAGGTGCGCCTGGTCAAGGGCGCGTACTGGGACGCCGAGATCAAGCGCGCGCAGATCGAAGGCTACCCGGGCTACCCGGTGTTCACCCGCAAGCAGAACACCGACGTGTCCTACCTGGCCTGCGCCAAGCGGCTGTTCACCCATGCCGACGCGATCTACCCGATGTTCGCCACGCACAACGCGCATACCATCGCGGCCGTGCGCAGCATCGCCAACGGCGGCGTGTACGAGCACCAGAAGCTGCACGGCATGGGCGACGACCTGTACGCCGAAGTGGTGCCGGCTGACCGCCTGGGCCTGCCCTGCCGCGTGTATGCACCGGTCGGTTCGCATGAAGACCTGCTGCCGTACCTGGTGCGTCGCCTGCTGGAAAACGGCGCCAACTCCAGTTTCGTCAACCGCATCACCGACGAGCGCGTGCCGATCGCCGACCTGATCCGCGATCCGGTCGAGATGGTCGCCTCGTTCGCTTCGATTCCGCATCCCAAGATCCCGCTGCCGGTTGACCTGCTGCGCAGCCAGAACCACGACAGGAAGAACTCCATGGGCGCCAACCTCGCCAACGACAACGAACTGCGCGCCCTGGCCGAGCAGATCAACGCGGCTGTGAAGCCCTGGCAGGCCGCGCCGCTGGTGCCGGGTGCCAACCCGGCCGGCGCCGCGCTGCCGGTGACCAACCCGGCCGACACCCGCGAAGTAGTTGGCCAGTGGCTGGCCGCAGACGCCGCCACCGTGCAGAAGGCCCTGGCGAATGCCGTAGCCGCGCAGCCGGCCTGGAACCGCACCCCGGCCGCCAGCCGCGCCGCCATCCTCGAGCACGCCGCCGACCAGCTGGAAGCACGCATGCCGGAATTCATGGCGCTGTGCGTGAAGGAAGCCGGCAAGAGCCTGCCCGACAGCATCGCCGAAGTGCGCGAAGCGGTGGACTTCCTGCGCTACTACGCCAAGCAGGCGCGCGAGCAGTTCAGCCACGCCGAGAAGCTGCCGAGCCCGACCGGTGAGTCCAACGAGCTGCAGCTGCACGGCCGCGGCGTGTTCGTTTGCATCAGCCCGTGGAACTTCCCGCTGGCGATCTTCCTGGGCCAGGTCGCTGCCGCCCTGGCCGCCGGCAACAGCGTCATCGCCAAGCCGGCCGAGCAGACCAACCTGATCGGCTACTACGCGGTGAAGCTGCTGCACGACGCCGGCGTGCCGGCCGAGGTGGTGCAGTTCCTGCCGGGCGACGGTGCTACCGTCGGTGCCGCGCTGACCGCCGACCCGCGCGTGGCCGGCGTGGCCTTCACCGGCTCCACCGACACCGCCCGTGCGATCAACCGCGCGATGGCGGCGCGTGACGCCGCCATCGGTGTGCTGATTGCCGAAACCGGCGGCCAGAACGCCTTCATCGCCGATTCGTCGGCGCTGCCGGAACAGCTGGTCAAGGACGCGATCGGTTCGGCCTTCACCTCCGCCGGCCAGCGCTGCTCGGCCGCGCGCGTGCTGTTCGTGCAGGACGACATCGCCGACAAGGTGATGACCATGCTGGCCGGTGCGATGAAGGAACTGAAGGTCGGCAACCCCGGCCTGCTGTCCACCGACGTCGGCCCGGTGATCGATGCAGATGCGCTGAAGATCCTGCAGGACCACGCTGAGCGCATGGACCGCGAAGCGCGCCTGATCGCCGCCGCCGAGCTGTCGGCCGAGGCCGCCAACGGCACCTTCTTCGCACCGCGCGCGTACGAACTGAAGGACCTGGGCCAGCTGCAGAAGGAAGTGTTCGGCCCGGTGCTGCACGTGATCCGCTGGAAGGGCGACCAGCTCGACGCGGTGATCGACCAGATCAACGCCACCGGCTACGGCCTGACCCTGGGCGTGCATTCGCGCATCGACGAGACCGTCGACCGCATCAGCAACGGCGTCCATGTCGGCAACGTCTACGTCAACCGCAACCAGATCGGTGCGGTGGTCGGCGTGCAGCCGTTCGGCGGCCAGGGCCTGTCCGGCACCGGCCCGAAGGCCGGCGGCCCGCACTACCTGCTGCGCTTCGCCACCGAAAAGACGGTGACGGTGAATACCACTGCCGCCGGCGGCAACGCCTCGCTGCTGACCCTGGGCGACTGATCGCCCGGTTGATGCAGTGAACGAAAAACCCCGCGAAAGCGGGGTTTTTTGTGCTCTGCTTCCTGTAGAGCCGGGCCCACGCTCGGTTTGCCTCGCACAGCCGAGCGTGGGCTCGCTCTACAGAGGCTGGGCCACACTGAACCGATTGTCCGCCCGCTTCGCCAGCTCGCCGTGCACGCGCGCGATGCGCGCTTCCAGCCCCCCCTCCAGCAGCACGTAGTCGACTCCCCGCGCCTCCAGCTCGCGCACGTACCACGCATGCTGCTGCGCCCGGAAGGCTTCGCCCACCCGCGTGCCGTCCTGGTCGAACGGGATATCCGGCGCACACAGGAACAGCAGGTCATACGGTCGCAATGCAGCCTGCCGCAGTGCCTCCGGCGCCGTACCAGACATCCAGCCGCTGTAGCCCAGCGTCACCAGCGGCGTGGTATCGCAGAACAGCCAGCGATGCGCATGCCGTGCGGTCTCGTCTTCGTGCTGCGGCTGTGCCATTGCGATGCGAAGCAGATCATCTGGCGTCAGCTCTCCGCCCTGCTGCTCCCATAGCGTGCGGCCATACTCCGGCACCCAAGCGGTCTGCAGGCGCTCGGCCATCACGCGCGCCAGCGTGGTCTTTCCGCTGGACTCGCCACCAATGAACGCCACGCGCTGCACATAGCCGGCATAGACCTGCGGTGCGAGGCCATGACGGTGCGCATGTGGATCGGCGCGCAGCTGGGTGCCACACGCCTGCCCGACGTCCAGTGCGCGATCGAACCGCTCATGGCGTACCGGCGCACCGAAGTGCGTGGCCAACGCCTGCGCGAAGCCGTCACCGTAGTCCTCGCCGGTGTACACCGCCTGCACCGGCCCGCCGAACAGGCTCAGGCACAGCCAGGCGGTGAACTCGCGCTGCACGTGCTCGTTGTCGCTGTCCTGCGGCAGCGTTCGCACGGGCAAACCGTGCTCCGTGCACAATGCCGCCAGTCGTGCGTCATCCAGCACCGCTACCGTCGCCTGTGGGAAGCGCGTACGCAGCCAGCGCTCGCGACGCTCGGCGCTGTAGCCGGCAAAGCCCGGCTGCGACCAGCCGATCACCAGCAGCTGCGTACAGCGCGTGGCGGCGAACTCGATCAGGTGTTCGTGACCCAGATGCAGCGGGCAGAACTTGCCCACCACCAGGCCGCGTGCAACGCGCTCAGGCAGCAGCATCGGCCGTCTTGGCCTCGTCACGCATCAGGTGCCGCCAGTGGCGCAAGGCCACCAGCGCATTGATCCAGAAGCCCACGTACAGGATCGAGGTCAGGTGCAGGCCACGGCTGTAGTACAGCGGCACCGCCACGGTGTTCACCAGCAGCCACACCCACCACGATTCCAGCTTGCGGCGCATCATCAGGATCTGCGCGATCACGCTCAATACCAGCACCGCCGAATCGATGTACGGCGCGTAGGCATTGGTCAGGCGGGTCAGCATCCAGCCGTAGCTGAAGGTGGCCACTACCGCCAGCGGCGCCAGCCAGGCCCAGGCACGTCGGCGCAGCGCGGTGATCGGCAGCGGCGCGCCATGGTCACCACGCAACCACTGCCACCAGCCCAGCACGCTGATGGCGATGAAGAAGAACTGCAGCACCATGTCCGCATACAGGTGCGATCGTTCGAACACCGCAGCGAACAATGCGCAGCCGACGATGCCCAGCCACCAGGTGTGCACGTTGTTGCGGCCGGCCAGCAGGATCGAGCCAGCGACGGCGATGTTGGCAGCCAGCTCCAGCTGGAAGTTCGGGTCGGACAGGTTCATCGCGCTATTGTCGCGTAGATCCACGTGCGTGGATGGCCCACACCACTCCGCAAAAAAAAGGCCCCGCTTGCGCGGGGCCTCCTTTCGTACTGCGTCAGGCAATCGCCCGATTCAGAACTTGTACTGCATCGAAGCCGCCAGCACGTCGCCGCTGACCTTGTACTTGCCGGTCACGGTGTTGGCGGTGGCCGAGGTCGAGGTCACGTTCGGATCCTTGGTGAACAGGTGGGTGTAGCCCACGCTGTACTCCATCTTGTCCGAAGCGGCGTAGGTCAGGCCCAGCGACAGCCACTTGCGGGTGGTGTCCGGCACGCGCACGTCGCGGTGGGCGTCGGTGGTCGGGGTCTGGTCATAGGCCAGGCCGCCACGCAGGGTCAGCTTGTCGTTCACGCGGAAATCGGTACCGATCGACGCGAAGGTGGTGTCGCGGTAGTGGAACGGCAGCACGCTGTCCGGCTGGTTGGAGTCATAGTCGACGGTGACCTGGTCGAACTTGCTCCACGCGGTGCGCGTGACTTCGGCCATGATCTGCCACTGGTCGTTCACGCGGTGGGTGAAGCCCACGGTGGCGCTGGCCGGCAGGGTGATGGTCGCGCGACCATTGCTGTCGATGAAGGTACCCGGGGCAGCGGTGGCCAGGAAGGCCGCCGCATTCTGCGGAATGGTGAAGTCCGCCTTGCCATCGGTGATCTTGTGCTCGACCTTCGAGCGGTAGCTGAAGGCGATGTTGGTGCCTTCCACCGGGGTGACGGTCATGCCCAGGGTATAGCCGACCGACACTTCATCGCCCTTGATGCGCAGGTAGCCATCGGCGGTACCCGGCGAGAAGCCGAGCTGGGCAGCCTGGCGTGCAGCCGCCTGCGACGCCGCCGCAGCCTGGGCTGCGGTGCCGCCGGCAGCCAGCACGCGCGCCGCAGCGGTGCGCTGGGCAGTGGCGTTGATCGCGGTGCCGGTGTCGACAGCGTTGGTCAGGTCGACGTTAAGGCGCTCGGCGAACACCGACGCACCGAACGACAGGTACGGATTGACGTCATAGGAGAACGCCACGCCCAGGTCGATCGCCTGCAGCTCGGTCTTGACGCCGTTGTAGCGGCCGACCCAGTCACGGTCGTATTCGGTCTTGAAGCCGAACGGCACGGTCAGCGATGCGCCGAAGTGCATGTTCTCCTTCTCGCCGAACGGCAGGTGGAAGTAGGCGGCCGGAACCGGGGCGATCATGCCGGCATCGCCGCCGTTGCCACCGGAAATCGGAGCGCCGTTGGCGTACTTGCCCTGGCCACGGAACTTGGCGCCGAAGCTGATGGCGCTGACGTCGCCCTGGATCAGGGTGCCGTCGAGCAGGCGCATGGAGGCCGGGTTGGTGGCGATGACCGAGGCGTCACCTTCGGTCGAGGTGGAGCCGGCGAACGCGCGGCCCAGGCCCTTGGCGCTGTTTTCCTTCAGCTGGAAGGCGGCAGCATTGGCATCGGCGGCGGCCAGCGCACCGGCAACGCCGACGGCCAGCAGGGTCAGTCGGGCAATGGTGGAAGCGGTTTGCATCGTAGTTCTCTCTCTCCGGTAAGCGGTGATGGTGCTCTGAGTGCGCCTGCGCCCGGCAGGCCCAGAGGCCCGTCGAAGCGCGCCGGATTCCCCTCCCGACATACGACGCCGTATGCGAGTATTACCCAGAGCCGTTAATGAAACAATAACGACGCAGTCGGTTTTTCCGTCTCAAAAGCTGAACAGGACAATCCCCGTCGCAAGCGCCCGCACGCTAGGCTAGTGCCATGTTCGTCTCCCTCCCGTCCCGCAAGAAGGCGGCCCTGCGCTGGGCCACGCCCGTGCTGTTTGCGGCACTATGGCTGGCGTTCCTGTGGTCGATCTCGCGCCCGGACGATGCCCGCGGCAGCCTCTGGCTGGACTGGGGCGCCCTGTCCACCGGCCTGACCCACCCGCTCGACTGGTGGGCGACGCTGCAGGACGGCAGCGTGCTGCGCCTGTTCACCGCCCTGTTCCTGCACGCCGATTGGTCGCACCTGCTGGGCAACCTGGTGTTCCTGCTGATCTTCGGCCTGCCCGCCGAGCGGGTGCTGGGCCCGTGGCGCCTGCTGCTGCTGTTCCTGGTCGGCGGCGCGGTGTCCAACCTGGTGGCCATCTACACCATGGGCAGCCCGGACCAGATCATCATCGGTGCCAGTGGCGCGGTCTCGGCACTGATCGGTGCCTACCTGGCCCTGTTCCCGGGGGCGCGGCTGGGCGTGGTGATCCCGCTTGGCCTGTTCCTGGAATTCGTGCGTGCCCCGGCCTACCTGCTGATCGGCGTGTGGGCAGCGCTGCAGGTGGTGTTCGCCCATATCGGCCCGAGCTTCGGCATGGTGGCCTGGTGGGCCCACATCGGCGGCTTCGTGTTCGGCCTGGTGTACGGGGTCTACGTGCGCGCGGCGATCGCCCGCCGGCTGCGCAAGCGCCACGGCTTCTGAGGCCCAGATAGTGCCGGCCGCTGGCCGGCATTTGGTTTCTTCTTCCGCCCTTGAGCCGACGCCGGGTATGGCCCGGCGCTACCTCACGGCTTCGCTGGGGCCGGTGCGGGCTTTGCTTCCGGCTGTGCTTCCGGCTTAGGTTCGACCTTCGCTTCCGGCTTCGCCGCAGCGGCCTTCGCGGCCTTGGCCGCATCCGCCTTCGCCGCTTCGGCCTTCAAGCGTGCAGCCACCGAACCCGGGTTCTTCAGCTCGGCCAGCGCGTCGTTGATCGGGCCATCGCCCGGCAGCACCGCACCGGCGTGGTAGCCCTCGGTGCCTTCGTCATCGCCGCGCAGATGGCCTGGCAGGGTCGCTTCGCTGTAATCGCTCAGGCTGGCCGGCAGTGCCCCGTCTTCCGGGCGCGCCGCAGGCTTCAGTTCGACCTCCGGCACGATGCCCGTGGCCTGGATCGACTTTCCGCTGGGCGTGTAATAACGCGCGGTGGTCAGCTTCACCGAATCACCGTTGTCCAGCGGCAGCACGGTCTGCACCGAACCCTTGCCGAAGGTGCGGCTGCCGACCACGCGGGCGCGCTTGTTGTCGCGCAGTGCGCCGGCCAGCACTTCCGAGGCACTGGCCGAACCCGCATCGACCAGCACCACCACCGGTGCGCCCTTCAACAGATCGCCCGGCGTCGCATCGAACCGTGCATCACTGATGCTGATGCGGCCGCGGGTGCTGACGATGTTGCCCTTGTCGAGCAAGTCGTCGGCCACCTGCACCGCGGCAGTCAGCAGCCCACCCGGGTTGCTGCGCAGATCCAGCACCAGGCCCTTGAGCTGGCCACCGGACTGCTTCTGCAGCTGCTGCAGGTGCTTCTGGAAGTCCGACCCGGTGTCGGCCTGGAAGGTGCTCAGGCGGATGTAGCCGTAGCCCGGCTCCAGCAGGCGGCTGCGCACGCTGGTCACGCGGATGGTCTGGCGGGTGAGGCTGACGTCGAACGGCTTCGGCTTGCCCGCGCGCACGATGGTCAGCACCACCTTGCTGCCGGCTGGGCCACGCAACGGTTCGCTGGCATCAATTGCGCTGATCGGCTTGCCGTCGATGGCGATGATCAGGTCACCGGCGAGGATGCCGGCCTTGGCCGCCGGCGTGTCGTCGATCGGCGAGATGACCTTCATGCTGGCGTTGTCGGGCTGCTGCTGCAACTCCACGCCGATGCCCTCGTAGGCGCCGTTGGCCTGCTCGTCGAAGGCCTGCGCGTCTTCCTTGTTGAAGTACGTGCTGTGCGGGTCGAGGTCGAGCAGCAGGCCGCGCACCGCCGACTGCATCAGCTTCTTGTCATCGACCGGGTCGACATAGGCCGCGCGCACCGCGTTGTACACGGCGACGAAGCGGCGGATGTCCTCCAGCGGCACCTTCGAGGTCACCGCCTCCTCGCTGTTCGCTGCCTGCCCGCTGGTTTCCTTGCTCGGGGCGGGCGCGGTCTGCTGCGCCCAGGACAGCGCCGGCAACAGGGCCAGCAAGAGGGTGGCGGTACGGGCTGCGCGCATGGATCACTCCTGTCGACGTTGGCATCGTGCCCAAGGCACATGCGTCGATTATGCGCGAAGCACAGCTAAATTCCCGTTGAATCCGTCCGCCACGCGACAGCGCCGGATTCAGCGCCGCTGCAGCCAGCTGTCCGGGTTGACCGGCTGCCCGCCCCGGCGCAATTCGAAGTACAGCGCAGTCACGCCCTGGCCACCGGAATTGCCGACCTTCGCCACCGCATCGCCGCGGCTGACCCGGGCACCCGCATCCTTCAGCAGGGTGTCGTTGTGCGCGTACAGGCTCATGTAGCCGTTGCCGTGATCGACGATCAGGATCATGCCGTAGCCGGTCATCCAGTCGGAGAACACCACGGTGCCGTCGGCCACGGCGGTGACGGTGCTGCCGGCGGGCGCGCCGATCAACACACCACTGCTGGTGCGGCCGTCGGGCAGCTTTCCGCCGTAGCGGGCCAACAGGTTGCCCGACAACGGCCAGCCCAGGCCACCCACCTTCGGCGCCGGCGCAGAGGCAACGGCAGGCGGGACCTTGGTGGGCGGCGGTGGCGGGCGGCCCTGCGCGGCGGCCTGGCGTGCGGCACGCTCGGCGGCGGCCTTTTCAGCGGCCGCCCGCCGTGCCGCGGCGCGGCGCTCGGCTTCGGCCCGTGCCGCAGCGGCACGCAGGTTGGCCAGCAGCGTTTCCAGTGCCTTGGCGTCCTGGCCCAGCGCCTGTTCCTTCTCGCGCTGGTCCTTGAAGCGCTCATCCAGCGAGGCGACGGTCCTGGCGCGATCGCGACGGTCGGCTTCCAGCGCCGCAGCCTGCTGCTTCTGGTCCTGCTGCGCACCCTGCAGCTTCTGCTTGCGCTCGGCGATCTGCGCCTGCAGCACTTCCAGCTCTTTCAGGTCGGCTGTCAGCGTGGTGATGCGCTGTGCCCGCTCGCGTTGCAGGTAGCGGTGGTAGGCCAGGGCACGATTGGCATCGGCCACCGTGTCCTGCGACAGCAGCAGCTTCAGAGGTGCATGGTTGCCCAGCTGGTAGGCCGCACGCAGCAGGCCGGCCAGCTCGCGATGCTGCTGGGCGAGGTTGGCCTGCAGCGCGCTGCGGCGTTGTTCGGCCTCGGCCAGGGCCCTTCCCTGCTCGCGCAGCGCAGTTTCAGTCTGCGCAAGCGCACGGCCGGTGCGGGCCACCTTCTCGTCCGCCTCACGCAGCTGCTGCGAGGCCTGGCCCCGCTGGCCCTCGATCTGCCTGCGCTCCTGCGCCACGCCCTTCAACTCGCTACGCAGCTTCTGCAGCTTGCGCTCGGTCTCGCGGGTGGTCTGAGCGGCGCCCGGCAACGGCAGCGCCAAGGCGATGGCCAGCCCCAACAGCAGGCAGCGCCCGCCGCGGATGGCGGCGATGTGATGTCGGCGTGATGGGAAGGCGTTGTCGCGCAAGGGCTTTCCAGTGACTTCAGGCAGTTGCAGGGGGTACCGGGGAATGGTGACATCTCCGCACGCGGCCTGCCAGCCGCACATCCATCGAGGTCCCATGAAAACTCTTTCCATTCCGCTGTTGTTGGGCGTCCTGCTCGTTGCCGGCCCCGCCGGTGCCCAGGACAACATCAGCAAGGTCAACGGCAGCATCAGCGCCGAGCCTGGCCAGCGCTACGGCAAGCTGGATACCGTCAACGGCGGTATCCGGGTTGGTGAAGGCGTCGAGACCGGCAGCATCGACACCGTCAACGGCGGGGTCAAGGTGGCCGACCGTGCACGTACCGGCAAGATTGAAACGGTCAACGGCGGCGTACGCCTGGGCCGCGAGGTGATTGCACACGGCAGCGTCAGCACCGTCAACGGCAGCATCTTCACCGATCGCGGCAGCCAGATCGAAGGCGGCGTCGAAACCGTGAACGGTGGCATCGGCCTGGTCGAAAGCCGCGTCGGCAAGGACGTGGAGACCGTCAACGGCGATATCACCGTCGGCATCGGTTCCCAGGTCAACGGCGGTGTGCACGTGCGCAAGCCGAACTTCAGCGTCTCGCTCACCGCCAGCCGCAAGCCACGCGTGATCGTCGGCCCGAATGCCGTGGTCAACGGCCCCCTGCAGTTCGAACGCGAGGTGGTGCTTTACGTGCATCGCACCGCGCGCATCGGTCCGGTCACCGGCGCCGAACCGATCCCGTTCGACACCGAAACCGCCCCGGCGGACTGAGCGCACCGGACCGCTTGGTTCGGTGATACTCGCTGATACCGGCCGTGCACGACGTGCGGCCGCCCTTTGTTTTCCAGGAATCGACGATGCCCCGCAAACTCCTCCTGTGCCTGGCCGCCGCGGCCGCGCTCAGTGCCTGCAAAGGCGAAGACACGCCGGCCACCGCACCGGCGTCAGCCACCGACACCGCTGCCGCGAAGCCGGCGGCTCATCAGTTCTCCCCCGAGATCAACGCCGGCGACTTCGCCGAGATGGTCAAGACCCTGGCCTCGGATGAATTCGAAGGCCGCGCGCCGGGCAGCAAGGGCGAGGAACTGACGGTCAACTACATCCGCGACCAGATGCAGCGCATCGGCCTGCAGCCGGGCAACGGTGACAGCTGGTTCCAGGACGTGCCGATGACCGAGACCACGGCCGACGCATCGACCGTGCTGAAGATCACCCAGGGTGGCAAGACCACCGAGCTGAAGTTCGGTACCGACATGGTGGTCGGCACTCGTACCGGCCAGGCTGAGGTGAAAGTCGATGCCAGCGACCTGGTGTTCGTCGGCTATGGCGTTGATGCGCCGGAGCAGAAGTGGAACGACTATGCCGGCCAGGACTGGAAGGGCAAGACGGTCGTGATGTTCGTCAACGATCCGGGCTTCCATGTTGACGACGCGAAGCTGTTCGACGGCAAGCGCATGACCTACTACGGCCGCTGGACCTACAAGTTCGAAGAGGCCGCGCGCAAGGGCGCCGCCGCGGCGCTGATCGTGCACGACACCGCCGGTGCCTCCTATGGCTGGGACGTGGTGAAGAACTCCTGGGCCGGCCCGCAGTACGACCTGCCGGCCAAGGATGACCCGGAAGCCCGCATTCCGGTGCAGGGCTGGCTGAGTGCCGACGCCGCCAAGGCGCTGTTCGCAGGCGCCGGCCTGGACCTGGCACAGGCCTACAAGGACGCCAGCAAGCGCGGCTTCAAGCCGGTGCCGCTGAAGGCCACCGCTACGGTCGACCTGAAGAGCCAGATCGCGCAGAAGCAGTCGCGCAACGTGGTGGGCGTGCTGCCGGGCAGCAAGCGTGCCGACGAGGCCGTGCTGTACATGGCGCACTGGGACCACCTGGGCAAGCACGAGGGTGAAACCGGCGACAACATCTACAACGGTGCGGTCGACAACGCGACCGGCGTGGCCGGCATCCTTGAGGTTGCCGAAGCCATGGCCCACCAGGATCCGAAACCGGAGCGCTCGGTGGTGTTCCTGGCGGTGACCCTGGAAGAGTCCGGCCTGCTGGGTTCGAAGTACTACGTCTCCCACCCGACCTTCCCGCTGGACAAGATTGCCGGTGTGATCAACATCGACGCGATGTCGGTGGCCGGCCGTGCCAAGGACGTGACCGTCACCGGCTTCGGCAGTTCGGAGCTGGAGGACATCCTCAAGCCGCTGGCTGCGGCCCAGGACCGCACGCTGCATGGTGAGACCTCGGTGCAGAGCGGCTTCTACTTCCGTTCGGACCACTTCAACTTCGCCAAGGCCGGCGTGCCGGCCCTGTACGCCGATGGTGGCGAGGATCTGCGAGAGGGTGGCGTGGACGCCGGCCGCAAGGCCGCAGCGGACTACGGCGCCAACCGCTACCACGGTCCGAAGGACGAGTTCGACGCGTCCACCTGGAAGCTGGACGGGACTGTCGAGGACCTGCAGCTGATGTACGGCGTCGGCAAGGAACTGGCCGGTGGCGATCGTTGGCCGAACTGGTACGAAGGCAACCCGTTCAAGGCAGCCCGCGACGCGATGATGAAGGACAAGGCTTCGGCAAAGTAAAGCCGGGCCATGCTCGACTGAACATCGTTGAGAGCAGAGCGGCGCCCCACGGGGCGCCGCTTTTCTTTTGCGTACCGTCGGCGGCAGATCCACGATTGGTGTGGATCTGCCGGTAGTGCCGGCCGCTGGCCGGCAATCGATTGGTAGCGGCCAACCTTGGTTGGCGCCATGCTTCCTCGCAGTGGGCCTCCACGCATGGCGTGGATCTACCGGGCCATGTAATGCCATCGGGTTGCCGGCCAGCGGCCGGCACGACCCGCATTTACTGCGCACAAAGAAAAACCCCGCTGCGTGAGCAGCGGGGTTTTGGGTGTAAACCCTGGCGATGACCTACTCTCGCATGGCTTGAGCCACACTACCATCGGCGCAGCTGCGTTTCACTTCCGAGTTCGGGATGGGATCGGGTGGTTCCACA
>NZ_JCAFUN010000025.1:0-47134 GCF_059371375.1 Stenotrophomonas sp. YJH_SMC_64 | reverse complement strand
CTCCCTGGTGAAATTAGCGCTGTGGAACCACCCGATCCCATCCCGAACTCGGAAGTGAAACGCAGCTGCGCCGATGGTAGTGTGGCTCAAGCCATGCGAGAGTAGGTCATCGCCAGGGTTTACACCCAAAACCCCGCTGCTTACGCAGCGGGGTTTTTCTTTGTGCGCAGAAAATGCAGGTAGTGCCGGCCGCTGGCCGGCACCCGATGGCATTGCATCACCCGGTAGATCCACGCCATGCGTGGATGCCCTCTGCGAGGAGCCAAGGCGCCAACCAAGGTTGGCCGCTACCAGCAGGCGCGCACAGCGGTCGTTTGCCGGCCAGCGGCCGGCAACTTTGTGCGCGGTAAACACCGGGTAGTGCCGGCCGCTGGCCGGCAACCCGATGGCATTACATCGCCCGGTAGATCCACGCCATGCGTGGATACCCCCTGCGAGGAACAGCGGCGCCAACCAAGGTTGGCCGCTACCAACAGCAGGCCCACACAGCAATCGGTTGCCGGCCAGCGGCCGGCACTACCAGGGGCAGGTCACGCATAAAAAGACGGCGCCCTGCGGGCGCCGTCCTGATCAGACTCGAATGGAAGGCCAGGATCAGGCGACCCGCGAGACCTCGAGCGGTTCCTGCTGGCGGAATACCGAGACTGCTTCGGTCAACGTGCCGGCCTGGTTCTGCAGCTCGCGTGCGGCAGCGGTGGCTTCTTCCACCAGCGCCGCATTCTGCTGCGTGGCCTGATCCATCTGCACCACGGTCTGGTTGATCTGCTCGATACCGACCGACTGCTCCTGCGACGCCGCGGATATCTCGCGCATCAGGTGGCTGACATCCTCCACGCCGCCGACAATTCCCTGCATGCGCTGGCCGGCATCGGCCACCAGCTGGGCACCTTCGCCCACCTGCCGGCCCGCTTCGTCGATCAGCTTCTTGATCTCCTGTGCGGCCGCCGCCGAACGCTGCGCCAGCACGCGCACCTCGCTGGCCACCACGGCAAAGCCTCGGCCCTGCTCGCCGGCGCGTGCCGCCTCCACCGCTGCGTTCAACGCCAGGATATTGGTCTGGAAGGCAATGCCGTCGATGACGCCGGTGATGTCGCCGATCCGCTTCGAGGCACCTTCGATGGCTTGCATGGTATCCACCACCCGCTGCATGGCCGTGTTGCCGTCACTGGCAGCGCTCTGCGTGGAGGCCGCCAACGCACTGGCCTCACGCGCATGGGCGGCGTTCTGGCGCACGGTGGCGGTCAGTTCCTCCATCGATGCTGCGGTCTCCTGCAGGTGCGCGGCCTGGCGCTCGCTGCGCTCGGACAACGCGCCGTTGCCAGCGGCAATCTCGCTGGCGGCGGTACTGATCGACGCCGCGCATTCCTGGATGCGGCCGACCATGCGTGCCAACTGCCCGGCCGTGGCGTTGGCATCGCGCTGGATGGCAGCGAAGGCGCCGTGATACTCGCCGTGCATGCGCCGATCCAGATCGCCGTTGGCCAGTGCCGAGAGCATCTGCCGCACTTCGTTGACGGTGCTGCCGAGCGTATCGAGCAGCTGGTTGATGCCACCGGTCAGGCCATCGAGGAAGCTGGCGCCTTCAGTGGCCTGCAGGCGCTGGTCGAGGTCACCGGCCGCTGCCGCTGCGACGATGCCGGCCACGGCATTCTCCAGCGCGAGCTCATGGGTGCGGTCATGCCATTCCACGGCGAAGCCCAGGCGCACGCCCTGCGCGTCGAACACCGGCGTGACCACCTGCGCGAAGTGCACCGGGCCGATCTGTACCTTGCCGTTGTGCGCTACCTGCAGGCCGTTGAGGATCGCGCGGATGCGGTCCGGGTTGGCGTGGAAACGATGGATGCTGCTGCCGACCAGGCGCTCGGCGTCGAAATCGGGGAAGGCCTGTCGCAACGTCGCCTGCTGGTTGCGCAGCAGTGCCACCACCGAGCGGTTCACGTAGCGGATCACATGGTCGTTGTCGGCGATCATCATCGCGGTGCGCGAGGCATCGAGGGCCTGGCGGATCTGCGCGTTCTCGGCATGTGACGCGGCTTCGCGCCCACGCTGGGCCTGCACGTGGCGTGCAGTGTCGGCCAGGGCGTGGGCCAGTGAACCCGGCGCATAGGCGCCGGTATCGGCATGCGCGCCAAGATCGGCACCGGTGGCGATATCGCGTGCGAGCGCGGCAAGCCGACGCGGGCCGTGGCCGAGGGCCTCGGTCTGCTGCCGAAGGCGCAGTGCGACCTGGCCGAGGAACAGGGTCAGGCCCGCGAGCATGCCGGCCTGCAGCAGCGTCGGCCACAGCGCGGCACCGCCCTGTAGCGGTGCCAGCAGGGCGAGGGTACCGACGCCACCGGCCAGCCACACCGGAAGGCGATCGCGATGGCCCAGCAGCACGCCCAGCAGCAGGGCAATCGGCAATGCCGGTGACAGGCTGATGATCGCGCACAACACAGCCAGCTGCAGCGACAACAGCAACGCCAGACCGTTGCGGGCGACGGCCCGGCCCGCCTGGGCCCCGCCCAACCACGCGGCTGGCAGCACGGCGACGGCCGCCAACGCGGCAGCCTGCACCTGCGGGCCGTGCAGGGCCAGCGCCAGGCCAGCCAGGGCCAGTACCGCGCTGCCGATCAGCAGGCGGCGGTCAGCGCGGTGCGCGAGCTGCTGCAGGTGCGGCAGGCGGGCGGTATCGGGGGGACGGGAGGATGCAACGGACATCGGCGACTCCTGGATCAGCAGACGACAACGGCCACGCCGCGGCGCACGCAGGAGTGCGTGACCAGGGCGCGAGCCGGGAATTCGGGGAATGCGACGCGATCAGCGACGCGGAGACGGGACACCGCGGCCACATCCTGTGGGTGACGGTGCAATGGAGCAGGCATGCGGACTTCCTTGCAGAACCAGACACACGCCGCAGGCCCGACCGGACCTGCGTGCTGCGGACGCAGGGGCCCGCAACTGATGTATCGGCCGCAGACGCGCAGAGTGAAGCGCGCGGATACCTTTGCTCAGCCCGCGTTGTCGTTGCTGAAGAAGCGCAGGATCACGCCTGCGATCTGTTCCGGATCTTCCATGTGCAGGTGATGGTTGCCGGGAAACACCGCCAACCGCCCATCGCGCAGGTGCTGCAGGCGATCGCTGCGCATCGGCTCGGGGTAGTAGGACTGCGCTGGCGTGGCATAGATCACCTGCGTCGGGCAGGCGATGGCCTGCAGCAGGTTGTCGATCTGGCCTTCGCTGAGACGGATCGCAGTGGGCAGCATCAGGCGCGGATCGCTGCACCAGCGGTAGCCACCCTCGACCGGTTCCACGCCGCGCTCGACCAGCAACCGTGCACAGTGCTCGCTGAGCTGGTTGGTCATCATCCGTGCGCGGATCGGCGCGGCGAGGTCGGGGAACACGCGCAGCTGCTTGCGTGCCAGTGCGCGCGTGGCATTCACATGCTCGCGCAGGCGGTTGGCGGTTTCTTCCTCGGGGCCGCGCAGGCCGCCGAGCGCTTCGATCGCCACCAGGCGCTCGACGCGATCACTGACCGAGGCGGTGAGGCTGGCGATGCCGGCACCCATCGAATGGCCGAGCAGGTTGAAGCGGTCCCAGCCCAGTGCATCGGCGACGTCGAGCACGTGGCAGATCGCTGCGGCCGTGGTGTAGCTGGCACCGGCCGGCAGATGCGCGCTGTGGCCATGACCGGGCAGGTCGATGGCAACCAGCTGCAGCGACGACAGATGCGGCGCCAGCGGCACGAAGCTGGCCGCGTTGTCGAGCCAGCCGTGCAGGGCCAGCACGCGCGGGCCATCGCCGTGGTTGCGCAGGCCGGCGACGCGCGCGCCACCGACCTCCAGTTCAAACGGTTGCAGACTCATGCCAGCGAGGCCACGGCCAGCCGCGCAAGCGCGCGTGCGTGCTCCGGTTCGGCGTTGAGGCAGGGGATGTAGCGCATCGTCGCGCCGCGCTCGGCCAGTGTTTCGGTGAACCCCAGCGCGACTTCCTCCAGCGTCTCCAGGCAGTCGGTGGCGAAGCCGGGGCACACCACGTCGATCTGCTTCACGCCGGATTCGGCCAGCGCCCACAGGCTGGGCTCGGCATACGGCTGCAGCCAGCGCTCGCGGCCGAAACGCGACTGGTAACCCATCTGCCACTCGTCCCTGCCCAGTTCCAGCGCCTTGGCGATGGCCTGTGCGCTGGCCTCGCAGCGCTGCGGATACGGATCGCCGGCATCGGCCAGGCGCTGCGGGATGCCGTGGAAGGAGAACATCAGCATCTGGCCGCGACCGTGCTGTTCCCAGTAGCGACGGATCGAGCCGGCCACGGCCTCGACCCAGCCCGGATCGACCGAATAGTCGCGCACCAGGCTGACGGTCACGCCAGGATTGCGGCGCTGCCAGGCATCGACGCGGTCTTCGACCGAGGCAGTGGTGGTGGTGGAGTACTGCGGATACAGCGGCAGCACCACGATGCGGCGCGCACCGTCGGCTGCCAGGCGGTCGAGCTCGCTGGCCAGCGCGGGTTCGCCGTAACGCATCGCATGACGCACTGTCAGGGTCGGCAACAGGGCCTGCATGGCCTGCGCCAGCTGGCGCGTATGCACCATCAGCGGTGAGCCGTCGGGCAGCCAGACCTGGGCGTACTTGGCCGCCGAACGACTGCTGCGCAGGGGCAGGATCAGTCCGCGCAGCAGCGGCTGCCACAGCAGTGGCGGGATCGCGACCACGCGGCGGTCGGACAGGAATTCAGCCAGGTAACGGCGTACGGCGGGGGCCGTCGGCGTCTCGGGCGTGCCTAGGTTGACCGCCAGCACGGCGGTATCGGGTGCGTCGAGCATGGGCGGTATTGTCGCCGATCCGGTGTCGCGCCGGGATGCAGGGTTCGGATTGCAGGCATAGCGCGCATCAATGTGAGCAGGGAACGCTCATTGGGGATTCATGACAACGCTACTAATTTCAGTCACTTGCTATATCTTCCTATGGACTGACTTCTGGAGCCTGCCATGCGTCGCCCGATCCAAGCCCTGCTGATCGCCGCCAGCCTGCTGTCCAGCCAGGCCATGGCCGGGCCGCAGGAAGACCAGCGTGCGCGCAATGCCGTGCGCGTGCTGGCTGAAATCCAGGAAATCCCTGAACAGGGCATTCCGGATAAATTGCTGGACGAAGGCCGCGCGGTCATCGTCATTCCCGACACGATCAAGGCCGGTCTGGTCATTGGCGGCCGTCGTGGCCACGGCCTGATGTCGGTGCGCATGCCCAACGGCGCCTGGTCCAACCCGGTGTTCGTGAAGCTCACCGGCGGCAGCATCGGCTTCCAGGCCGGCGTGCAGTCCTCCGATGTGGTGCTGGTGTTCCGCAACGACCGCAGCCTGGACAACCTGGTCAACGGCAAGTTCACGCTGGGTGCCGACGCTGGCGTCGCCGCCGGTCCGGTGGGCCGCAACGCCGCCGCGGCCACCGACGGCCAGCTGAAGGCCGAGATCTGGTCCTGGTCGCGCGCCCGCGGCCTGTTTGCCGGCGTCGCGCTGGATGGCGCGGTGCTGCAGATCGACGATGCCGCCAATCTGGACGCCTACGGCAGCAACACCACGCCGCGGATGATCTTCGAAGGCCGCGCCGCCGGTTCGCCGTCGATGGATGTGGTCGCCTTCCGCGATCGCCTGGAAGAGGCCACCTACGCGGCGCGCAACAACCGCAGCGGCAACGGCGGCAGCGCGCCGCGCCCGGCTGCCGCCCCGGCAGCTGCTCCGGCGCCTGTTCAGGCAGCACCGGCTGCGCCGGCTGAGGCCACCACCGCGCCGCTGCAGAACGTGCCGCAGACCCCGCCGCCGCAGCAGCAGGGCTTCCAGCCGGTGAATGACGGCGAGATCCGTACGGAAACGCTGGGCGGAAACTGACTTTCGTCACGCGCGCCGGCCGACAGCCGGTGCGCTATGCTCGACAGCCTGATCACTAACGTAACGAGCGTCTTTATGGGCAGTTTCAGCATCTGGCATTGGTTGGTCGTGCTGGCCATCGTCCTGCTGGTGTTCGGCACCAAGCGCCTGACCAGCGGCGCCAAGGACCTCGGTTCGGCGGTCAAGGAATTCAAGAAGGGCATGCGCGACGAGGACAAGCCGAACGCGCAGCTGGGCGATGAGTCGCGCAGCCAGGACGCGTCGCGCACCGCGCAGGACGAGCACGACCGTAACGCTCGCTGATCCGGAGCGGTTGCGGTGTTCGATATCGGCTTCAGCGAACTGCTGGTGATTGCAGTGGTCGCCCTGGTGGTGCTCGGTCCCGAGCGCCTGCCCAAGGCGGCCCGCTTCGCCGGCCTGTGGGTGCGTCGCGCCCGCAATCAATGGGATTCGGTGAAACAGGAACTGGAGCGCGAACTGCAGGCCGAGGACATCAAGCGGCAGATGCAGGATGTGCGCCAGGGCATGCAGGACACCGAGAACCAGCTGCGCGCCAGCGGTGAAGCGATCCGTCGCGAAGCCCAGCAGGCGCAGCAGCAGGGCGATGACCTGGTGCAGCAAGTCCGTGCACCGGCGCCCGCGGATCTGCCGCCGCACATGAGCGCCGCGCCCGATGCCGTTGAACCAGCGCAGGACGGTGGTGCCGCCGAGCCGGTTTCGGCCGCGCCCGCTGAAACTGGTACGCCGCCGCCGGCGCAGAGCACGGAGCGCCACCCATGAGTGAACAGGATTTCGGCGAGAGCTCGCTGGTAGAACACCTGGTGGAACTGCGCGGCCGGCTGGTGCGCGCATTGCTGGGCCTGGGCGTGGTGCTGCTGGCGCTGCTGCCGTTCACCCAGAAGCTCTACAACGCGCTGGCCGAACCGCTGGTCTCGCAGCTGCCGAACGGGCAGACGATGATCGCCACCAACCCGGCCGGTGCCTTCTTCGCACCGCTGAAGCTGACCTTCTTCGTCGCGTTGTTCGTGGCGGTACCGTGGCTGCTGTACCAGCTGTGGGCGTTCGTCGCGCCCGGTCTGTATGCACGCGAGAAGCGCCTGGCGGTGCCGCTGCTGGTGTCATCGGTGCTGCTGTTCTACACCGGTTGCGCCTTTGCGTATTTCCTGGTGCTGCCGGCGGTGTTCCACTTCCTCACCACCTTCAGCCCGGACGTGATCGCAATCACACCGGATGCGAATGCCTATCTGGACTTCGTGCTGGCGATCTTCTTCGCCTTTGGTGGCAGTTTCGAACTGCCGGTGGCGATGGTGATCCTGGTGTTGCTGGGCTGGGTGACGCCGCAGCAGTTCAAGGAAGGCCGCGGCTACGCGATCGTCGGCATCTTCGTGCTGGCGGCGGTGCTGACCCCGCCGGACGTGGTGTCGCAGCTGATGCTGGCGATTCCGATGTGCCTGCTGTACGAGCTGGGCATCCACGCCGCACGCTGGCTGGTGCCGTCGTCGGTAGTGAAGAAGCCCGCCGCCTGAAAGACAAAAAGGGGACGGAGGGGATTAAGTCGTTTTTGCCTTTAACGACTTAATCCCCTCCGTCCCCTTTTCTATCCACGCATGGCGTGGATCTACCTGCGTTCTGGTCAGGCGTGGAACACGTCGCTGGAGGTCGGCGTGGTCGGGATCGGCGGCGCCGCGCGGCTGCCGCGGTGCACGAACATCTGCTTCCACGCAGCGTAGACCGCGCCGACATACAGCGGCATCAGCACCGTGGTCAGTACCAGCTGGGCGATGAAGGCGGCGGCCAGCGGGCCGCCGATCAGCATCGCGATCTGGATCACGATCACGAACAGGATGTACATGCAGAACGCGGCGATCAGGCCGAGCGCGGCGAACACGATCATCGCGCCGATGTTCTCGATGCAGCCCTGGAGGCTCAGGCGCAGCGCGTGCATGCCGCTCTGCTTGTCGAACACCACCAGCGCCGGCTGGGTGAACATCGCCAGCGACAGCGCGACCGCACTCAGGAACACCAGCAGCATCCACAGCGCGATGCGCTTGGCCGGCAGGTTGGCAACCAGCGCGGCCGCGTCATCCGGCTTGATCTGCTGGCCACTGCGGCTGATCTCTTCCATCTTGGTCATGACCTCGCTGAAGGCGGTGAAGCCCTCGCGGCCGATCATCAGGAACAGCAGCGCGCCCAGCAGCAGCACCGCCAGCACCTGGATCGCCAGCGGCACCAGCAGGTGGCTGACGCGGTGGTCGCGGATCGGCTGCAGCAGGTGCGAGGCCAGGCCCGGGCGGCCTTCATCGATCTCGCCCACGGCATACAGCATGCCGCCGAACATGATCGGCGAAATGGCCAGCGTCATAAGCTGCACGGCCATGCCGGCAGCGCCAGGAATCAGCGTCGACAACAAGGTGACCACCCAGCTCACCAGCAGCCAGGTCAGGCCGATCCGGGCCAGCTGCAGCGGCGCACGCCGGTACAGGGAGAACGTATCCAGCAACCACTGGGCGCCCGCCGAAGCCGGCAGCTTGCGAATCTCTTTCATGGACATCCGGGAAGGACAGGAGGGGGCCGGGCGGCTGCCCGTGCCGCCGATTATCCCTGTTTTGCCACCGGCTGGGCTGAAGACAGCCGTGCCTGGCGGACGAAGCGGCGCAACAGCTGGCGGGCCAGCGGCGCGGCACTGACCGCGCGCTCGATGCTGCGGGCGCAGCCGCCGTGGCGGCCGATGCAGTCGGCGCGGGCACGCACGTAGCCACGCATGTGGTGGGTGGCGAACTCCGGATGGAACTGCACGCCCCAGGCCTGGCGGCCCCAGCGGAAGGCATGGCAGCCATCCAGCGGTGAACGGGCCAGCACCTCGGCACCATCGGGCGCGCGCAGCACGGTCTGCAGATGGGTGGCATGGGCGGCAAAGTGCTGCGGCAGGCCCTGGAACAGCGGGTCCTGCGCGGCCTGCGGCTGCAGTTCCAGTTCGATCGTGCCGGACTCGCGGCCGGCCGGGTTGTAGGCCACCTCGCCACCCAGCGCATGTGCCAGCAGCTGATGGCCGTAGCAGATGCCGAATACCGGCAGGTCGTCGTGGGCGGTCTGGCGCAGCCACGCGGCGCTGCGCTCGCTCCAGTCGGCATGGTCGGTGACGAAGGCGGCCGAGCCGGTCACCAGCACGCCGGCGAAGGCATGAGGGTCGGGCAGGGCGCCACCGTGCTCGACATCGACCACCACCGTCTCGTGTTCTTCCAGCCCGGCGGCGACGCGGATCCAGTGCGGAAAGCGCCCGTAGCGGCGCAATGACGGCACCGGTCGGCCGGTTTCAAGGATCAGGAACGGGGCTGGGTTCATCCGGGGGCGGCAGCACTGACAGGACTTCCTCGATTGTAGTCAGCCCCTGCGCCACCTTTTCAAGCCCGGCCTGGCGCAGGGTTCGCAGCCCTTCAGCCCGCGCGGCACGGGTGAAACCGGCCAGGTCCATGTCGGCGCGGATCTGCCCGCGCAGCCGCGAACCCAATGGCAGCAACTCATACAGGCCGATGCGGCCGAGGAATCCGGTGCGCCGGCATTCCAGGCAACCGACCGGCCGACAGGGCGTGGCGGCATCTGGATATGCAGCATGGCTATCAGCCAGCACCGCCCAATCGGCCGCGCCGAGGCTGTGCGGCTGCTTGCAGTGCGGGCACAGCGTGCGCACCAGGCGCTGGGCGAGGATGCCGTTGAGGGTGCTGGCCAGCAGGTAATGCGGCACGCCCAGGTCGAGCAGGCGGGTGACCGCCGAGGGCGCGTCGTTGGTATGCAGGGTGGACAGCACCAGGTGGCCGGTCAGCGAGGCCTGCACCGCCATCTGTGCGGTCTCCAGGTCGCGGATCTCGCCGATCATGATGATGTCCGGGTCCTGCCGCAGCAGGGTGCGCACGCCGCTGGCGAAGTCCAGGTCGATGTTGGCCTGCACCTGCATCTGGTTGAACTCGGGCGCGATCATCTCGATCGGATCCTCCACCGTGCACACGTTCACGTCCGGCGTGGCCAGCCGCTTCAGCGTGGAATACAGGGTGGTGGTCTTGCCCGAGCCGGTCGGGCCGGTGACCAGCACGATGCCGTGCGGGCGCTCGACCAGCGCATTCCAGCCGGCGGCCTCCTGCGGGCTGAAACCGAGCTGGTCGATGCTCTTGAACGCGGCATCCGGGTCGAAGATGCGCATCACGCACTTCTCGCCGAAGGCGGTGGGCATGGTCGACAGGCGCATCTCGACCTCGCGGCCACCCGGCGAGCGGGTCTTGATGCGGCCATCCTGCGGGCGCCGGCGCTCGGCCAGGTCCATGCGGCCCAGCACCTTGATGCGGCTGACCACGGCGGTCATCACCGCCGGCGGTACCTCGAACACCTTGTGCAGCACGCCGTCGATGCGGAAGCGCATGCGCCCCATCTCGCGGCGCGGCTCCAGGTGGATGTCCGAGGCGCGCTGTTCGTAGGCGTACTGCAGCAGCCAGTCGACGATGTGCACGATGTGCTGGTCGTCGGCATTGACGTCGCCGGTGCGGCCCAGCTCCACCAGCTGCTCGAAGCTGGGCAGGGTGGTGCTGGCCTCGCCGCGCACATCGCCACGGGCGCCGCGCACCGAGCGGGTCACCCCGTAGAACTCCATGGTGTAACGGTGCAGGTCCAGCGGGTTGACCACCGCCAGCTCGATGCGGCGGCGGGTCAGGTGCTGCAGGTCACGACGCCATTCCTGCACCAGCGGCTCGCTGGTGGCTACCAGCACGCGCTCGGCATCCACCGCCAGCGGCAGGAAGCGGTGGCGGCGGGCGTAGGCATGCGACACCAGCGCGGTCACCGCAGCGACGTCCACTCGGGTCGGGTCGATGCGCAGGTAACGGCTGCCGGTGCGCTGCGCCAGCCACTCGGTCAGGCGTTCCAGGGTCAGTTCGCCGCCGCCGGTGGCGGCCAGCTTGAGGTTGGACAGCAGCACCAGCGGATGCACTTCACTGGCGTTGCGCGCGCCCTGTGCGGAAAACCGCATGCGCTCGCGGTCCTGCTCGGCCACCAGGCCATCGGCGGTCAGGGCCGCGGCAATCTGCTCGAAATGCAGCCGTCCCCAGGGCAGCGGTACGCCGTCCGCCTCGCCGGGCGTGCCTGCCGGCAGCCGATGTTCCATCTGCCTGCTCCTCCCGGGTACGGAATGCCCCGCAGGTCGGCCGTTATACTAGCGCACCCCCTTGCCGGCCAAGACTCGTACGCATGTCCGCGACCCCGACCGTTCCGATCACCTTCCAGGGCCTGATCCAGACCCTGAACCAGTTCTGGGCCCAGCAGGGCTGCGTGCTCATCCAGCCGCTCGACCTGGAGGTGGGCGCCGGTACCTTCCACCCGGCCACCTTCCTGCGTGCGATCGGTCCGGAAGGCTGGAATGCGGCCTACGTGCAGCCGTCGCGGCGCCCGACCGATGGCCGTTACGGTGAGAACCCGAACCGCCTGCAGCGCTACTACCAGTACCAGGTGGCGATGAAGCCGGCGCCGGACAACATCCAGCAGTTGTACCTGGATTCGCTGAAGGCACTGGGCATCGACCCGCTGGTGCACGACCTGCGCTTCGTCGAGGACAACTGGGAATCGCCGACGCTGGGCGCGTGGGGCCTGGGCTGGGAAGTCTGGCTCAATGGCATGGAAGTGACCCAGTTCACCTACTTCCAGCAGGCCGGTGGCCTGGAATGCCGCCCGGTGCTGGGCGAGATCACCTACGGTCTCGAGCGCCTGTGCATGTACCTGCAGAACTGCGACAACGTCTACGACCTGATCTGGACCTACGGCCCGGACGGCCAGCCGGTGACCTACGGTGACGTCTACCACCAGAACGAGGTGGAGCAGAGCACCTACAACTTCGAATACGCCGACGTGGAAGAAATGTTCCACCGTTTCGACGCCTGCGAGCGTGAGGCGCAGAAGCTGGTGGAAGTGAACCTGCCGCTGCCGGCCTACGAGCAGGTGATGAAGGCCAGCCACACCTTCAACCTGCTGGATGCGCGCCGTGCGATCAGCGTGACCGAGCGCCAGCGCTACATCCTGCGCGTGCGCGCGCTGGCCCAGGCGGTGGCCAGGGCGTACTACGAGCAGCGCGAGAAGCTGGGCTTCCCGGGCGCGAAGAAGGCCTGACGGCCCTCCCGCACCGACCCGCTTTTCATCAACTACCCGGGGCGCCGGACGCGTTGCGCGCTGCGCCCCCACCACAGGATCGAACCGATGAGCCAACTGTCCCCCCTGCTGATCGAACTGGGCACCGAGGAGCTGCCGGTCAAGGCGCTGCCGGGCCTGACCCAGGCATTCTTCGACGGTGTCGTCGAAGGCCTGCGCAAGCGCGGCGTCGCGCTGGAACTGGGCGATGCGCGCCCGCTGTCGACCCCGCGCCGACTGGCCGTGCTGCTGCCGGGCGTCGGTCTGGAACAGCCGGAGCAGCACAGCGAAGTGCTGGGCCCGTACCTGAACATTGCGCTGGACGCCGAAGGCCAGCCGACCAAGGCGTTGCAGGGCTTCGCCGCCAAGGCCGGGATCGACTGGACCGCGCTGGAGAAGACCACCGACAACAAGGGCGAGCGCTTCGTGCACCGCGCGGTGACCCCGGGCGCGAGCACCGCCAGCCTGCTGCCGGAGATCCTGCGCGAGGCGATCGCGGCGATGCCGATTCCCAAGCCGATGCGCTGGGGCGACCACGCCTGGGGCTTCGCGCGCCCGGCGCACTGGCTGGTGCTGCTGCACGGCGCCAACGTGGTCGAGGCCGAACTGTTCGGCCTGCAGGCCGGCCGCGTCAGCCGTGGCCATCGCTTCCACCATGACCAGGCGGTGTCGCTGGCGCAGCCGCAGGACTACGTTGAAGCGCTGCGCGCCGCGTTCGTGCTGGTCGACCCGAGCGAGCGCCGCGCGCGCATCGTCGCCGAGGTCGAGGCCGCTGCGGCCAAGGCCGGTGGCAGCGCCCGCATCACCGACGACAACCTGGAGCAGGTGGTGAACCTGGTCGAATGGCCGTCGGCGGTGCTGTGCAGCTTCGAGCGCGCGTTCCTGGCGGTGCCGCAGGAAGCGCTGATCGAGACGATGGAGATCAACCAGAAGTTCTTCCCGGTGCTGGATGCGGCAGGCACGCTGACCGAGAAGTTCATCGGCATCGCCAACATCGAATCGAAGAACGTGGCGGAAGTGGCCAAGGGCTACGAGCGGGTGATCCGTCCGCGGTTCGCCGATGCCAAGTTCTTCTTCGACGAGGACCTGAAGCAGGGCCTGGTGTCGATGGGTGAGGGGCTGAAGACGGTGACCTACCAGGCCAAGCTGGGCAGCGTGGCCGACAAGGTGGCGCGCGTGGCTGCACTGGCCGAAGTGATCGCACCCCAGGTCGGTGCCGATGCCGCGCAGGCCAGGCGGGCTGCCGAACTGGCCAAGAACGACCTGCAGTCGCGCATGGTCAACGAGTTCCCGGAGCTGCAGGGCATCGCCGGCCGCCACTACGCCGTGGCCGGTGGCGAATCGGCCGAGGTGGCGCTGGCCATCGACGAGGCCTACCAGCCACGTTTCGGTGGTGATGACATCGCGCTGTCGCCGCTGGGCAAGGTCCTGGCCATTGCCGAACGCGTGGACACCCTGGCCGGCGGCTTCGCCGCAGGCCTGAAGCCGACCGGCAACAAGGACCCGTTCGCGCTGCGCCGCAATGCGCTGGGCCTGGCGCGCACGATCATCGAAAGCGGCTTCGAGCTGGACCTGCGCGCACTGCTGGCCAGCGCCAACGCCGGCCTGGCCGCACGCAACGTGCAGGCCGACGTCGGCGAGCTGTACGACTTCATCCTCGACCGCCTGAAGGGTTATTACGGCGACAAGAACGTGCCAGCCACGCACTTCAATGCGGTGGCCGAACTGAAGCCTGTCTCGCTGTATGACTTCGACCGCCGCCTGGACGCGATCGGCACCTTCGCCGCGCTGCCGGAAGCCGAGGCGCTGGCTGCGGCCAACAAGCGCATCCGCAACATCCTCCGCAAGGCTGAAGGCGACATTCCGGCCCAGATCGACCCGGCGCTGCTGCAGGAAGACGCCGAGCGCGCGCTGGCTGAAGCGGTCACCGCGGCCATCGATGACACCGGCGCCAGCCTGCATCAGAAGGATTACGTGGCGGTGCTGGCGCGCCTGGCCCGCCTGCGCCCGCAGGTCGACGCGTTCTTCGATGGCGTGATGGTCAATGCGGAAGATCCGGCGCTGCGTGGCAACCGCCTGGCGCTGCTGACGATGCTGGGCGAGCGCCTGGGCAAGGTGGCAGCGATCGAGCATCTGTCGAGCTGATGCCCGTATCGGTAGTGCCGGCCGCTGGCCGGCATTGCCACCGCGCATCGCATCGACCTGTGGATTGCCGGCCAGCGGTCGGCACTACCGGAACACCGTCGGCGGATGTCCATCGGGGTCATCGCCGGCATCGCGCACGATGCCGGCATCCTCGGCTGCGATCACGAGGATCGCCACAAAGGCGCGTATTTTGACCGCCACTTAACAACCGATCCCGAATGACGTGATGCATTTCGCATCGTCACCTTCGGTCGGTATGCTGTGCCGCATGCAGCCAAAGAAATACGCCCTGCCGCTGATGGTCCTGTCGCTGGCCGCCACCTCCGTGGCCCACGCGCGCGGCACCATCGACAAGGTGGACATCAAGGGATTGGACAAGGGCGACGACGCCGCAATCATCGAGAACATCCAGGAATCGCTGTCGCTGTACGACACGATCGGCAAGGAACAGGGCGAATCGCGCCTGGAGTACCTGCTGTCGCAGGCCGAGCGGCAGACCCGCCAGGCACTGGAACCCTTCGGGTACTACAACCCGGTGATCAAGGTCGAGGCGCCGCGCGAGGACGAGCATGTGCGGGTGCTGATCCATGTCGACAAGGGCACCCCGGTGACCGTGCGCCGTGAGCACATCGACATCACCGGGCCGGCGATGTATGACCAGTACCTGCAGGACGACCTGGCCGCGTTCAAGCCCCGCAAGGGCCAGCGCTTCGAGCACACGCAGTACGAAGCCAGCAAGATCACCATCACCCGTCGCCTGGCCGAGCGTGGCTACTTCGATGCCGACTACACCCAGCGCCAGGTGCAGATCACCCGCGCCGACAACGCAGCCGACATCGACCTGACCTGGGACAGCGGCCGCCGCTACAACATGGGGCCGGTGCGTTTCGAGCAGGATTACTTCGTCGACAAGCTGTTCGACCCGCTGGTGTACTGGGAACAGGGCAGCTACTTCCACGAGGGCAAGCTGGACCGGCTGCGCGAGTCGCTGACCAAGCTGGACTACTTCAGCGTGATCGACATCCAGCCACGGCCCGACCAGGCCGATGCCAACGGCGAAGTGCCGGTGGATGTGAAGCTGACCCGCGCCAAGCGCACCATCTATACCGCGGGTCTGAGCTACGGCAGCGAGAGTGGTCCGGGTGTGCGCGGCGGCATCGAGCGGCGGTTCCTGAACAACCGCGGCCACAAGATGAACACGCAGCTGGACTATGCGCAGAAGCGCAAGAGCCTGGTGACCAGCTACCGCATCCCCGCCTTCAACTGGCTTGACGGCTGGTACACCTTCGCCGCCAGTGCGTATGACGAGCAGACCGATTACATCGACCTGCGCAACTTCAAGCTGATCGCCAGCCGCAGCGGCGAGATCAACGAGCACTGGACCGCGATCGCCTCGATCAACGCACTGCGCGAGCGTTGGCGCTATGCCTCCGGCACTGAATTCACCGATGCCGTCTACAACACCTCGACGCTGGTGTACCCGCAGATGGTTGCAGACTACGTCAACGTCGACGACGAGATGTTCCCGCGCAAGGGCATCAGCGGTACTGCGACGATGCGTGCCGGCGTTGAAGGTGCCGGCTCGGACACCAGCTTCGTGCAGGCCAACGCCGTGCTGCGCTGGTACATCCCGGTGGGTGAAAGCAACCGCCTGATCCTGCGCGGCGAGGGGGGTACCACCTGGACCAGCGACCTGGTGGCGATGCCGCCGAGCCTGCGCTACTTCGCGGGCGGTGACCGCAGCATCCGCGGTTACGCCTACCGCGAAGTCGGCCCGCGCACACCCAAACCCGACAAATACGCGCTGGGCGCCAAGAACCTGGTGATCGGCTCGGCCGAGTACGAGCACTACTTCAATGGCGGCCCGTGGGGCGCGGCGGTGTTCGTCGATACCGGCAGCGCCTTCGACAACACCATTGATCTGCACACCGGCGTCGGCTTCGGCGTGCGCTGGAAATCGCCGGTGGGCCCGGTGCGCGTGGATATCGCGCATGGCCTGAACAACCCGGATTCGCAGTTCCAGCTTTACCTCAACATCGGAGCGGACCTGTGAGCACGCCCGCACCCACCCCGAACACGCCGCCGCCGCGCGTGCGTTTCTACCGCCGCCGCCGCTTCTGGGCGTGGTCCGGCGTGGGCGTGATCGGCCTGGTGCTGCTGGCGTTGCTGGCGGTGTACTGGCTGCTGCAGACCGTGGCCGGCCGCGATGTGCTGCTGGCACAGGTGGTGGCGCGGCTGCCGGTGGGCGCCAGCTTCACCTGGGACAAGGTGGACGGCCCGGTGGCCGGTCCGCTGACCCTGTACAACGTCGACTTCCGCTACGACGACATCCATTTCCACGCCGAGCGCGCGCACCTGGAGCCGGACCTGCGCCCACTGCTGGGCCGCAAGCTGCTGCTGGACAAGCTGGAGCTGACCAACGCGACGTTGAACCTGGCCAAGAGCGATGAGCCGTTCAAGCTGCCGTCGTGGCCCGATTCGCTGCCGCAGATCGAAATGCCGCTGGCGATCCAGGCCGATGCCATCGCCATCGATGGCTTCCGCATCAGCCAGGCCAACGAGCCGGTGATCGACATCAGCCGCGTGCGTGGCGGCATCGAGATCGCCAACGGCGAGTTCCAGGCGCACAAGCTGGTGGTGGACAGTGACCTGGGCAACTTCACCGCCCAGGGCCGCTACATTCCGGCCAAGGACTACGACACCGACGTGACCGTGACCGCAGTGCTGCCGGCCCCGCGTGGCCGTACCGCAGCGACGGTGGGGCTGGTGGCACGCGGTGACCTGGCGCACATGGAAGTGGCCGTAGCCGGGCGCGCGCCGAAGCCGCTGCACGCGATGCTGGTGTTCGATGGCCGCACCGATCCGAGCTGGAGCGCCAGCATCCGCAGCGACGAACTGGATCTGGCGCTGCTGTCGCCGGCACTGGCCAGCTCGGCGATCGCACCACTCGCACTGGACTTCACCGCGGCTGGCAAGGGCGGCAACGCCAACCTGCGTGGCAAGGTGAAGCAGGGTGATCAGGAGCTGGAGCTGGCACCGTCGGTGGTGTCGCTGCAGGACCAGGTGCTGAAGGTGTCGCCCCTGCTGGTGAAAGGGCTTGGCGGTGAGGCACGGCTGGAAGGCACCGCCGACTTCAGCCAGGAAGACCAGCAGAAACTCAATTTCTCGGTGGTCGCCCATGACCTGACCTACGTGCCGGCGCCCGATCCGAACACGGCCGGCAGCGCACCGGTGCCGGTCACCCTGAAGGAAGCGCGCTTCGGCCTGGCCGGTACCTTGAAGGCGTGGGCCGCGATCGGCCGTGCCGATGTCGAACGCGAAAAGCAGAAGGCACAGCTGCAGTTCGACGTACGCGGCAATGACCAGGCCGCGTCGATCCACCAGCTGCAGGCGCAGACGCCGGGGGGGCAGCTGCAGGTGGAAGGCCAGGTGGCGTGGGCACCGCAGCTGGACTGGGATGCCAAGGCCACGCTGAAGGACTTCGACCCCGGCTATTTCGTGCCGGGCTGGAACGGCCGCCTGTCCGGCAACCTGGCCTCCAAGGGCCGCCAGCTGCCGCCGCCGGCAAACGCGCCGCCGGGCACGGCCGGCACGCTGGAAGCCACCGTCGACCTGCCGTCGCTGAAGGGCATCCTGCGCCAGCGCAATCTCGACGCACAGGGCAAGTTCGCGCTGCAGGGCGCGCAGGGCCAGGGCGATCTGAAGCTGTCGCTGGGCAGCAGCCGGGTGACCGCGTCGGGCAAGGTCGGCGACCGCCTCGACATCGACGCGCGTTTCGAACCGCTGCAGCTGAGCGATCTGCTGCCCGGCGCCGATGGCGGCCTGCGTGGACAGGTGCAGGTGAAGGGCCCGCGCGATGCGCCGGACATCACCGCCGACCTGGTCGGCAACAACCTCAACTGGGATGGCTACGGCGCCGAGAGCGTGAGCATCAAGGGCCACCTGCCATGGCGCGGCGACAGCGGCACGCTGGCGGTGCAGGGCCAGCAGGTCAACGCCGGCATGCTGCTGGAACGCTTGAACGTGGATGCGCAGGGCAGTGTGTCCAACTTGCGCCTGGCGGCGCAGACCCGCAACGAGATGGGCGCGATCGAGCTGCAGGGCAGCGTCCGCCAGCAGGGCGCGCAGTGGCGCGGCGAACTGGCGTCGCTGCGTATCGCACCGGTGAAGGGCGATGCCTGGTCGTTGCGTGCACCGGCGGCGTTCGCGATCAACGGCAGCACCTACACCCTGTCCGAAGCCTGCCTGGCCGCGGCCAGCAGCGGCGCGCTGTGCGCACAGGCCAACTGGCCGCGTGAGGGCCTGGTGGTGCGCAGTGATGCGCTGCCGCTGGCGCTGGTGCAGCCGTGGCTGCCGCCGCAGTCCGGCCGCCGCATCTACCTGCGTGGCGATGTCAGCCTGGACGCGCAGATCCGCCCGCGCGGCAATGCCTGGGAAGGCCATGTAGAGGTGCGCTCGAAGGAAGGCGGCGTGCGCCTGGGCGAGAACCGCAACACCGTGGGGGATACCACCCGCGGCGAGCTGGTGCGTTATGACCAGTTCTCGCTCAAGCTCGACATGACCCCGGCCAGCATCAAGGGCTACCTGGGCATGGGCTTCCAGGGCAACGGCTTCGTCGATGCCAGGATGCAGACCGGCTGGGAGGCCAGTGCGCCGCTGAACGGCGAGCTCTACCTCAACATGTCGCGGCTGTACTGGCTGGAGCTGTTCTCGCCGGACATCGTGCGCCCGACCGGCCTGATCGAGGGCCACGTCAGCCTGCGCGGTACGCGCGGCCAGCCATCGCTGGGCGGTGACGCCCAGCTGAGCAACTTCAAGGGCGAATTCCCCGCGCTGGGCCTGACCTTCGACCAGGGCAAGGGCAGCTTCGTGGCCCAGCCCGACGGTTCGGCAAAGATCACCGCGCAGGCCAACTCGGGCCAGGGCACGCTTTATGTCGATGGTGGCCTGTCGTGGTTCGGCGATGCACAGCCGCTGCAGCTGAAGATCCATGGCGAGAACGTGCTGCTGTCCAACACCAGCGAGCTGCGCATCGTCGCCAACCCCAACCTCGACTTCACCCTGGCCAAGGCGGCGATGGAGCTGCGCGGCACCGTGCACGTGCCCGAGGCCGACATCGATCTCGAACGCCTGGATCGTGGCACCTCGGTGTCCGAGGACGTGGTGGTGCTGGACCCGGCCGACCCGGAAGAGTCGCGCACCTCGCCGCTGGACATGGACCTGACCGTCAGCCTTGGCGACAAGGTCAAGATGACCGGCTTCGGCCTGAAGGGCGCGCTGACCGGCAAGATGCAGGTCTGGGCCAAGCCTGGCCGCGAAATGACCGCCAATGGTGGCCTGGAAGTGAGTGGTCGCTACAAGGCATACGGGCAGGACCTGACCATCACCCGTGGCAACCTCACCTGGAACTACAACGCGGTGTCCGACCCGCGCATCAACATCCGTGCCGAGCGCCGGATCGGTGATGTCACCGCCGGCATCGACGTGACCGGGCGTGCACAGCAGCCGCGCGCGGACGTGTGGTCCGAGCCGGCGATGTCGCAGTCCGAGGCACTGGCCTACCTGGTGCTGGGGCGCAGCCTGACCGGTGCCAGCAGCGACCAGGCCCAGCAGGTCAACGCGGCCTCGGCGGCGCTCTCGGCTGGCAGCGGCCTGCTGGCGTCGCAGCTGGGCGCCAAGCTGGGCCTGGACGATGCCGGCGTGAGCCAGTCGCGCGCGCTGGGTGGCTCGGTGATCGGGGTCGGCAAGTACATCTCGCCCAAGCTGTACGTCGGCTACGGCGTGTCGCTGGTCGGTGCCGGTTCGGTGATCACGCTGAAGTACCTGCTGCGTCGCGGATTCGACGTGGAAGTGGAGTCGAGCACGGTGGAAAACCGGGGGTCGATCAACTGGCGGCGGGAGAAGTAACCCGCCGCCATTCAACCGTTGCCGGTGCCAGGGTCCAGCTGGCTCACGACTGCGAATGAGGGAGCAGGCCTGCGCGGACGAGGCCCGTGCGTGAGCACGCCTTGCCCATCGAGCGGCGACGGTGGTTCGGCCGGTGTTGGCGCGGACGCCGTTCGCGATGGAGTCCACCCCACGAAGTGCGCCAGCATGAGGGCGCCGGACACGATGACCACCGAGGCATGGATTGCCGCGCGTTTCATGCCGGACGTGTTGAGCGCACGTGGTCGCACGGCATCACCCAGTAGTGCCAGCACCGCCAGAACCGCCAGTACGATCAGCGCGCCCAGCAGGCAGCGGACAATCGCGACCTGCAACTTCGGGATGTTGAAGCGCCTGGGCTGCGATATCGCCAGCCAGAAGGCGACCTGATCCGCGTCCAGTGGCGCCAGCGTGTCGCGGACGGTATGCACCCCCAGATGCTGCATCGTGCGCCGCATGGTGCCTGCGCGCCCGGGCACGCAGGACGACAGCAGCGATTGCAGCCAGTGCCACGGCCGGGTCAAGCGTTCCACGCGGGCACGGGCTTCATGGGGGGACACCCGATCCTGCGGTCGGTCCAGTGCTGTGGTGAGGGCCGCATGGTTGCGCGGCTGCAGCTGCCAGTGGCGATGCAGTTGGCTGCGTCGTGCACGGACCCGGTAGGGATCGATATCAGCCCGGATCTCATTCCAGCAGAAGTATCGACCGAGCAGATCGAAATTGGACTCGCACAGCGGGCCGCCCTGGTGCAGCAGCTGCTGCAGGACCACGTCACCGATACGTGGCCTGTCGGCCAATGACCACAGCTCCGGACGCCCGGCCAGCCAGTGCTCGAAGCTGGCCGGGTCGGTGTCGCCGGCGGTGTTGATCAGCAGGCGCGCAAACCGGGGCAGGTTCAATGATGGCTCCACCACATCGTCCGGCATGTCGGTGTCGAGCGTGCATGGATGATGCAGCTCCGGCATGTGGTCCATCGGCGAATGGCTGTCGTACGGCGCCAGTGGCTCGGGCGGGCTGTTGTCCGCAGGCGTGGTCGCGAGCGCTTCTGCACTGCTTTCCTCCTGCCACTGCGCACGGTTGCGTATCCACCGCAGCGCTTCCTGATAAGCCTCGTGCAGCGTCTGGAATGCCACCGGGTCTTCGTCCGGGCGCGCCGCGCGCAGTCTCTGCGCGTAGGCGCGCTTGATCGCCCGTTCGTCGGCGCTGGCGTCGAGCCCGAGAGCGTCCAGCGCCCGGTTCACGCAGTGTTTCCAGAGGCCGGCGGAAGCCGGTCAATCGGCGCGTGACGACGCGCGCGGTGCACGAACTCGGCGCCCCACTGCAGCAGGGTGAGAACGATGCCTGCTTCGGCGATCAGCATGGCAAGTACCATGAACACGCCGTGGCGGACTCCGAATCGCATCCGGGCACCGACGCGTCGCCACAGGCGCGCAGTCGCCAAGGGCAGTGCCATGAAGATCAGCAGCGTACCCTCCATGCGGTGGCCCAGGCCATGGACAAGAACCAGGCTGCCGATCGCCATCAACGGCGCAGGTAGGGCCAGCAGCAGCCCTGCACGCCGATGAGTGAGGTCAAGCGTAAGTTGGCGCAGCGCCCAGCGAACAGGCACCCACAGTACTCCCATCACCGCCAGCAGCAGGCCCAGGAGCGCCCCCATCTGGACGAATATCGAGGCTTCGCCCGCCTTTCCCTGGACCAACGAGACACCTGCGATTCCACCGAAGAACAACAGGCTGCAGACGCCCAGCAGCACGCCACGCAGCGCGTTCACCTGCCAGCGCCACCGCCTGGGCCGGGAGACGTCGGCAAGACTTCGCCAGAACAGGATCTGCTGCGGATGCCATGCCTCGGGCAACTGCTCGCTTCCCCCCGACTCGATGGCATCCAGCAGCGCGTTGACTTCACTGATGTGCTCGGGCAGCTGCGCCTGCCAGAGGGATCGCCGCAGGTTCCATGGCTGCGACAGGTAGCGCAGGCAACGACTGACTGTGATCCTCCCCAACCGCAGGCTGCCCTCTTGTTCAAGCAGTGCCGACAGCTCTGCCGCATTCCCGGTCTCGGCGGCCCAGCGTCGATGACCGCGCGACTGGATCGATGCCAGCCTGTCCGGATCCACGCCATCGTGTACATCATCCCAGCCAAAGCAGCGTGCCAGCAGACCCATGTTGGCTGCGCTGACGCTGTTGTGACTGCGTGCCAGTTCATCCAGCAGCGCGTCGCCCACCAATGGCTTGTAGCGCAGCGACCACAGCACCGGCGTGGCCTCCAGCCAGGGGCCGAAGTCTTCAGGGGAAGACAGATGGGCCATGCGCAGGATCGTGTGCGCATGGCCCGATACGTGGACCGCTCCCTCCAGTTCCGCCACTTGTGCCGTGCGCAGCAGCACAGGCGTGCCGCGAGGTGGCCATGGAGGCGAGTACGAACGCGTTTCGGGCGGCGCCCATGCCACGTCTGCGTCGGGCGGCCAGGGTGCGATGTCGGTTGCATGCTCCGCCGGTTCGTCTTCGTCTGCGGTATTGGCCAGCGCTTCCTGGCGGACCCAGTCCAATGCCGCCTGATAGGCCTCATGCAGGTGCTGGAAGGCGATGGGATCCTCGTCGGGTCGAGTCACCCGCAGGCGATTTGCATAGGCGCGCTTGATCGCGCGCTCGTCAGCGGCTTCGTCCAGCTCCAGGACGTGAAGTGCCCAGCTCATGCATCGCGCTCGAGGGTGTCCAGTGCCTCGTCCAGCTGACGGCGATGACGCTCGACGGCAATGGCGTCCTGGCCTTCCAGCACATGGCGGAAGCTGCTCAGCCACGACTGCAGCTGTTCGCGGTGATGGATGCGTTCCTCGTACAGGCGCTCGGTGCGGGCGATCACCGCGAGGTTGGGCTGGGCGTCACGCGGGTGGATCTTCAGCGCTTCCAGTGCGCGCAGGCGCTGCTGGATCTCTTCGGGTGACAGCAGCCCGGGATTCTGTTCCAGGATGAGCTCGTGGCGCTTGCCGGTGGCATCCTCAGTGACTTCGACCTGCAGCAGCCCGTTCACGTCGTAGGTAAAGCGGGCGGTGACGCTGCGCTCCTGCATCGGGACAGAATGGGTCAGCGGCACGGTCAGCTCACCGAGCTTGATGTTGCGATCCACCGTCGGGCTCTCGCCCTGGAACACGTCGATACGGATGGCGTCCTGCCGCTCGTGCAGCGGGTAGAAGCGATCCTCGCGGCTGACCGGCACCACGCTGTTGCGCTGGATGATCGGGTGGAAGTAGCCGCTGCGTTCGCCACCGGCAGCATCCTGGCGGGACACCTGCGTGCCGAGCGTGTAGGGGCAGACATCGGTCAACACGACTTCGCGCAAGGATTCGTCGCGCGCCTTCAATCCCGCTGCAACGGCGGCGCCCAAGACAATCGCCTGGTCCGGATGGATATGGCGCAGCGGAAGCCGACCGAACATGCGGGTCGCCAGCTTGCTGACCATCGGCATGCGTACCGCACCGCCGACCAGGATGATGTCGTCCAGCGCGTCGGGCTTGAGCCGGGCGTCGCGGATCGCGCGTTCGATGGGCCCACGCATGCGCAGCAGCAGCGGTTCGCAGAGCTGGGTGTAGCGCGCCTCGTCCATCTGCCACTGGCGTTCGCTGCCGGCCAGGGGCAACTGCAGGCTGGCAGCGCCGCTCAGGCTGAGTTCGCGCTTGAACAGTTCCAGTCGACGCAGCAGCTGCGCCTGTTCGGCAGCGGACAGGTCGCTGGTGGACGTGCCCTGGTCGGCATGGAAGGCCCGCACCAGTACCTGCAGGAAATCCTCGCCGCCCAGGAAATTGTCGCCGGCGCTGGCATGCACTTCGACCACGCCGTCGAACAGTTCCAGGATGGAGACGTCGAAGGTGCCACCGCCCAGGTCCAGCACCAGCACGCAGCCTTCGCCGTCACGCTCCTGCAGGCCATAGGCCAGCGCGGCGGCCGTGGGTTCATTGATCAGGCGCTCGACGCGGATGCCGGCCAGCTCGCCGGCTGCCCGGGTAGCCTTGCGCTGGGCGTCGGAGAAATAGGCCGGTACGCTGATCACTGCCTCCTCCACCTTGTGGCCCAGTGCGGCTTCGGCGTCAGCCAGCAGCGAGCGCAGCACCATGGCCGAAAGCTCCTCGGGGCGGAAACTGCGCTCACCCAGCCGGGTCTCGCGATCGCTGCCCATCCAGCGCTTGAAGTGGGCCACGGTCTGCTGTGGATGGCTGACCAGGCGGTCGCGGGCTGGCTGGCCAACCAGCACGGCGCCATCGACCAGGCTCACCACCGACGGCGTCAACAGCTCGCCATGGGCATTGGGGAACAGCTGCGGCCCGGTTGCCGTGTGCATGCCGATGAGGGAATGGGTGGTGCCAAGATCGATACCGACGATCATCTGCTGACGTCCGTTGTGCAGGGAACCGCGATTGTAGGAGTGGCCCCGACCCCCTGACCATCGGGCGTTGCCCGACAGCGCTCCACGGGCTATGGTCCCGGGCTGTTCTGTCGTACCGGATTGCCTCATGTCATCACGCAAAGCCCTTCCCACCGCCCTGGCCCTGGGCCTGACCCTCGCCGCCGGTGCCCACGCCGATGAAGGCATGTGGATGCCGACGCAGCTGCCGGAACTGGCCAAGCCGCTGCAGGCCGCAGGTTTCAAGGGCAATCCGGCCGACCTGGCCAACGTCACTGCGCCGCCGCTGAGCGCCGTGGTGCGTGCCGGTGGCGGCACCGGTTCGTTCGTGTCCGCCGACGGCCTGCTGCTGACCAACCACCACGTGGCGATGGGCGTGATCCAGTACAACAGCTCGCCCGAGCACGACCTGATCACTGGTGGCTTCATCGCCAGGGACCGTGGCGACGAGCGCCCGGCCAACCCGGACTTCCGCGTGCTGGTCACCGTCGGCTTCGACAAGGTGACCGACCAGGTGCTGGCGCAGGCGCGTGGCAAGACCGGCCGCGCCTACTTCGATGCCGTCGATGCGGCCAGCAAGCAGATCGTGGCCGAGTGCGAGAAGGACGGCAGCGTGCGCTGCTCGGTGGCCAACATGTACTACGGCACCGACTTCTACCGCATCGCCCAGCTGGAACTGAGCGACGTGCGCCTGGTGTACGCGCCGCCGCGTGCGATCGGCAACTACGGCGACGAGATCGACAACTTCATGTGGCCGCGCCACACCGGCGACTTCACCCTGCTGCGCGCCTACGTGGGCAAGGACGGCAAGCCGGCCGCCTACAGCAAGGACAACGTGCCCTACCAGGCCCCGGCACACCTGCAGATGTCGGTGGAAGGCCCGAAGGAAGGCGACTACGCGATGCTGGCCGGTTACCCGGGCATCACCTACCGCCATCGTACCGCGGCCGAATTCGCTGGCCAGATCGATACCGTGCTGCCGCGCCGCGTGTCGGTGTTCCAGCAGATGATCGACACCATCGAGGCGGCCAGCGCCAAGGATGCCCAGGCGCGCACCCGCTACGCCTCGCAGCTGCAGTCGCTGAAGAACAACCGCAAGCGCGCTGCCGGTGAGCTGGAAGGCCTGCTGCGCAGCGACGCGAAGGCCCAGCGTGCCGCCGACGAGACGGCGATGCTGGCGGCCACCGACCGCAGGTACCAGGGCGACATCAAGGCGCTGCTGGCCAACCTGTCGCAGGGCGCGGCGGTGGGCGAGCGTGACCTGCTGCTGGACCAGATGGCCGCGCAGAGCCAGCTGCTGCGTTCGGCGTTGCTGCTGGAGCGCCTGCGCATCGAATCGGCCAAGCCGGACGCGCAGCGCGAAAGCGGCTACCAGCAGCGCGACCAGGCGATGATCGAAGGCGTGCTCAAGCAGGTCCAGCGCCGTTACGCACCGGAGGTCGAGAAGGCGCTGCTGACCACCCTGCTGACCCGCTACCAGCAGCTGCCGGACGCGCAGCGCGTGGCCGAGTTCGACGCGGCCTTCGGCCGTACCCCGCAGCAGCTGGCCAAGGCGCTGGACACCCTGTATGCGGGCACCCAGCTGGGTGACGAGGCGCAGCGCCTGTCGCGCTTCGCCGCCGCACGTGAAGGCAAGGCGCTGGCCGCCGATCCGCTGATCGCCGTGGCCGGCCCGCTGGTGGCCGCGCAGCTGCGCATCGAGAACGAGAGCAAGACCCGCGAAGGCGAGCAGCTGCGCCTGCGCTCGGCCTACATGCAGGCGCTGTTCGCCTGGCGTGCCAAGCAGGGCCGCGCCGTGTACCCGGATGCCAACCGCACCCTGCGCATCAGCTACGGCAAGGTGGAGGCGCTGCACCCGCGCGATGGCGTGACCTACTCGCCGGTGACCACCGTGGCCGGCATCGTCGAGAAGAACACCAACGCCTATCCGTTCGATGCACCCAAGCCGCTGCTGGCGGCGATTGCCAAGGGTGACTTCGGCAGCACCGCCGACCCGGCGCTGAAGACCCAGACGGTCAACTTCCTGACCAACCTGGATACCACCGGCGGCAACTCCGGCTCGCCGGTGCTCAACGCCAAGGGTGAACTGATCGGCCTGAACTTCGACAGCAACTGGGAATCGGTCAGCGCCAGCTGGTGGTTCGACCCGCGCTACAAGCGCGCCGTGCACGTGGACATGCGCTACCTGCGCTGGCTGCTGGCCAAGGTCTACCCGGCGCCCGAGCTGCTGAAGGAAATGGGCGTGCCGGCCCAATAACGCCGGAACCTGGCAGGTGCCCACCGCTTCCTGGTGGGTGCCCATTGATTCCCGGTAGGTGCCCACTGTCAGTGGGCACGGATGTCCCCGTCACGACCAACGGTCGTGACCCACCAGACGGGCCAACGGTCGTGACCCACCGCCATGACCTACCCTCACGACCAACGGTCGTGATCTACTGGCCCCTGTTCCGACGGAAACGCACGCGTGGTCTCCAGCTGGATCCTGCTGCTGGTCTCGGTTGCCTATGCCGCGCTGCTGTTCGGCGTGGCGTGGTGGGGTGACCGCCGGCCGATGTATCCCGACCGGCCGTGGCTGCGGCCGGTGGTGTACAGCCTGGCGCTGGCCGTGTACTGCTCGTCGTGGACCTTCTACGGCGCGGTGGGTACCGCCGTGCGCAACGGCATCGGCTACCTGCCGATCTATATCGGTCCGTTGCTGCTGCTGTTGTTCGGCTGGCGCATCATCGAACGCCTGGCGCTGATCGCCCGCAGCCAGAACGTGGTCTCCATCGCCGATTTCATCTCCTCGCGCTTCGGCCGCTCGCGGCGGTTGGCGGCACTGGTGGCGATCATCGCCCTGATCGGCATCATCCCGTACCTGGCCCTGCAGTACAAAGCGGTGGCGATGAGCCTGCAGGTGCTGACCGGCAACAGCGGCCCGACCGGCTTCTTCACCGATCCGGCGCTGTACGTGGCGCTGCTGATGGCGCTGTTCGCCACCCTGTTCGGCACCCGCCAGGTCGACGCCACCGAGCACCACCACGGCATGATGCTGGCGATCGCCTTCGAATCGGTGATCAAGCTGCTGGCCATGCTGGCCGTGGGCGTGTTCGCCTACCTGTGGCTGAGCAACCGCACCGACGCGGTGGTCGAGTCGGTGCATACGCTGTTCACCGGCCTGCCGCCGGTGGGCTTCATCTCGCAGACCCTGCTCAGCTTCCTGGCCATCATCTGCCTGCCACGCCAGTTCCACGTGGCCGTGGTCGAGTGCGGTGACGTGCGCGACGTACGCCGCGCGCGCTGGATGTTCGGTGGCTACCTGGTACTGATCTCGGGCATGGTGCTGCCGATCGCCACCGCCGGCGTGACCCTGTTCGGCACCGGCGGCAGCGTCGCCGACGACTCGATGGTGCTGGCCCTGCCGCTGGCCGAAGGCCGCAACGCGCTGGCGCTGATCGCCTATGTGGGCGGCTTCTCCGCCGCCACCGGCATGGTCATCGTCTCGTCCATCGCGCTGGCCACCATGGTCAGCAACGATCTGGTGATGCCGGTGCTGCTGCGTCGCAGTGGCGACCATCAGGAAGCCGCCGACGTTGCCTCGCGCGTGCTGTGGATCCGCCGCCTGGCGATCCTGCTGCTGGCGCTGATGGCCTACAGCTACTACCGCACCAGCAGCAACGACAGCACGCTGGCCTCGTACGGCCTGATGGCGTTCGCGGCGGTGGCGCAGTTCGCGCCCGGGCTGATCGGCGGTCTGTACTGGCGCGGCGCGAGCCGGCGTGGTGTCGAGGTGGGCATGCTGCTGGGCTTCGCCACCTGGCTGTACACACTGCTGCTGCCGGCGATGACCATGGCCGGCTGGGTCGATGCTGGCTGGGTGCAGCACGGCCCGTTCGGCATCGAGTGGCTGCGCCCGCAGCAGCTGTTCGGCATGACCGGCTGGGACCCGCTGACCCATGGCACGTTCTGGTCGCTGCTGGTCAATGCGGCGACGATGATGCTGGTGTCTGCACGCTGGCGGCCCGGTGTGGACGAGCGGCTGCGCGCCGCGCCGTTCCTCGACCCGTATGCCGAACGACCGTCGGTGGCGGGTGGTTGGCCGGGTCACGTGCATGTGGGCGATCTGCTGGCGCTGGCTTCGCGCGTGGTCGGCGAGCGCCACGCGCGGCGTTCGTTCTTCGAGCAGGCACAGTCGCTGGGCCGCGAGCTGCAATCCTCGGCGCCGGCCGACCGGCCGTGGGTGCAGTTCACCGAACGCCTGCTGGCCGCGTCGATTGGTGCGGCCTCGGCGCGCCTGCTGCTGACCAGCCTGCTGCGTGGCTCGGGCATGGACCTGGGCGAAGTGGTGGCGGTGCTGGACGAAGCCGGGCAGGAACTGCGCTTCAACCGCGAGATCCTGTCGACCACGCTGGAGAACATCAGCGCCGGGGTCAGCGTGGTCGATCCGGACATGCGCCTGACCGCATGGAATCGTCGTTACCAGGACATGTTCGGCTACCCCGACGGCATGCTCTACGTAGGTCGCCCTGTGGCCGACCTGATCCGCTACAACGCCGAGCGCGGCGAGCTGGGCGAGGGTGATATCGAAGTGCAGATCAACCGACGCATCGGCTACATGCGCGCGGGGTCACCGCACGTGTTCGAGCGCACCCGCAGCGATGGCAAGGTGATCGAGATGCGTGGCCAGGCGCTGCCCGGCGGCGGTTACGTGACCAGCTACAACGACATCACCGACTACAAGCACGCGGAAAAGGCCCTGCTGGAAGCCAACGAAACGCTGGAACAGCGCGTGGCCGAGCGTTCGCATGAGGCCGAGGTCGCGCAGCAGTCGAAGACCCGCTTCCTGGCGGCGATCAGCCATGACGTGCTGCAGCCACTGAACGCCGCACGCCTGTTCGCTTCCGCGCTGCGCGACAGCGATCACGTGAGCGATGAGCAGAAGCACCTGGCCGAGCGTGTGGATGCGTCGTTGCGTGCGGCCGAAGAGCTGCTCGATGGCCTGCTGGATGTGTCTCGGCTGGATGCCGGTGGCCTGCACCCGGTGATCGGCGAGTTCGACGTGAGTGCGTTGATGCGTGAGCTGGCCGCGCAGTACACCCCGGTCGCCGCCGGCCGTGGCCTGCGCCTGGACCTGTTCGCACGCCCGGCATGGGTGCGCAGTGACCGCCGCCTGCTGCGCCGCGTGCTGCAGAACTTCCTGGCCAACGCGCTGCGTTACACCCGCCAGGGTCGCATCGTGCTGGCCGTGCGCCAGCGCGGCGATGAAGTGGAGCTGCAGGTCTGGGATACCGGTCCTGGCATTCCCGAGCACCACATGCGGCAGATCTTCGATGAGTTCCACCGCTACCAGCAGCCGTTCGACTGGGGCGAGCAGGGCCTGGGCCTGGGCCTGTCGATCTGCCAGCGCATCTCGCGTCTGCTTGACCATCGCCTCAATGCGCGCAGCCGGGTCGGCAAGGGATCGATGTTCTCGATCATTCTGCCGCGGGTGGCACCATTGCCGGGTTACACCGAGCTGGCCACGCCGGTACAGGCGGTGGCCGCACCGGTACGCAGCGATTCGCTGGCTGGCCTGCGCGTGCTGTGCGTGGACAACGACGAGGAGATCCTCGACGGCATGCGCGCACTGCTCGGCCGTTGGCAGGTGCAGGTGATCACGGCATCGACGGTGGATCAGGCGTTGGAGAAAGTGGCCGAACGGCCACAGGTGATGCTGGTCGACTACCACCTGCACGACCGCATGGATGGCCTGGACGCCCTGGTGGCCCTGCGCGAAGCCGCCGGTTACCCGCTGCCGGGTGCGCTGCTGACCGCCGATGGTCGCGACGAGCTGAAGCGGATGGCACGCGAACGTGGCTATCGCGTGCTGACCAAGCCGATCAAGCCGGCCTCGCTGCGCGCCTTCCTCGGCGCGCTGCGCGACGCGCAGTAGTGCCGGCCGCTGGCCGGCAACCACGTAATCGCGGAAGCGTTACCCCACGCCGTGCAGGTGCTCGTACAGGATCGTCGCACCGATGATCACCAGGATCACGCCACCGATGATCTCGGCACGCTTGCCGACCATGCTGCCCAGCACGCGGCCGAGCATGATGCCGGCGGTGACCATGGTCAGCGTGCACAGGCCGATGACCGCGGCCATCACGCCGATATGCACATCCATGAAGGCCAGGCCGATACCCACCGCCATCGCATCGATGCTGGTGGCGAAACCGGTCAGCGCCAGCTTCCAGAAGCCGTGGTGCTGCGAAGGGTCTTCGTCTTCCTCGGCACTGTCCGGGCGCAGGCCGTTGTAGATCATGTGGATGCCCAGCGCGCCGAGCAGGCCGAAGGCGATCCAGTGGTCGAAGGCTTCGACGTACTGCAGCGCGGCGCGACCGAGCAGCCAGCCGATGATGGGCGTGATCGCCTCGATGACGCCGAAGATGATGCCGGCACGCAAGGCATCGCGGAACACCGGCCTGCGCATGGCCGCACCCTTGCCGATCGCGGCGGCAAAGGCATCGGTGGACATGGCAAAGCCGATCAGGAGGATCGAAATGGGGGACATGGACAGCGGCTGAGGTCGGGCCAGGACGGACGCACGGCCTGCGCTCGCGCCCAACCTGACGTTGCGCGCGCGGGCCGCTGGTCTCGCCAACCATCATGGTTGTCCACGCCACGGCGCACCGGCCGAGTATGTTGACGTGGACGATTCCTGCGAAGGAATCCGGCTACTCCCCAAGGGGACGCGAAGCTTAGCATCGCGATTCGCGCGTGGCGCATTTGCAGCGAAACGCGCAGGCAGGGCTGGTTTGTATAGCGATGGCTATATCGTGAGCGCAACGGTGCCGGGTAGTGCCGGCCGCTGGCCGGCATGCGCCACGGCGAGAGCGTGCCAAGCAAGCTTGGCACCTACCGAAGCGGTTTCGGGTGATTTCAGGGGCTGAAGGCGATTGCCGGCCAGCGGCCGGCACTACCTCAGTCTTCTTCCGGCGGCAGCACGATGGCGTCGTCGTCGATCGCCAGCTTGCCGGCCATCAGCACGGCCTGGGTGCGGTTGGTCACGCCCAGCTTGCGCAGGATGGCGGTGACGTGGGCCTTGATCGTCGCTTCGGAGACATTGAGGTCGTAGGCGATCTGCTTGTTCAAGCGGCCGGCGCCCAGCATCTGCAGCACGCGGAACTGCTGCGGGGTGAGCTCGCGCAGTCGCTGGCCGACTTCGCGTTCCTCACGCTCGGTGGGCGGCACGTTGTGCGCTTCCGGCGGCGCCCAGGTCTCGCCATCGAGGATGGTGCCCAGTGCGTGGCCGATGGTGTCCGAATCCGCAGACTTCGGAATGAAGCCCAGCGCGCCGTGGTCGAGCGCGCGGCGCATCACCGTGGCTTCTTCGCGCGCGGATACCACCACCACCGGCAGGTGCGGATGCAGCGAGCGCATGTGCACCAGCGCGTTGAAACCCTGCGCACCGGGCATGTTGAGGTCCATCAGGACCAGGTCGGCGTCGTTGTGCTGGTCGGCCAGCGCATACAGCGCTTCCACGCTGTCGGCCTCGAACAGCTGCACGCCGGGGATGACCCGCTGCACGGCGCCGCGCAGGGCTTCGCGGAACAGCGGGTGGTCATCGGCAATCAGGAGGGTGGTCATGGTCGGGGGGAACCGTGGGGGAAAGCAGATGGGGTCAGAGCCCTTTCCTTGCGGAAAGGGATCCGACCCCGGTCGTACATCAGCGCACCTTGCGCTCGTCCACCAGTGACGCCACCACCGACGGATCAGCCAGGGTCGAGGTGTCGCCGAGCTGGTCCGGCGCGTTCTCGGCGATCTTGCGCAGGATGCGGCGCATGATCTTGCCCGAGCGGGTCTTCGGCAGGCCCGGCGCCCACTGCAGGTGGTCCGGCGTGGCGATCGGGCCGATCTCCTTGCGCACCCAGGCAACCAGTTCCTTCTGCAACTCGTCGCTCGGTGCCTCTTCGGCCACAAGGGTGACGTAGGCGTAGATGCCCTGGCCCTTCACGTCGTGCGGGAAGCCGACCACGGCCGCTTCGGCCACCTTCGGGTGCGAGACCAGCGCGCTTTCCACCTCGGCGGTGCCGATGCGGTGGCCGGACACGTTGATCACATCGTCGACGCGGCCGGTGATCCAGTAGTAGCCGTCTTCGTCGCGGCGGCAACCGTCGCCGGTGAAGTAGCTGCCCGGGTAGGTGCGGAAATACGTATCGATGAAACGCTGGTGGTCGCCGTACACCGTGCGCATCTGGCCCGGCCAGGAATCACGGATGATCAGGTTGCCCTCGGTCGGGCCGTCCTGGATCTCGCCATCGGCATTGACCAGCGCCGGCTGCACGCCGAAGAAGGGCAGGGTGGCCGAACCCGGCTTGAGGTCCATCGCGCCGGCCAGCGGCGAGATCAGGATGCCGCCGGTCTCGGTCTGCCACCAGGTATCGACGATCGGGCAGCGGCTGTCGCCGACCACCTCGTAGTACCAGCGCCAGGCTTCCGGGTTGATCGGCTCGCCGACGCTGCCGAGCAGGCGCAGCGAGGCGCGCGAGGTCTTCTTCACCGGCTCCTCGCCTTCGCGCATCAGCGCACGGATGGCGGTCGGGGCGGTATAGAAGATGGTCACCTTGTGCTTGTCGATGACGTTCCAGAAGCGCGAGGTGTCCGGGTAGTTCGGCACGCCTTCGAACATCAGCGAGGTCGCGCCGTTGGCCAGCGGCCCGTACACGATGTAGCTGTGGCCGGTGACCCAGCCGACGTCGGCGGTGCACCAGTAGATGTCGTCCTCGCGCAGGTCGAACACCGCTTCATGGGTGTAGGCCGCGTACAGCAGGTAACCGCCGGTGGTGTGCAGCACGCCCTTCGGCTTGCCGGTGGAACCGGAGGTGTAGAGGATGAACAGCGGGTCTTCCGCGTTCATGCGTTCCGGTTCGCAGGTGGCGGGCTGGCTGTCCACCACATCGTGGAACCAGCGGTCGCGCGGGGCCTGCATGTCCACCGCACCGCCGGTGTGGCGCACCACCAGCACGGTTTCCACGGTATTGGTGCCCGGCAGCTTCAGCGCGGCATCGACGTTGGCCTTCAGCGGAATCCTGCGGCCACCGCGCAGGCCCTCGTCGGCGGTGATGATCAGCTTGCTCTGGCAGTCGCTGACGCGGTCGGCGATCGAGTTCGGCGCGAAGCCACCGAACACCACCGAGTGGATCGCACCGATGCGCGCGCAGGCCAGCATGGCCACGGCGGCGTCGACGATCATCGGCAGGTAGATGGTGACGCGGTCGCCCTTCTTGACGCCCAGGTTGCGCAGCGCATTGCCGAGGCGGCAGGTGCGCTCGTACAGCTCGCGGTAGGTCACGTGCTGGGCCGGTGCATCCGGGCCATCGGGCTCGAACAGCAGGGCGGTCTTGTCGCCGCGCGTTTCCAGCTGGCGATCCAGGCAGTTCACGCTGGCATTGAGCTCGCCATCTTCGAACCACTTGATGTGGAAGTCGGACAGGTCGTAGCTGACGTTCTTGATCCTGGTCGGCTTGCGCATCCACTGCAGGCGCTCGGCGGCCTTGCCCCAGAAACCATCCGGGTCGGTCACCGAAGCCTGGTACTGCTGTTCGTACGACGTCTTGTCGATGCGTGCCTTGGCGGCGAATTGCGGATCGACGGGGTAGATATCAGCCATGGCACCCTCACTTGCACGTTGACTTTGTATGTGCGGTCGCAGCATCGCAGCGACCGATCCCCTTCAGTTTGCCCCATCCACCCCCGGCCGCGTCACCACTCTGGTTAGACCATGGTCGAAAGTGAGCGCCCAGCAGGGCCGGGTTCGACCAATGGCGAATAGCCGCTATACATAATCGCCCCGCAGTCTCGGCTCGACCGTGCCCCACGCGCGGCATCACCTTGCCACTTGGGAGAGAGGGCAACATGAGCCACCGTACGTTGAAAGCCGTGCGCACACCTTTGGCGGCCTGCCTGTTGGTCGCCCTGGTCGCACCGGGCATGGCGTTCGCTGAGACCGCCAAAGAGAAAGCGCTGGAAGCACGCGTTGCCGAACTGGAACGCCAGGTCCAGCTGCTGCTGTCTTCGCAGCAACAACAACAGACCCAGATCAGCCAGACCCAGCAGGCGGTGACCGAAGTGCGCACGGTGCAGGCCGGGCAGAAGCCGGTCGCCTCTGTGCCGGCAGGCAAGCAGCCGATCCAGGTCACCACCATCACCCCGGGCGCCGCGCCGGGCACCACGGTCAAGATCGGCGGCTTCATCAAGGCCGACTTCCTGGCCACCCAGACCAGCGATGGCCAGCTGGCCGACGACGCCACCGGCCGCTCGCTGTATCTGCCGGGCCAGACCCCGGTGGAAGGCGCCGGCGGCAGCGGCAAGCGTTCGGGCACCGACTTCAATGCCCACGCCAAGTTCTCGCGCTTCAACCTGGGCATCGACAACGTGAGCGAGTCGGGCAACAAGGCCGGTGCGTTCTTCGAGATGGACTTCTTCGGCAACTCGCTGGGCAACCAGACCGCCACCAATACCTATGGTGTGACCCTGCGCCACGCCTACATGTACTGGAACAACTGGATGGCCGGCCAGACCTGGTCCAACTTCATGGACGCGGCGTCGCTGCCGGAAGCGGTCGACTTCGTCGGCCCCACCGACGGCGTGATCTTCGTGCGCCAGGCCCAGGTGCGCTACACCCAGGGCGGCTTCAGCGTCGCACTGGAAAACCCGGAAACCACCACCCTCACCGGAACCCGCAACCCGGTCACCGGCGCCTGGACCAACACCAGCGCCAACTCCGACCGTGGCAGCCTGCCTGACCTGACCCTGCGCTATGGCTGGAAGGGTGACTGGGGCACCTTCGGTGTCGGCGGCATCGTCCGTCAGCTGAAGGTCGACAACCAGGCCACCGGCGCCAAGGCCGACAAGGTGGCTGGCGGCCTGACCCTGGGCGGCAAATGGGTGATGGGTGACAGCGATTCGCTGCACTACCAGCTGACCGGCGGCGAAGGCATCGCTCGCTACATCGGCCTGGGCATCACCGCCGATAGCGCCTACGACGTGGCCCGCGACGAGCTCAACCCGACCGGCGTGCTGGCCGGCTACGTGGGCTGGCGGCATGCGTTCTCGCCGAAGCTGCGCACCAACCTGATCTATGCGCGCAGCGACTACGACAACGACAGCATCCTGGGCCCGCTGGTGACCAAGAGCGTGCAGAGCATCCGCGGCAACATCTTCTATTCGCCGCTGCCCAAGGTCGATATCGGCGCCGAACTGATGTACGGCCGTCGCGAAGTGGAGAACGGCAACAAGGGTGACATCACCCGATTGCAGTTCACCACGAAGTACAGCTTCTAAGAGCGTGCCGGCCAGCGGCCGGCACCTACCGAGATGGGGTGCCGGCCAAGGTCGGCACCTACCGAGATGGGGTGCCGGCCAAGGTCGGCATCTACCGAATTGAGTGCCGACCAACGGTCGGCACCCACCAACAACGATTGCTTCGGAGGGGAAGCGTCCCATGTCCAGTACACCCAGCACCGCACATAAAGCGGGCACCCTGACCAAGGGCCACAAGAAGGTCATCTTCGCCTCGAGCCTCGGCACGGTCTTCGAGTGGTATGACTTCTTCCTGTACGGCTCGCTCGCGGCCATCATCGCCAAGCAGTTCTTCAGCGGCGTCAATGAAACCACGGGCATGATCTTCGCCCTGCTGGCGTTTGCCGCCGGCTTCTTCGTGCGTCCGTTCGGCGCGGCCTTCTTCGGCAGCCTCGGCGACCGCATCGGCCGCAAGTACACCTTCCTGGTCACCATCCTGATCATGGGCATCTCGACCTTCCTGGTCGGCGTGCTGCCCAACTACGCCTCGATCGGTTTCGCCGCACCGGTGATCCTGATCATCCTGCGCCTGGCCCAGGGCCTGGCGATGGGCGGCGAGTACGGCGGTGCCGCCACCTACGTGGCCGAGCACGCGCCGGACGACAAGCGCGGCCTGTACACCAGCTTCATCCAGTGCACCGCCACGCTCGGCCTGTTCATGTCGCTGCTGATCATCCTGGCCTGCCGTTACTTCCTGGGCAATGAAGCCTTCGAAGCCTGGGGCTGGCGCATTCCGTTCCTGGTCTCGATCCTGCTGCTGGGCGTGTCGGTGTGGATCCGCCTGCAGCTGAGCGAGTCGCCGCTGTTCCAGCAGATGAAGTCGGAAGGCAAGGGCTCCAAGACGCCGTTCCGTGACAGCCTGAAGGGCGGCAACCTGAAGCTGATGCTGCTGGTCCTGCTCGGTGCGGCGGCCGGCCAGGCCGTGGTCTGGTACGGCGGCCAGTTCTACGCGCTGTTCTTCCTCAGCAGCATGCTGAAGGTCGATGCCACCACCTCCTACCTGCTGATCGCGGCCGCGCTGGCGCTGGGCGTGCCGTTCTTCATCTTCTTCGGCTGGCTGTCCGACCGCATTGGCCGCAAGAAGATCATCCTGGCCGGCTGCCTGCTGGCGGCCATCACCTACATCCCGATCTTCAAGGGCCTGACCCACTTCGCCAACCCGGCCATCGAAGAAGCGCGTGCATCCTCGCCGGCGCTGGTCGTCGCCGATCCGAACACCTGTTCATTCCAGTTCGATCCGGTGGGCCTGCGCAAGTTCACCAGCTCCTGCGACGTGGCTACCGCCGCGCTGACCAAGGCTGGTGTGCCGTACGACGTACAGCCCGCTGCCGCCGGTTCGCTGGCGATGGTGAACGTGGGCAGCGCCAGCGTCACCTCGTATGAGGCCGCCGGCCTGACCAAGGAAGAAGGCAAGGCCAAGGCTGACGCGTTCGGTGCGGAACTGAAGACCGCCCTGACCACCGCCGGCTACCCGGCCAAGGCCGATGGCGCCCGCATCAACATCGCCGGCACCATCTTCATGCTGTGGCTGCTGGTGCTGTACGTGACCATGGTCTACGGCCCGATCGCCGCTTACCTGGTCGAACTGTTCCCGACCCGCATCCGCTACACCTCGATGTCGCTGCCGTACCACATCGGCAACGGCTGGTTCGGTGGCTTCCTGCCGGCGATCTCGTTCGCGCTGGTGGCCGGTACCGGCAACCTCTACTACGGCCTGTGGTACCCCATCATCATCGCGCTGATGTCGGTGGTGATCGGCGGCCTGTTCCTGCGTGAGACCAAGGACGTGGATATCACCAAGTAACCGGTGTGCCGACCAACGGTCGGCACCCACCGGGTTTCAGGGGCCGCGGTGCAGACCGCGGCCTTTCTGTTTGTGGGGCGTGCCCACTCGACTCGCAATCCGGTAGTGCCGGCCGCTGGCCGGCAACGGCTTTATGTCCGCGGAGATTCATGAGGTTGCCGGCCAGCGGCCGGCACTACCATTGGGTTGCGCAGCACCCCGTATAGTCGGCCCATGACCACCACTACGCCGGAAGACCTTCCCGCCCTCCTGCACACCCTGCGCAGCGCCTGGCAGTCGCAGCGCCCTTCGCCCGACCAGCGCGAAGCTGACCTGCGCCGCCTGCGCGAGGCGTTGAAGCCACGCCTGGACGAAATGGCGCAGGCCATCGCCGAGGACTTTGGCCATCGCGCCCACGTGGAATCGAAGCTGGCCGATGGCATGAGCGTGCTGTCGGCCATCGATCACCTGCGCCGCCACCTGCGGCGCTGGTCGAAGCCGCAGCGGGTCGGTGCAGGCTGGAAGCTGTGGCCGGCGCGTGCGCAGCTGCGGCCGACGCCGCTGGGCGTGGTCGGGGTGATCTCGCCCTGGAACTACCCGGTTACGCTGGCGCTGGTGCCGCTGGCCACCGCGATTGCCGCCGGCAACCATGTGTTGCTGAAGCCCTCGGAACACACACCACGCACCAGTGCATTCCTGGCCGATCTGCTGGCCAGTGTGTTCCCGCCCGATCGCGTGGCGGTGGTGCAGGGCGGGGCGGATGTGGCGGCGGCGGTGTCCTCGCTGCCGCTGGACCATCTGCTGTTCACCGGCTCGACGGCCGTCGGTCGCAAGGTGATGGCGGCCGCCGCCGAGCATCTGGTGCCGGTCACGCTGGAGCTGGGCGGCAAGTCGCCGGCGATTGTCTGCCGCGATTTCCCGCTGGACAAAGCCGCCGCGCGGTTCGCCACCGGGAAATGGTTCAACGCCGGGCAGACCTGCATCGCGCCGGATTACGTGCTGATCGACACCGTGCGCCAGCGCGAGTTCGTACAGGCGCTGCAGCAGCAGGTGCGCGAGCGCTATGGCGACTTCAGCGATGCCGACGACTACACCCGCATCATCAATGAAGGCCAGTACCGGCGCCTGCAGGGCTATCTGGCACAGGCGCGCGAACGCGGCGTGCCGGTGATTCCGCTGGCGCAGGTGGATGAGGCGCGCGCCGACCGCGAGCGCCTGCTGGTGCCGACCGTGGTGCTGGACCCGCCGGACGACCTGGACCTGATGCGCGAGGAGATCTTCGGGCCGATCCTGCCGGTGCGGGCCTATCCGGATCTGGATGCCGCGCTGGCCGACGTGCTGTCCCGCGACCGGCCGTTGGCGCTGTATCCCTTCAGCCATGACCGGGCCACGGTGGAGCGCATCCTCGGCCAGGTGGTGGCCGGTGGGGTGACGGTGAATGACACGCTGCTGCACTTCGCCGCCGATGGCCTGCCGTTTGGCGGGGTCGGGGCCAGCGGCATGGGCGCGTACCACGGCCGCGCCGGGTTCGATGCGATGAGCAAGCGGCTGCCGGTGCTGTGGCAGTCGCGCTGGGCGGCCAGCGACCGGCTGCGGCCGCCGTATTCGAAGATTGCGGGGTTGTTGAAGCTGCTGCTTCGGTAGTGCCGGCCGCTGGCCGGCAACCGCATGGACCGTCGGCAAGACCCTGCAGTTGCCGGCCAGCGGCCGGCACTACCGGTGGGTGCCCACCTGGGGTGGCACGCGTGCCAAGCGCACCCGGGTAGAATGCCTGCATGAAGATCGCCTCGTGGAACGTCAATTCGCTCAATGTCCGCCTGCCGCACCTGGAGCAGTGGCTCAGGGAGTTCGGCCCGGACATCGTCGGTATCCAGGAAACCAAGCTGGAGGACCACAAGTTCCCCGATTCTGCGCTGATCGCCGCCGGCTACCGCAGCGTGTTCGCCGGCCAGAAGACCTACAACGGCGTGGCGCTGCTGTCGCGTGAGCCGGCGCAGGACGTGCAGATCGGCATTCCCGGCTTCGAGGACGAACAGAAGCGCGTCATTGCCGGTACCTTCGGCGACCTGCGGGTGATCAACCTGTACGTGGTCAATGGCCAGGACATCGGCACCGACAAGTACGACTACAAGCTGCGCTGGCTGGAAGCGGTGCATGCCTGGATCGCCGAAGAACTGCAGCGGCATCCGAAGCTGATCGTGATGGGTGACTTCAACATCGCCCCGGACGCGCGCGATGTGCACGACCCGGAGGTGTGGAACGACAACCACATCCTGACCTCCACCGCCGAGCGCGGCGCGCTCAACAAGCTGCTGCAGCTGGGCCTGCACGATGGCTTCCGCCTGCACAACGACGAGGCGGGCACCTTCAGCTGGTGGGATTACCGTGCCGCCGGCTTCCGCCGCAACCTGGGCCTGCGCATCGACCTGACCCTGGTCTCCGATGCGCTGAAGGGCAGCGCGGTGGCCTCGGGCATCGACCGCGAGCCGCGCACCTGGGAACGCCCGAGCGACCATGCGCCGGCCTGGGTGCAGATCGGTTGAACGAACAGGGCCCGACGATTGCCGGGCCCGTTCTGGATCATCTGCCGGCCAGTGGCCGGCACTACCCTCGGATCACCGTATGCTCTTGCGGGTGAACAGGTTGACGATCGCCAGCAGGATCACCGCGCCGATCAGCGAGAACAGGAAGGTGCGGATGGTGATCGCTTCGTTGATGCCGCCGCCGAACAGCCAGCCGGAAATCAGCGCGCCGACGATGCCGACCACGATGTTGAGGATGATGCCCTGCTGGGCATCGCGCTTCATGATGATGCTGGCCAGCCAGCCTACGATGCCGCCGACGATCAGCCAGATGATGATGCCCATGATCGAACCTCCGGTGGGAAACTGTGACCAGTTGACGCGCACGGCCGTGAACCCGTCGTGCAATTGCGTGATGGGCGCGTGCGGATGAGCCTGCCAGCCACCCTCGACGGCCCGTGGCGCTTCGGTCCGGTAACGGTCTGGCGGCGTCCGCACGTGCCGGGCCAGCGCGGTGAACCGCAGGCGCGGCAGGTACTGGCGCAGGCGCTGGGCACCGATCCGCAGACGCTGCCACTGGTCCGTGACGACAAGGGCCGGCCGGAGCTGAGCGGCCCGTTGGCCCACTACGGGACCGGCTGGAGCCACAGCGGTGAGGTGCTGCTGGTGGCGCTGGGCGAAGGCGTGCGGCTGGGCGTGGACCTGGAACTGCTGCGGCCGCGGCCGCGTCTTCTGGAGATCGTGCGGCGCTTCTTCCACCCGCAGGAGGTGGCCTGGCTGGAACGCCTGGACGAGGCCGACCGCGAGCACTGGTTCTTCCGCGTGTGGTGCGTCAAGGAAGCCATCCTGAAGGCGCACGGCCAGGGCATCTCGTTCGGCCTGCACCGCCTGCAGCTGGCGCCGGGGGCCGATGGCGCCCTGCACCTGCGCTGGTGCGACCCGGAACTGGGCGAGGCCGCGCGCTGGCACCTGCACGAATGGCAGGCCACCGGCCAGTTCCGTGCGGCGTTGGCCTGGTATCCGCACTGAAGCGGGGAATCAGCGCGCAAAACCGGCGATAATGGCGGCATGAGCGAACACCCACTTCCCGCCAGCGTGGCTGCCACGCTGGAACAGGGCCTGGCCAGCATGGGCCTGGACGCCGCGCTGGCGCCGCCGCTGCTGCGCTACCTGGCCCTGCTGCACCGCTGGAACGGCACCTACAACCTCACCGCCATCCGCGACCCGCAGGAGATGGTTACCCGCCACCTGCTCGATTCGCTGGCGATGCAGCCGTTCGTGGCTGATGGCAGCCTGGCCGACCTCGGTACCGGCCCCGGGTTGCCCGGCATCCCGCTGGCGATCGCCTGCCCGGGCCTGCAGGTCACCCTGGTGGAGAGCAACGGCAAGAAGGCGCGCTTCATGCGCGAGGCCGTGCGCCAGCTCGGCCTGGGCAACGCCCGCGTGGCCGAATCGCGGGCCGAAGCGCTGGACGAGGCCGGTCGTTACGACCAGCTGACCGCGCGCGCAATGGATACCCTGGCTGGCATCGTCCGCGTCGGCGGCCATCTGCTGCGCCCCGGTGGCGTGCTGCTGGCCATGAAGGGCGTCTACCCGCATGAGGAGATCGCGGAACTGCCGGCTGGCTGGCAGGTGCGTGAGGTGACCCCGCTGAGCGTGCCCGGCCTGGCCGGCGAACGCCACCTGGTCACCGTTACAGGTCCCTGATTCCCGCCGCCAGCCCTTTGTGGAACAACGGGTTGGCGATCCACGATTTCCGCAAGGGGCCGGTTGTACGCATAATGACCGGTCCCAACCATCCGTCGACGAGGCACACCCGCATGGCCCGCATCATCGCCATCGCCAACCAGAAGGGTGGCGTCGGCAAGACCACGACCGCCGTCAACCTGGCCGCTTCTCTGGCCAACGCACCCAAGCGCGTGCTGTTGGTCGACCTGGACTCGCAGGGCAACGCGACCATGGGCAGCGGCGTGGACAAGCGTGAGCTGGCGGCCTCCACCTGCGATCTGCTGCTGGGCGAGAACAGCGCCGCCGATGTGCGCGTGCAGACCGCCGAAGGCTACGACCTGCTGCCGGGCAACATCGACCTGACCGCCGCCGAGATCCAGCTGATGGGCCAGAGCGAGCGCGAGCAGCGCCTGAAGCGCGCACTGGCGCCGATCCGCGACGAGTACGACTACATCCTGATCGATTGCCCGCCGGCGTTGTCGCTGCTGACGCTCAACGCGCTGGCCGCCGCCGATTCGGTGATCGTGCCGATGCAGTGCGAGTACTACGCACTGGAAGGCCTGAGCGCGCTGGTGGAAACCATCGAAGCGCTGCGCACCAGCCTGAACCCGGCGCTGGAGATCGAAGGCGTGCTGCGCACCATGTTCGACGTGCGCAACAACCTGGCCAACGCAGTGTCGGCCGAGCTCACCGAGCACTTCGGCGACCGCGTGTTCCGCACCATCGTGCCGCGCAACGTGCGCCTGGCCGAGGCGCCCAGCCATGGCCAGAGCATCGTCGGCTACGACCGCGCCTCGCGCGGTGGCGTGGCCTACCTGGGCCTGGCCGGCGAGATCATCCGCCGCAACAACGAACGCAACAAGGCCGCCAAGGCCGTGGAGACCGTCTGATGACCAGCAGCAAGCCGGCAGCCAAGAAGCGAGGCCTCGGCCGTGGCCTGGACGCGCTGCTGGGCCCGAAAGGCGCGGTCAGCCAGGTGCAGGCCACCACCGCGGTGATTGAGCCGCTGCCGGGTGAAGTGCTGCGCAAGTTGCCGGTCGGCCAGCTGCAGCCGGGCAAGTACCAGCCGCGCCGCGAGATGGACGAGGGCAAGCTCTCCGAGCTGGCCGACTCGATCAAGTCGCAGGGCGTGATCCAACCGATCCTGGTGCGCCAGCTGCCGGCAGGCAACTACGAAATCGTCGCCGGTGAGCGCCGCTGGCGCGCATCGCAGCTGGCCGGCCTGGACGAAGTGCCGGTGGTGGTGCGCGAGCTGGAAGACCGCACCGTCATCGCGATGGCGCTGATCGAGAACATCCAGCGCGAAGACCTCAACCCGCTGGAAGAAGCCGAGGCGCTGCAGCGCCTGATCAGCGAGTTCACCCTGACCCATGCCGAGGCCGCCGAGGCCGTCGGCCGCTCGCGCGCGGCGGTGTCCAACCTGCTGCGCCTGCTGGAGCTGCCGGTGGCGATCCGCTTGCTGCTGGAAACCCGCCGCCTGGAAATGGGCCACGCCCGCGCGCTGCTGACCCTGGCTCCCGAGCTGGCTGGCAAGCTGGCGCAGGAAGCGGCCGATGAAGGCTGGTCGGTGCGCGAGGTCGAGCGCCGTGCGCAGGCCTTCGCGGCCGGCAAGGTGCCGAGCAACCGCCCGGTGGCGACGCCGAAGGTGCAGCAGGCCGACATCGCCTCGCTGGAAACCGAACTGTCCGAAGCACTGGGTGCCAAGGTGGCGATCAACCACGGCCGGGGCGGCAAGGGCAAGCTGATCATCCACTACACCGATCTGGATACCCTGGACGGCGTGCTGGAAAAGCTGCGTACGCGCCAGGGCTGAGCCCGGCGCCGCGTCAGGGGGTGCGGCCTGTTCCCGCCGCGTCCTGCAGATGACAGGGAACGCACCGCCGCGCGTGCCGGGGATGCACTGCTCTCCGGTCCGTGGCCTCATCCAGGGAACAGGACATGAGCAACGAATACGAGGACGTCAGCCCGGACGGCACCCAGATACTGGTACATCGCCGCGAAAAGGACTTCGTGCCCGCCATCGGCGAAGAACAGCACATCGAGGCGATCAGCGCCCATCTCGAACGCCATCTGGGCCCGGTGTCCGGTGTCTTCCACGAGATCATCTCCGACCTGGTGCACATCGACGTGCACGTGGTGCCGGCCAATGACCACTGCCCGTACCTGCGCCTGGTCACCTCCGGCATGAGCGACCTGCCGATGACCGTGCCCGCCGAGGTGGACGCGGACGTGCCGCGCTACATGGAACTGATGGTGACCCTGCCGGCCGACTGGCCGATCTCCCAGGACGCCTTCGAGGACGAGCGCAATTACTGGCCGGTGCGCCTGCTGAAGGGCATGGCACGGTTGCCGCACGAGTACGACACCTGGCTGGGCTTCGGCCACACCATTCCCAACGGCCATCCCAGCGAGCCCTACGCGCCGGGCGTGGGTTTCGACGGTGCCATCGTGCTGTCGCCGGTGACCGCCCCGGAGGACTTCGCCACGCTGGCGCTGGAGGACGGCAGGACCATCAGCTTCATGAGCCTGGTTCCGCTGTACCCGGAAGAGATGGACCTGAAGCTGAGGAAGGGCGCCGAGGTGCTGCTCGACCGCTTCGATGCGAAGAACATCCAGGACGTGATCGAACCCGGCCGCACCAACGTGGCGAAGAAGCGTTTCGGTTTGTTCTGAGACCGGTAACATCAGGGGCCTGAACTTCGTTTCCAGGCCCCTGTCATGACCATCCTGCTCACCGGCGCTGCCGGCTTCATCGGTGCCTACACCGCCCGCGCGCTGCTGGAGGCCGGCCAGCCCGTGGTCGGCCTGGACAACTTCAACGACTACTATGACCCGCAGATCAAGCGCGACCGCGTGGCTGCGCTGTGCCCGGCGCTGGACCTGCGCACCCTGGACCTGACCGACCAGCAGGGCCTGGCGGCACTGTTCGACGAGGTGAAGCCGACTGCGGTGATCCACCTGGCCGCGCAGGCCGGCGTGCGCTATTCGCTGGAAAACCCGCACGCCTACGTCGACAGCAACCTGGTCGGCTTCGTCAACATGCTCGAACTGTGCCGTCACCGTGGCGTGCAGCACCTGGTGTATGCCTCCAGCAGCTCGGTCTACGGTGATTCGGCCACGCCGCCGTTCTCCGAGGACCAGCGCGTGGACCAGCCGCGCTCGCTGTACGCGGCGACCAAGGCGGCCAACGAGCTGATGGCCTACACCTACGCGCAGCTGTACGGCCTGCATGCCACCGGCCTGCGCTTCTTCACCGTGTATGGCCCGTGGGGCCGGCCGGACATGGCACCGCTGCTGTTCTCGCGCGCGGTGCTGGCCGGGCGGCCAATCGACGTGTTCAACGAGGGCCGCATGCAGCGCGATTTCACACATGTCTCCGACATCGTGTCGGGTATCCTCGGCGCGCTCGCGCATCCGGCCGATGGTCCGGTACCGCACCGGGTGTTCAACCTCGGCAACCATACGCCGGTCGAGCTGGAGCGCTTCATCAGCGTGATCGAGCAGGCCGCCGGTCGCCCCGCGCAGAAGGTCTACAAGCCGATGCAGCCGGGCGACATGGTGCGCACGATGGCCGATACCCGGCGCGCCCATGACGCATTCGGCTTCGACGCGGTGACCCCGATCGAAGAAGGGTTGCCCCCCGTCGTGCAGTGGTGCCGCGAGTATTTTGGCGACCGCGCCTGAGGACGGAACCTCACACAGCCGGATTCATCTTCGGATAACCTCGGCTTCGGAGAATGCGCGGTCTTTGTCCCCCTTTGGCCGAGTGCCTTATGAGCCAACCCGAGCTTTCCGTTGTCGTCCCGGTGTTCAACGAACGCGACAACGTCGCCCCGCTGGTTGCCGAAATCACCGCTGCACTGCGTGGCCGGCTGCCGTTCGAGATCATCTACATCGACGATCACTCGCGCGATGACACCCTGGCGGTGCTGCAGGGCCTGAAGGCGACCACACCGGAACTGCGGGTGCTGCACCATGTGAACCAGAGCGGGCAGAGCACCGCCGTGCGCACCGGTGTCAAGCATGCGCGGGCGCCGTGGATCGCCACCCTGGATGGCGATGGCCAGAACGATCCGGCCGATATCCCCAAGCTGCTGGCCGCGCGCGATGCCGCCGAGGCGCAGGTGAAGCTGTTCGCCGGCTGGCGGGTCAACCGCCAGGACAGCGGCAGCAAGCGCTGGGCCAGCAAGTGGGCCAACGCCATCCGCGCACGCATGCTGCGCGACGATACGCCCGATACCGGCTGCGGCATCAAGCTGTTCGAGCGCAGCGCGTTCCTCGACCTGCCGTACTTCGACCACATGCACCGCTATCTGCCCGCGCTGATGCAGCGTGCCGGCTGGAAGACCACCAGCGTGCCGGTCAACCACCGCCACCGTACCGCCGGCGTGTCCAAGTACAACAACCTGGGCCGTGCACTGGTCGGCATCCGTGACCTGCGCGGCGTGGCGTGGCTGATCACCCGCAGCAAGCGCACCGCAGTGGAGGAGCGTTGATGGATCTGGAGCTGCACTGGCTCGACCAGCCGCTGACCTGGTTGTACTGGACCGGCCTGCATGTGACCGGCTGGAAGCTGATCGGCTATACCGGCGCGCTGATGTTCGGCGGCCGCTGGCTGGTCCAGTTCATCGCGTCCAAGCGTGCGGGCAAGCCGGTGATCCCGCGCCTGTTCTGGTACATGAGCGTGGTCGGCAGCCTGATGACGCTGAGCTACTTCCTGTTCTCGGCCAAGCAGGACTCGGTGGGCGTGCTGCAGAACCTGTTCCCGGCGTTCACCGCGCTGTACAGCCTGCAGCTGGACATCAAGCACCGGGGCTGGAAGCGGGACAAGGCCAGCCATTGAGGCTGCGCCGGGATGCGGTCTGCCGTGGGTAGAGTCGACTGTCAGTCGACTTTCGCGCGGAGCGCGGACTTTGCCACGTCTGGCGGAAGAGCAGCCGACTGACAGTCGGCTCTACCACGCGCCTCCGGCGCTGGGGCCCCGGCCTGCGGCCGGTTCCCGGTCCTGCCTGCCGTGGGTAGAGTCGACTGTCAGTCGACTTTCGCGCGGAGCGCGGGGTTTGCTGCATATGGCGGAAGAACAGCCGACTGACAGTCGGCTCTACCACGCGCCTTCGGCGCTGGGGCCCCGACCTGCGGCCGGGGCCCGGTCCTGCCTGCCGTGGGTAGAGTCGACTGTCAGTCGACTTTCGCGCGGAGCGCGGGGTTTGCTGCATGTGGCGGAAGAGCAGCCGACTGACAGTCGGCTCTACCACGCGCCCCCGGCGCTGGGGCCCCGGCCTGCGGCCGGTT
>NZ_JCAFUN010000024.1:0-48512 GCF_059371375.1 Stenotrophomonas sp. YJH_SMC_64 | reverse complement strand
TCGACTATGGACGGTCAAACGGGCATTTTTATGGTGGTTCATCCGGGCTCTTTGGGGTCTGGAGAGGTGTGGTAACCACCATTTTCCAAAGATGTCCCGGATGAACAACGTACAGAGAGATCACAGTTAGTCGACTGCTCTACTGCCAGTCGACCAACAGTCGACTCTACAGGTCGGGATTACTTCTTTTTGACCGGGGCCGGCGCGGTGGTGGCCGGGACCGGCTCGCCGCCATGGCGCTTGGTCATCCACCACTGCTGCAGCAGGCCCAGGCCGCCATTGACCACCCAGTACAGGACCAGGCCGGACGGCATGAAGGCCATCATGACACCGAACACCAGCGGCATGAACTGCATCATCTTCTGCTGCATCGGGTCCATGCCCGGTGCCGGGGTCAGCTTCTGGGTGAACCACATCACTGCCACGTTGATGACCGGCAGGATGAAGTACGGGTCGCGTGCGGTCAGGTCCTGGATCCAGCCGAACCAGGGCGCTTGGCGCAGTTCGACCGATTCGACCAGCACCCAGTACAGGGCGAAGAAGATCGGCATCTGGATGAGGATCGGCAGGCAGCCCCCCATCGGATTGATCTTTTCCTTCTTGTACAGCTCCATCATCGCGGTCTGGAACTTCTGGCGGTCATCGCCATAGCGTTCCTTCAGCTGCGCGATGCGCGGCTGGAAACGACGCATCTTGGCGCCGCTCTTGTACTGGGTCGCCGACAGCGGGTACAGCACCAGCTTCAGCAGCACCACCAGGCCGACGATCGCCCAGCCCCAGTTGCCGACCAGCTTGTGCACCTGGTTCAGCACCCAGAACAGGCCCTGGCCGATCACCGCCATCATCGAGAAGCGGCTGTAGTCGACCACGCGGTCCAGGCCCGGCACGTCTTCCTTGGCGATCAGGTTGACCAGCTTCGGGCCGACCCACAGGCGGGCTTCGGTGCTGGTGGACTGGCCCGGGGCCACGGTGAAGGCCGGGCCACGCGCTTCGATCAGGTCACGACCGGCCACCTGCGACAGCACGTAGTGTGCGGTCTGGTCCTTCTGCGGGATCCAGGCGGTGAAGAAGTGGTGCTGCAGCATCGCCAGCCAGCCGCCGGTGATGTTCTGGTTCAGCGTGCCGTCTTCCAGGTAGTCCTTGAACGCACGACGCTGGTACTTCTTGTCGTTGTCGTACCAGGTGGCACCGTTGAAGCTGAAGGAATCGGGGTTGGTCATGCTCCGGGACAGGATGGTCGGGGTGCGGTCCAGGGTGCGGTAGACGTAGCCGTTCCACGGCGCGGCGCCAGCGTTGCTGACTTCGTCCTTGAAGCGCACGGCGTACTCGTTGCGCGAGACGGTCAGGGTGCGCTTGATGGTCACGCCGTTGTCGGCGGTCCACACGAACGGGATCTGCAGCTCGTTCTGGCCCTTGGCCAGCACGAAGTCCTTGGTGTCACCCACCAGCTTGAAGCCGTCGGCGCCGGGGACCGGGGTGTTCCTGTCTTCGCTGGCCCAGCCACTGATCGCGCTGTACGGGTGCGCGGGGTCTTCGGTCAGCAGGCGGACCGGCGGGCTGCCTTCGTCCTTGGTCTGCGGGAACTGCAGCAGCTCGGCGTCGAGCACGCGGCCGCCGTCGAGCACCAGGCGCAGCACGTCGGTGGTGACGGTCACGCGCTGGCTGGCCGGGGTAGCGCTGGCCTGGGCCTGTGCGGCGGCCTGGCCGGGGGCGCCCGGCACCTGGGCGCTGGGGATGGCGCCGGGGTTCGCGCCCGGAACACTCTGTGCGGCGGCCGGGGCCGACGTGGTGGTTGGTGCCGGGGTCGGAGCAGCCTTTTCACGGCTCCACTCCATCCACAGCAGCACGGCCACCATCAGCCAGGCAAAAATGAGGAATACGCGGGTCTGGTTCATCAGCGGACAGGCTCGGCGGGGCCGGGACGCGATGCCGGCTCGGTCAAAGAAGGAGTTGCGATGCCATCAGGCGGCGGCATTGTGCCGTCCACGCCCGGCGTGGGCAATGCACGCAGGCGACGCAGCAGGCGCAGGAAGGCCTGGCGGATCTCGTCGTTGCTGGCGGAACGCGCAGCACTACGAGCCACGACGACAAAGTCGCCTGGCTGGATGTCGGTACGTGTCTGACGCAGGATGTCGCGCAGGACGCGCTTGATCCGGTTACGCCCGACGGCGTTCGGATCAACCTTGCGGGAAACCGCCAGACCCAGCCTGGCCGGCCGGTCAGCCGGCAGCCAGTGCAGGGTCATCAGCGGATCGGACACACGGCGGGCGCCGTTGAAGACCGTTGAGTATTCGGCACGCGTGCGAACCCGCGCAGAGCGAGGGAATCGCTTGCGCGGGTCTGCAGTATTCACTGTCGAAGGGATTGCGTCTGCCGCGGGGTGCGGCATGGCAATCAGGCGCTCAGGACTTTGCGGCCCTTGGCGCGGCGACGCGACAGGATCTTGCGGCCGTCAGCGGTCTTCATACGGGCACGGAAGCCGTGGTCGCGCTTACGCTTGAGGTTGCTGGGCTGGTAGGTGCGCTTCGTGGCCATTGGGGGCCTCTCGTATGAATGGGACGGAAAGAACCGGAAATTCTAGAGAGGTACCCTGCCCCAAGTCAACCCCTGGCAGCTACGCGAATTCACCGGGCTGTGCAATAGCTGTGGATGTTTTTGTGAATAAGTAGGGGACAAGCATTCCGAAGGCGGGCGCTCGGTGGTAGTCTGAGCCATCCATTTCCCCCCCTTTCAGGCCTGTGTTTGGGCGCCTTGTCGCGTCCATGCCCCGGCCACCGGACGATTATTGCTGATGGATGCTTGGTCCCGTAGTCTCGAGCGCCTCGAAGCGGAGTTCCCGCCGGAAGACGTTCATACCTGGCTGAAGCCACTGCAGGCCGATCTGCGCGTGGACAGCCTGGTGCTGTATGCACCGAATGCCTTCATCGTCGACCAGGTCCGCGAGCTATACCTGGCCCGGATCCGCGAACTGCTGGCGCACTTCGCCGGTTTCAGCGACGTTTTTCTTGAAATCGGCTCGCGCCCGCGCCCTGTGGAGGCGCAGAACGCGCCGGTTTCCACGCCGTCGGCGCATGTGTCCAGCGAACCGCAGGTGCCGTTTGCCGGCAACCTGGACAACCACTACACGTTCGCCAACTTCGTCGAAGGCCGCAGCAACCAGCTGGGCCTGGCCGCCGCCTTCCAGGCGGCGCAGAAGCCGGGCGACCGCGCGCACAACCCGCTGCTGCTGTACGGGGGCACCGGCCTGGGCAAGACCCACCTGATGTTCGCCGCCGGCAACGCCATGCGCCAGGCCAATCCGGGCGCGAAGGTGCTGTACCTGCGTTCGGAACAGTTCTTCAGCGCGATGATCCGGGCCCTGCAGGAAAAGACCATGGATCAGTTCAAGCGCCAGTTCCAGCAGGTGGACGCGCTGCTGATCGATGACATCCAGTTCTTCGCCGGCAAGGACCGCACCCAGGAAGAGTTCTTCCACACCTTCAACGCGTTGTTCGATGGCAAGCAGCAGATCATCCTGACCTGCGACCGCTATCCGCGCGAAGTCGAGGGCCTGGAAGCGCGCCTGAAGTCGCGGCTTGCCTGGGGCCTGTCGGTCGCGATCGAACCGCCGGACTTCGAGACCCGCGCCGCGATCGTGCTGGCCAAGGCACGCGAACGCGGTGCCGAGATTCCCGATGATGTTGCGTTCCTGATCGCCAAGAAGATGCGCTCCAACGTGCGCGACCTCGAAGGCGCGCTCAATACCCTGACCGCCCGCGCCAATTTCACCGGCCGCGCGATCACCACCGAATTCGCCCAGGAAACCCTGCGCGACCTGCTGCGCGCCCAGCAGCAGGCGATCAGCATTCCCAACATCCAGAAAACCGTTGCCGACTACTACGGCCTGCAGATCAAGGATCTGCTGTCGAAGCGTCGGACCCGCTCGCTGGCACGCCCGCGCCAGGTCGCCATGGCCCTGACCAAGGAACTGACCGAGCACAGCCTGCCCGAGATCGGCGATGCCTTTGCCGGTCGCGATCACACCACGGTGCTGCATGCCTGCCGCCAGATCCGGACCCTGATGGAAACCGACGGCAAGCTCCGCGAGGACTGGGACAAGCTGATCCGGAAGCTGAGCGAATGATGCACGGATGCCGATGAGGCGTCATCGCACAAAACGGTGCAGAATCCGGTAGCAAGCGCGGGACACGTTGTGGATAAAAATGGCGTTTGAAATCGCGTCGGTTTTATCCACAGCTTTCCCCCCCCCCTGGGGGTCGGTAATACAGAGGGTTTCGATGCCTGAAATCCTTTTATTTACAAAGACTTAGCGTTGTTTTCCAGCGATTCTGTCTCTACCAGCACCACCAAGCTTTTGATTTATTCCACATTTTTTAAAGCATAGGGGCACGGAACCACATGCGTTTCACACTGCAGCGCGAAGCCTTTCTCAAGCCGTTGGCACAGGTCGTCAACGTGGTCGAACGCCGCCAGACCCTTCCGGTTCTGGCCAATTTCCTGGTCCAGGTGCAGAACGGCCAGCTGTCGCTGACCGGTACCGACCTGGAAGTGGAGATGGTGTCGCGGATCGCGGTTGAAGATGCCCAGGACGGCGAAACCACCATTCCCGCCCGCAAGCTGTTCGAGATCATCCGCGCCCTGCCCGACGGCAGCCGGATTACCGTCTCGCAGACCGGTGACAAGATCACCGTGCAGGCCGGCCGCAGCCGCTTCACCCTGGCCACCCTGCCCTCCAACGACTTCCCGTCGGTGGACGAAGTGGAAGCCACCGAGCGCGTGGCCATCGGCGAAGCAACCCTGAAGGAACTGATCGAGCGCACTGCGTTCGCGATGGCCCAGCAGGACGTGCGCTACTACCTCAATGGCCTGCTGTTCGACCTGCGCGGCGATGCGCTGCGCACGGTCGCCACCGACGGCCATCGCCTGGCCCTGTGTGAAACCGATCTGGCCAAGCCCAGCGGTTCCAAGCGCCAGATCATCGTGCCGCGCAAGGGCGTGACCGAACTGCAGCGCCTGCTGGAGAGCGGCGATCGCGAGATCGAACTGGAAGTCGGCCGCAGCCACGTGCGCGTCAAGCGCGACGATGTCACCTTCACCTCGAAGCTGATCGACGGTCGTTTCCCGGATTACGAAGCGGTGATTCCGATCGGTGCCGACCGCGAAGTGAAGGTTGATCGTGAAGCACTGCGTGCCTCGCTGCAGCGCGCCGCGATCTTGTCCAACGAGAAGTACCGCGGCATCCGCGTGGAAGTCTCGCCGGGCAACCTGAAGATCAGCGCGCACAACCCGGAACAGGAAGAAGCCCAGGAAGAGATCGAAGCCGACACCACGGTCAGTGATCTGGCCATTGGCTTCAACGTGAACTACCTGCTGGATGCCCTCTCCGCGCTGCGCGATGAGGAGGTCATCATCCAGCTGCGCGATTCCAACTCTTCTGCGCTGGTTCGTGAATCCAGCAGCGAGAAGTCGCGTCACGTGGTGATGCCGCTGCGTCTCTGACAGCAGCCTGTTCCACGTGGAACCGAAGGACGCCCGGGATCTCCCCGGGCGTTTTTTTTTGCAGGTTCCACGTGGAGCATCGGGGATCGCGGAATCTCCAGGTCTGGGCGAATGTCTTGCTCGAGATTGCTGCTTGCCGATTGTTCTTGGTTGCCCCTCCGATGCAATCGGCCCTGCGCGTTAGGAATCCAGGTTGCTGACCTGGGCGCTGCCCAGCCAACTTCGGTCGAGTACGCAGTTCCGGGTCTTCAGCCTGATTGAGGGTGACCCGATCTGGTCGGATGGATGAAGCGGATCGCATCCGCTATCGCAGTGGTTGCTTCATCTGCAGACATCACTGTCCACAGGGTTGGTTGGGGCCGGATCAGAGCTGGCCTAGCTTCTAAATCTGGGTATAAATCTAAAGCATGGTGGTGATGGTGGGCCCAGATTTCGTGGAAAAATGCATTATCCAATTGATTTTCAAGAGATTTATGGAGCTGAAACCCCCTGTATAGAGGCCCCTCAGGCTGGGGGGGAACCTGTGGATAGTTTGGCAGGTCGGGCAAAAGGGCTTTTTTATCCACAGTTTGCCCATACCTTGTGTATAAGTCATACAGACCCGCTGTGGACAGCGTGAAACGAACGGGCTGAATTCTTTGAAATCTGTGGAACCCTCCACGGCATCGCATCGTAGATTTCAAGAAATCCGCGCGGTGTTCGCGCAACCCACCGTCGAGGGCACCTGGCGATGCTCGCGGAATGAGGCTGAAATCGCTGAAATCTGAAGGCCTGTACCCTGCGCCGCCGCTCAGAATTCAAGGATTCCCGGGCATATCCAGACCCAGGCGAGCCCAGATGAGGGAGCGCCACCACGTGGAACACGCGTAGGGTTGCCAGGCGGAGGCTTCAGCACAGTGGCGATGTCTGGCGCGCCACGGCTGGCTTGACCGATGCAGTAAGCTGATGGATTCCCTGCCCCACTACCGCCTCGTGCGGATGGTCTTTCGCGCCCCATGCTTATCCGCCGCCTCGCCCTGCACCAACTGCGTCGCTTCAGTGCGGTGGACCTGTCGCCCCAGCCTGGATTGAACCTGCTGACCGGCGACAACGGTGCCGGCAAGACCAGCGTGCTCGAAGCCCTGCACCTGATGGCCTACGGGCGCAGCTTCCGTGGCCGAGTGCGTGACGGTCTGGTGCGCCAGGGCCAGGAAGCGTTGGAGATCTTCGTGGAATGGGACGAACAGCGTGGCGATCACCCGCCGCACCGCCGAAAGGCCGGGCTGCGCCACAGTGGCCAGGACTGGAAGGGGCGATTGGACGGTGAAGACGTCGCGCAGCTGGGCAATCTCTGCGCAGCGCTGGCCGTGGTGACGTTCGAGCCGGGGAGCCATGCACTGGTCAGTGGGGGTGGCGAACCCCGCCGGCGTTTCCTCGATTGGGGCTTGTTCCACGTGGAACCGGATTTTCTCTCCCTGTGGCGCCGCTATTCCCGGGCGCTGAAGCAGCGCAATGCTCTGCTCAAGCAGGGCGGGCCGTCGCGGATGCTCGATACCTGGGATCACGAGCTGGCCGAGGCCGGGGAACCGCTGACCAGCCGCCGTCAGCACTACCTGGAGCGTCTGCAGCAGCGCACGGTGGCCTTGGCCGCCAGGCTGGCTCCGCAACTCGGCATCCAGGGTCTGGAACTGAGCCCCGGTTGGCGGCGGCATGAGCTTCCCTTGGCCGATGCCCTGCTTCTGGCCCGCGAACGTGACCGGCAGGCCGGCTATACCTCGGTCGGCCCACACCGGGCAGACTGGAGTGTGGATTTCCACAGCATTCCGGGCCGTGATGCGTTGTCCCGTGGTCAGGCCAAGCTGACGGCATTGGCCTGCCTGCTGGCGCAGGCCGAGGACTATGCGGAACAGCGCGGCGAATGGCCGGTGATCGCGCTGGACGATCTGGCCTCGGAGCTGGATCGCACCCATCAGGCGCGGGTGCTGGAGCGCCTGCTCAATGGGCCGGCACAGATCTTCATCACCGCTACCGAAACCCCGGCGGCGCTGCTGGACCTGACCCACATCGCCCGGTTCCACGTGGAACATGCACAGATCATGGCTGTGCCATAGTGGGCACACCAGGGCCGCTCGACCCCGGCTGGTATAATTCGGGTTGGAATCCTTTCATTCTCGGCACATCGCTCCAAGCGGTGGCCGACCTGCGGAGCCTACGGCAAGCGCAATGAGCGACGAACAGAACACCCCGGCAAACAACGGCAATTACGACGCCAACAGCATTACCGCCCTGGAAGGCCTGGAGGCTGTCCGCAAGCGTCCCGGCATGTACATCGGTGACGTGCATGACGGCACCGGTCTGCACCACATGGTGTTCGAGGTCGTCGACAACTCGATCGACGAAGCGCTGGCCGGCCACGCCGACCACGTTGCGGTGACGATCCACGCCGACGGTTCGGTCTCGGTGTCCGACAACGGCCGTGGTATCCCGACTGGCAAGCACGAGCAGATGAGTGCCAAGCTCGGTCGCGAAGTGTCTGCAGCCGAAGTCGTCATGACCGTCCTGCACGCAGGCGGCAAGTTCGACGACAACAGCTACAAGGTTTCGGGCGGCCTGCATGGCGTCGGCGTCAGCGTGGTCAACGCGCTGTCGCAGAAGCTGCTGGTGGACGTGTTCCAGAACGGCTTCCACTACCAGCAGGAATTCAGCAACGGCGCCGCAGTGACCGCGCTGGCCAAGCTGGAAACCACCACCAAGCGCGGCACTACCGTGCGCTTCTGGCCGTCCACCGTCGCCTTCCACGACAACGTGGAGTTCCACTACGACATCCTGGCCCGCCGCCTGCGCGAACTGTCGTTCCTGAACTCCGGCGTCAAGATCGTCCTTGCCGACGAGCGTGGCGACGGCCGTCGCGATGACTTCCACTACGAGGGTGGCATCCGCAGCTTCGTGGAGCATCTGGCCCAGCTGAAGACGCCGCTGCACCCGAACGTCATTTCAGTCACCGGCGAGCACAACGGCATCGTCGTGGATGTGGCGCTGCAGTGGACCGACTCCTATCAGGAGACGATGTACTGCTTCACCAACAACATTCCGCAGAAGGACGGCGGTACCCACCTGGCCGGTTTCCGCGGTGCGCTGACCCGTGTGCTCAACAACTACATCGAGCAGAACGGCATCGCCAAGCAGGCCAAGATCAACCTGACCGGCGACGACATGCGAGAAGGCATGATCGCGGTGCTGTCGGTGAAGGTTCCGGACCCGAGCTTCTCCAGCCAGACCAAGGAAAAGCTGGTCAGCTCCGACGTGCGTCCGGCGGTGGAAAACGCCTTCGGTGCGCGCCTGGAAGAGTTCCTGCAGGAGAACCCGAACGAAGCCAAGGCGATCGCCGGCAAGATCGTCGACGCCGCGCGCGCACGTGAAGCGGCGCGAAAGGCCCGCGACCTGACCCGCCGCAAGGGCGCGCTGGATATCGCCGGCCTGCCGGGCAAGCTGGCCGACTGCCAGGAAAAGGATCCGGCGCTGTCCGAACTGTTCATCGTCGAGGGTGACTCGGCAGGTGGCTCGGCCAAGCAGGGCCGCAACCGCAAGAACCAGGCGGTGCTGCCGCTGCGCGGCAAGATCCTCAACGTGGAACGCGCGCGCTTCGACCGCATGCTGTCCTCCGACCAGGTCGGCACGCTGATCACGGCGCTGGGCACCGGCATCGGCCGAGACGAGTACAACCCGGACAAGCTGCGTTACCACAAGATCATCATCATGACCGACGCCGACGTCGACGGCGCCCACATCCGCACCCTGCTGCTGACGTTCTTCTACCGTCAGATGCCGGAGCTGATCGAGCGCGGTTACGTCTACATCGGCCTGCCGCCGTTGTACAAGATCAAGCAGGGCAAGCAGGAGCTGTACCTGAAGGACGACCCGGCGCTGGACAGCTACCTGGCCAGCAGCGCGGTGGAAAACGCTGCGCTGGTGCCGGCCACCGGCGAGCCTGGCATCGAAGGCCTTGCGCTGGAAAAGCTGCTGCTGGCCTACGCAGCCGCGCTGGATTCGATCGAGCGCAACGCACATCGCTACGACCGCAACCTGCTTGAAGCGCTGGTCGATTTCGTGCCGATGGACCTGGAAAGCCTGCGCGCTGCCGGCGAAGGCGAGGGCCTGGATGCACTGGCCAAGCGCCTCAACCAGGGCAGCCTGGGCAGCCCGCGTTTCACGCTGGAACTGCAGGAAGCCAACGACGAGCGCCCGGCCGCTGTGCTGGTGACCCGTCGCCACATGGGCGAACAGCACATCCAGGTGCTGCCGATGTCGGCCTTCGAAAGCGGCGAACTGCGCGCGATCCACCAGGCATCGAAGCTGCTGCACGGTCTGGTCCGCGAGGGCGCGACCATTTCCCGCGGTGCCAAGTCGATCGAAGTCGACAGCTTTGCCAAGGCACAGAACTGGCTGCTCGAGGAGGCCAAGCGCGGCCGCCAGATCCAGCGATTCAAGGGTCTGGGTGAAATGAATCCGGAGCAGCTGTGGGACACCACGGTGAACCCGGAAACCCGCCGACTGCTGCAGGTGCGTATCGAGGACGCTGTCGCAGCCGACCAGATCTTCAGCACCCTGATGGGCGATGTCGTCGAACCGCGTCGCGATTTCATCGAAGACAACGCGCTGAAGGTCGCAAACCTGGATATCTGACACAATCGGGACACGGCCGGCGCGCGGGGAGGCGCGCCGGCCTTCGACTCTTGAACACAGGTACCTGATGTCAGCATCCGCCCCGGTCTCCGCTCCGCCCCCGGTTCCGCCGGCTTCTGCCGCGCCGCGTGCCGTTTCGCCGTTGGCGGGGTTCTTCATCGACCTGGGCATCGCCGCTGTCACCCTGTTCGGCCTGAGCCTGATCAGCGGCCTGCTGTGGGGCCTGTACCGTGGCGTGGTGGTTGGTTACGCGAACGCGCAGGCTGGCGCTGGCGCACCCGACGCCAGTTCGGTCGCGGCGTCACTGGGCCAGCCCGGCGCGCTTGCGCAGATTCTCATGGCACTGTTCGCCACCGGTGGCGCCGCGTTGCTGCTGTACTTCTGGCGACGGCCGGCCAACGCCGCCGAGCGCCACGCCTCGCGCCAGGCGCTGCGCCGCCCCTCCACCTGGGGCTGGACCCTGCTGGTGGCGACCCTGATCGTGCTCGGCAGCAACGGCATCGCCTTCCTGGCCAAGCAGGTCGGCGTCGAGCCGGTCCCCACCAATCTGGCGCTGATGCAGAGCGCGATCGCACGTTTCCCGTTGTTCCTGGTGCTGTTCGCGGTGGTCCTGGCGCCGGCCTACGAGGAACTGCTGTTCCGCCGCGTGCTGTTTGGCCGCCTGTGGCAGGCCGGGCGGCCAGGGTTGGGCGTGGTACTGAGCAGCCTCGCGTTTGCCCTGATCCATGAGATCCCTGGCACCAGTGCCAATGGCCCGGCCGAAATCGCACAGCTGTGGCTGGTCTATGGTGGCATGGGGGCCGCGTTCTGCTGGCTCTACCGGCGCACCGGCACGTTGTGGGCGGCGATCACCGCCCATGCGCTGAACAATGCGGTCGCCCTTGCCGCGATGGTGTTCCTGGGGTCAACGTAACGCCGCGTCCGCTTGACGAAAGATTAAGCCGCTACGCTACACACTCCGCATATGAACACGGGGGAGTTTCCATGAAACAACTGCTGCTGGCCCTTGTCATCACTACCCTGGTCAGCGCCTGCGCGACCACCACCTCCCCTACCGGTCGCCGGCAGATGGTGGGCGGCGTCTCGCAGGCGCAGCTGGACCAGCTCGGCGCACAGGCGTTCGCCGAAACCAAGCAGAAGGAAAAGATCAGCACCGACGGCCGCCAGAACGGTTACGTGCAGTGCGTGGTCAACGCCCTGGTCGCGCAGCTGCCAGCTCAATACCGTGGCGTACGGTGGGAGACGGCGGTATTCGTCGACAAGGAACCCAACGCCTTCGCCCTGCCCGGCGGCAAGGTCGGCGTGAACACCGGCATCTTCACCGTGGCCAAGAACCAGGATCAGCTGGCTGCCGTGATCGGCCATGAAATCGGTCATGTCATCGCCCGCCACCACGAAGAGCGCATCACCCGCCAGATGGGTGCGCAGACCGGGCTGGCCGTGCTCGGCGCGCTGGCTGGCGCAGCCTACGGCGAAGGTGCTGCCAGCACCGTCAACCAGCTCGGTGGCATGGGCGCGCAGACTGCCTTCCTGCTGCCGGGCTCGCGGACGCAGGAAAGCGAGGCTGACGTGATCGGCCAGCGGCTGATGGCCCAGGCCGGATTCAATCCGGCGCAGGCGGTCGACCTGTGGCAGAACATGATGGCCGCCAGCGGCGGTCGCAGCCCGCAATGGCTGTCCACCCACCCGGATCCGGCCAACCGGATCCAGGAACTGCGACGTGATGCCCCGGGCCTGACGCCGGTCTATCAGCAGGCGCAGGCGGCCGGGCTACGGCCAAAGTGCGGATGAGTGCGCAGTTCTATGCTGTATTGCAGCACATAAAACGATTTCTCACGCCATCTGTTTCTGATACGTTTGGCGGCTCAGATTTTTCTGACAGTCCGACTTTGCCGCTAACCGGCGGTTCGATCGAGGTGAACGATGATTTTCCGTAACCACAAAGCTGTGCTTTCCGTCCTCGTCGCGACCGCCCTGACCGGCGCCGTGGTCACCGATGCCTTCGCGCAGTCCTCGCGTTCCTCCGAGCGCGGCAACCGTGGCGGCAAGCAGGCCAAGGCCGAGGCGCTGTACCCGAACGCGACCCGCCAGGAGCCGATGGTCAAGGCTTCGGCCAAGATGGGCAGCAAGCTGCAGAAAATGATCGACAGCTACAACAAGGAAAAGTTCCCGGAAACCCGCACCCAGGCCGACGCCATCCTGGCTGACAGCGCCGCGAACGAGTACGACAAGTCGCTGGCCGCGCAGCTGGCCTCGCAGGCTGCCTACCAGACCGATGACGCCCCGGCTGCCATCGCCTACCTGAAGCAGGTCCTGCAGTTCAACGGCCTGGACAACAACGGCCACTTCCAGTCGATGCTGATGCTGGGCCAGTTGCAGCTGCAGGAAGACCAGACAGCCGAAGGCCTGGCAACCCTCGACAAGTACTTCGCCGAGAGCAAGTCGACCAAGCCGGAAGAACTGATCGCCAAGGGCCAGGCGCTGTACCAGCTGGAGCGCTACCAGGAAGCGATTCCGGTGCTGAAGCAGGCCATCGCCGGCTCCGCCGAACCGAAGGACAACTGGAACCAGCTGCTGATGGCGGCCCTGTCCGAAGCCGGCCAGTCCGGCGAAGCGGTCAAGGAAGCCGAGGCGCTGGCCGCCAAGAACCCGAACGACAAGAAGGCCCAGCTGAACCTGGCCAGCATGTACATGCAGGCCGACCAGATGGACAAGGCGGCCGCGGTGATGGACAAGCTGCGCAGCAGCGGCCAGCTCACCGAAGAGCGCGAGTACAAGCAGCTGTACTCCATCTATGCCAACACCGACAAAAAGGAAAAGGACGTCATCGCGGTCATCAACGAAGGGTTGCAGAAGGGCATCCTGAAGCCGGACTACCAGGTTTACCTGGCGCTGGCCCAGTCCTACTACTACTCCGACCAGGTGCCGCAGGCGATCGATGCGTGGCAGAAGGCTGCCCCGCTGTCCAAGGACGGTGAGACCTACCTGAACCTGGCACGCGTCCTGCATGCCGAAGGTCGCATCCCGGAGGCCAAGCAGGCCGCCCAGCAGGCGCTGGCGAAGGGTGTGAAGAACCAGGCTGATGCCAAGAAAATCATCAACCTGAAGTAAGTAGGAATAACGCCTGAATGCCTGCCCAGTTGATGCGCAGGCGCTCAGGATTGGTATAAGCTTGGAGGTTCCTGCGGTGTCATGCACCGCTGATCAGGGATTCCGCCCCCGGCATCCCGGCCCCACTATTGAGCTCTTGGCGCATGACGGAACAACTAGTCGTTCACCGGTACGAACAACCCGATGACAAGGGGCTGAGCTGGCCTCGCATCGTCGGCATCGCGTTTGTAATTGCCCTGCATCTGGCCGCCTTCATGATGCTCCTCATTCCCGCCGTGGCTCCCAAGGCCGTGGCTGAGAAGGAGCGCAACGTCATGGTGACCATCGTCGATGCGCCGCCGCCGCCGCCCCCGCCGCCGCCGCCGCCGCCGACCGATACTCCGCCGCCGCCGGTGAAGAATCTGTCGCCGCCGAAGCCGTCGCCGGTCCCGCCGCCGCCGCAGGCGCCGGTCGTGGACGTGCCGGAGCCGCGCCCGAGCGATATCGTCACCCCGCCGTCGCCCCCCGCGCCGCCGGCACCTGCGACCTCGATCGAGGCCAGCGTGGACATCTCGTCGAAGGCCATGAATCCGCCGCGCTACCCGCCGGCCGCCTTCCGCGCGGGTATCCAGGGCGAAGTGATCCTGATCATTGATGTCGATGCCAACGGCAACGTCACCAATGTCACGGTGGAAAAGTCCAGCCGTAACCGCGACCTGGACCGTGCCGCGATGGAAGCGGCTCGCAAGTGGCGCTTCAACGCCGCTGAATCTGGCGGTAAGAAGGCGGCAGGTCGCGTTCGCGTCCCGGTCAACTTTGCGCTGAACTGATGCGCCCGGGTGGCCGCATGGCCACCCCCGCTCCCGGTTCGATTGTTTAGCTTAGCTACACCCTTTATCACCACACACAACAAAGGTAAGCGTCATGCTGCAGGAAATTTTCATCGCCGCTGCTGCCGGGGGCAATCCGTCCAACGCCCTGTCGCAGATGGGCTTCGAGCACCTGATCCACGAAATGACCACCAAGCCGGGTGATTTCGCGGTTTCCTGGGTCGTGCTGCTGACCCTGATCGCCATGTCGGCCATGTCCTGGTACTGGACCGTCATCAACATCTTCCGTGCGACCCGCCTGAAGAGCGCTGCTGATCGCGTCGTCAGCCTGTTCTGGGATACCCCGAACGCGCAGGACGCCATCCGTGCCATGGAAGAGCAGCCGGCTTCGGAGCCGTTCTCGAAGATCGCCCTGGACGCTGCCCAGGCTGCTGCGCACCACCAGCGCGCTGAAGGCGGCGCCACCGGCGGCGTGGGTGAGAACCTGAGCCGTTCGGAGTTCGTCGACCGTGCCCTGCGTCAGGCCGTTACCCGCGAAAGCAACAAGCTGCAGTCGGGCATGACCCTGCTGGCCACCGTCGGCGCGACCGCTCCGTTCGTCGGTCTGCTGGGTACCGTGTGGGGCATCTACGGCGCCCTGATCAAGATCGGTGCCACCGGCTCCGCTTCGATCGACGCCGTTGCAGGCCCGGTGGGTGAAGCGCTGATCATGACCGCGATCGGTCTGTTCGTCGCGATCCCGGCCGTGTTCGCCTTCAACTTCTTCAGCAAGATCAACAGCGCGACCATCAGCAAGTTCGATACCTTCGCGCACGACCTGCACGACTTCTTCGCCACCGGCTCGCGCGTCCGCTAATTGCGGCGCGCGTCACCCAGCGACGAACGTAAGTAGTCACCAAGATCTAGACGGAGCCCGTTATGGCTTTCAGTAGTGGTAACAGCGGCGGCCCCATGGCCGACATCAACGTTACGCCCCTCGTGGACGTGATGCTGGTGCTGCTGATCATCTTCATCATCACGGCGCCCCTGATGTCCCACAAGGTCAAGGTGGATCTGCCGGAAGCCAACCTGATCCAGAAGCCGGAAGACGCTGAAAAGCGTTCCGGACCGATCACCCTGGCAGTCAAGGAAGACGGCTCGATCTACTGGAACGACGAAGAAATCAACAAGCAGACTCTCGAGTCGCGCTTGGCGACCGCCGCCCAGCAGACCCCGCAGCCGCCGCTGAACCTGCGTGGTGACCGCACCACCAAGATGCGCGTCATCAACGACCTGACCAAGGTCGCGCAGGAGCAGGGCATGCTGGACGTCGGCTTCGTCGCGACCAAAGAAAAGGGGCAATAAGCCATGGCATTCAGTAGTGGTGGTGGCAAGGGCCCCATGGCAGACATCAACGTCACGCCCCTCGTGGACGTGATGCTGGTTCTGCTGATCATCTTCATCGTGACCGCGCCGATCATGACGTACCCGATCGCCGTCGACCTGCCGCAGCGCGTGCTCAACCCACCGCCGCAGCTGGTCGAACCGCCGCCGCCGATCGAACTGAAGATCGACGCCAGCAACCAGGTCTCGTGGAACAACAGCCCGATCAATACCAGCGAGCTGCAGCAGCGGATGGAGCAGGAGGTCCAGCGTGACCCGACCAACCAGCCGGAACTGCGCATCGACGCCAGCCCGGATTCCGAGTACGACGTGATGGCCAAGGTTCTGGCCGCCGCGAAGAATGCTCAGATGAAGAAGATCGGTTTTGTGCAGCAGTAATCGCTACACCGCAACACAACAGTCATGACGCGACTGCAGACGCCCCTGGAGACAGGGGCGTTTTTTTTTATGCCTGCCGGCCTGGACCGCTATGATCGGCGGATGCTCGCCCTCTTCGACTCCCTGCGTCATTGGCTCGACGGCATCGCCCACCTTGGCTCGATCCTGGCGGTGGCCTACCTGCTGTATCTGTTCGCGCTGGCGGGCTGGATCATGCTGCAGAAGCGTGAGCCGGTCGCCACGCTGAGCTGGATCCTGTCGTTGGCGCTGCTGCCCTACCTCGGCTTGTTCATCTACTACCTGCTGGGCCCGCAGAAGGTGAAGCGGCAACGGCTGCGCCGCGGACGCGCACGATCGGGCATGGAGCACTACAGCGATGTCTGCCCACCGGATGCCGACTGCACCGAGCTGGCCAAGATCGCGCAGGCCACCACGGGCCTGGCGCCGAGCAGCGCGACCGAGGTGACCTGGCTGGTGGATGGTGCCGCTACCTACGCCGCTCTGTTGGAAGCGGTGGCGCAGGCTCGCGATCACGTGCACCTGGAATACTACATCTTCAATCCGGACCATGCCGGCACCGCCCTGCGCGACGCCCTGGTCGAGCGCGCCCGTGCCGGCGTGCAGGTGCGCCTGCTGCTGGATGCAGTGGGTTCTTCCGCCCTGCCTCGCCGCTTCCTGCAGCCCCTGATCGATGCTGGTGGCGAGGCGGTCTGGTTCCATCCCCGGCAGTTGCTGAAGCCGTTCAAGCGGCCGTGGTTGAACCTGCGTACGCACCGCAAGCTGGTGATCGTCGATGGCCGGCTGGCCTTCACCGGTGGCATCAATATCACCGACGATGAAGACGAGAGCCGCAAGCCGAACGCCTACCGCGACCTGCACATGCGCATCTGCGGCCACGTCGTGCGCAGCCTGCAGCTGGTGTTCGCCGAGGACTGGCTCTATGCCAGTGGCCAGGATCCCTCGCGCATGGACATTGCCCGTCTGTGGCCGGCTGACATGCCGCTGCGCGGCGATGGTGCGATCAACGCCCAGGTGCTGGTCTCCGGCCCGGACTCGGGCTGGGAAACGATCCACCGCCTGCACGTGGCGGCCATCCAGGAAGCACACGAGCGCGTGTGGCTGGTGACGCCCTACTTCGTGCCGGGCGAAGCGGCGCGGATGGCGCTGACTTCGGCGGCACTGGGTGGACTGGACGTGCGCCTGCTGGTGCCGAAGATGAGCGACTCCTGGTTTGTCACCCAGGCCGCGCGCTCCTATTTCGACGAACTGCTGCACGCCGGGGTGAAGATCTACGAGTACGGCCCGCGCATGCTGCATACCAAGGCTTTCATCGCCGACGACGATGTCTGCATCGTCGGCAGCGCCAACTTCGACCACCGCAGCTTCCGCCTGAACTTCGAGCTGTCGATGATGATCAGCGACCGTGACCGCGTCGCCGCTCTGGCCGGGCTGCTGCAGGGAGAGTTCGACCGCGCCACCCGCGTGCACGACCAGGCTGGCCGTTCGCTGTGGCTGCACCGCCTGCCCGAGGCCTTCGCCCGGCTGGCCTCGCCGCTGCTCTGACGCAGCGCTACACTGCGGCGATCATCCGGGGAGCCCGACTATGTACTGGTTGTACCTGCTGCTGGCGCTGGGCTGTTTCGCCTTCGCCCTGAAGACCCCCAGCGCCGCATTGATGACCCTGTGCCTGCTGGCCGCCCTCGCCTTCCTGCTGGCCTGGGTGCGCGGTCGCTATGTAGCCCGCTTCGGCGACCTTCAGCGGGACCCTGCCACCCTTGTCGATGCCGAGGAGCTGCGCCGCCTGCGCGAGCAGGCCCAGGCCCGCCGCAATGCCGACGCCAACGACCACGATCCGTCCCCTCTTTCCAAGTAGTTCCGTTCCATGACCCAGCTCAGCGTCAACGTCAACAAGATCGCCGTCCTGCGCAATTCGCGCGGCGGCGCCGAACCGGACGTGGTGCGCGCCGCCCAGGCCTGCCTGGATGCCGGTGCACATGGCATCACCGTGCACCCGCGGCCGGACCGCCGCCATATCACCGCCGAGGACGTGCTGGCGCTGTCCACGCTGACCCGCGCGCGTGGTGTCGAGTTCAACATCGAAGGCAACCCGTTCGCACCGCCGCGCGAGGGCTACCCAGGCCTGCTGCCGCTGTGCGCGCAGACCCGCCCGGCGCAGGCGACGCTGGTGCCGGATGGCGATGGACAGATCACCTCCGACCATGGCTTCGACTTCGAGCGGGATGCCGAGCGGCTGCGACCACTGGTCGCCGAACTGAAGGCGATGGGCTGCCGGGTCAGCCTGTTCGTCGATGCGGGCAACCCACTGCTGGAGCAGGCGGCCGACGTCGGTGCAGATCGTGTCGAGCTGTATACCGGCCCCTACGCCGAAGCACACGCGGCCGGCGACGCTGCGGCGATGCTGGAACTGTTCGCCACTGCGGCGCGGCGGGCGCAGGCGGTGGGCCTGGGCGTCAACGCCGGGCACGACCTGTCACAGGACAACCTGCGCGATTTCCTGGCTCACGTGCCAGACGTGCTGGAGGTGTCGATCGGCCACGCGCTGATCGGCGAGGCACTGTATGACGGGCTGGATGCCACCGTGCGCGGGTACCTGGCGTTGCTCTGACCGCTCCCCTGTAGCGTTGAGCCATGCTCGACGCAGCACCGCGCTGAACCCTTCAGGCAGCCGTCGCAGCCATTGAGACGGCTGCGGCGTAACCTGCCGCAATGGGTATCGCGATCAAGGGCCGAGGTTCCACGTCCCACCTTGCCGGGCGCTTTGAAAGCACCGTCAGCGAGGCGGTGGACGACGGCTGGGCGGTCGATGAGAGCGAGGAATTCCTCGCCCCGCGTCTGCGCACTGAAGTACGTGCCGAGACCGCACGCAGCATCATCAGCCGCAACACCTCACCGGACGTCGGCTTCAGCCAATCGGTGAATCCGTACCGCGGTTGTGAGCATGGCTGCTCCTACTGCTTCGCGCGCCCCTCGCACGCCTATCTGAACCTGTCGCCAGGCCTGGACTTCGAGACCAAGCTGTTCGCCAAGACCAATGCGCCGCAGCTGCTGCGCAAGGAGTTGTCGAAGCCGGGCTACGTTCCGCAACCGATCGCGCTGGGCATCAACACCGATGCGTACCAGCCGATCGAACGCAAGTTCAAGCTCACCCGCCAGCTGATCGAAGTGATGCTGGAAACCAGGCATCCGTTCTCGCTGATCACCAAGAACGCACTGGTCGAGCGCGACATCGATCTGCTCGCACCGCTGGCGGCGGAGAACCTGGTCAGCGTGCATTTCTCGGTGACCTCGCTGGACCCGCATCTCTCCGCAAAGCTGGAGCCACGCGCGTCGGCGCCGCATGCACGGCTGCGTGCGATGAAGCGCCTGCATGAAGCGGGCATTCCGGTCGGTGTGATGGTGGCGCCGGTGATTCCGTGGATCAACGACAGCGAGCTGGAAGCCGTGCTGGAGGCCGCGCACGATGCTGGCGCCAGCACCGCAGGCTACGTGCTGCTGCGCCTGCCGCTGGAAGTGGCGCCGCTGTTCCGCGACTGGCTGGACACCCATCATCCAGATCGCGCCGCACATGTGATGAGTACCATCCAGCAGCTGCGCGGCGGCAAGGACTACGACAGCCAGTTCGGCACCCGCATGCGTGGCCAGGGCGTGTATGCCGATCTGTTGAACAACCGCTTCAAGCTGGCGCGAAAGCGTCTCGGCTTCAATGCGCAGAACAGCCATTGGCCGAAGCTGGATTGCAGCCGGTTCGTGAAGCCGCTGACGCCGAAGAAGGATTCGCCGCAGGGAAGTCTGTTCTAGAACGCTGGACCGCTGCCCGGCTTACCGGCAACAATCTGCGCTTGGCCGGATGGCCTGCAAGCCAGGGAGGGATGCAGATGGATGACCCAGGATCCGTGACAGTGCGATGCCGTTCGCTTGACGACGAATCGGTTCGCACATGAAGCGCTCACATGCCTTCAGCTGTGGTGCGTTTCTGCTTTTCTGTGGTACCGATGCAGAGGCTGCCCGTGCGTTTGTGGTTGAAGACGCTGCCATGCGCGACCCCACCTGCCTTACGGTCGAGCCGCGCCAGCGGCTCTTCGCTTGTCACCAGATCGTTGCCGGGGACAGCCGAGTGATCGGGCTGAGACGATTCCGCACGTCGTGGAGGACCGACCGTTCCACCTTCAGCAAGCTCACGATCCAGCTCCCCGCTGATGCGAAAGCAGGCGACCGGTTCTCTGTCCCAAATGATCGAGTACGGATGTTCCATAGCAGAGGGTCCAGCGCGTTTGCCGGAAAGACGGGCTGCTACGCAGTGCCGGTCGCAGGGCAGATTACCGTGGTTTCCGCAGGAGACTTCGGCATCGAGGTCCAGGTCGATGCAACGTTTCGCTCTGCAAGCCCACTGCAGTGGCCGGGAGAGTGCGAGGCACCGACCACAGTGTCAGAGCATCTGAGAGCCAAGCCATTGTCTCTGGAGCAGCTTGATGCATGGACGGGAGTGCATGATCCGGAGGCATCCCCCTTCGAACAGGCACACCCCTCCAGACGTTCGCGCAACTGAATCCGCACGAACGTGCTGTACATGATGAAACGCACTCACTGCTTCCACGCCAGTGGTCTCCTTCTCTACCTTGCGAGCGTGCAGGTGGAAGCTCGCTCCATTCACGAATGCATCATCGTTCCGCAGGCCGCGATCGTCACTGACATGCCGGCTGGCCTGGACGAGTTCGAACAGCGTCTGTGGGTGGCAGATACAGGTCAGAGGGTGCGCAAGGGCACCGATACCCTCCTTCTGCTGCGCCTCTTCTCGGAGTCGCCAGGCGTGATCGACTCCCAGCAGTACATCAAGATCACAGGCAGCTTGAAGCGATACGCGCCCTCGTCGGAAGGGACGCCGGAGGTAGTGGATGCACGCCTCACCAGTGGCGGCGCGGGCTTTGTGCACAAGGGAGACAACTGGCTGTCCGATTCAGTCGACGTAGAACTACATCAGCCGCATGAGCGCGATAATCGGATGGAAGTCAAAGTGACGGCTGTCGGGTGGAACAGTTATCGAAAAGAAGACCGTTCCTTCTATCTCCAGTTCACCTGTCAACTGAAGGAAATCCCTGTCGAGAAGCTCAGTGCCTGGCAAGGAGGAAACGACGATCTCTGGGGATCCTTTGGTCCCACCCGATAGCCGGGTGGAACTGCCTGCATGCAATCACTTCTGCGACGACTGGCAATGCTGAAAATAGAAATTCATTCCCTGAGGTTCTAATCACGACTGGACGAGGATGCGTTCTTCTCCAGGTTGAACCAGATTCCGGGCGTGGTGTCTGTCGAAGGGTTCCTCAGGACGATCAACGTCTCTGTTGATCCGTCGGCTGTGGATGACGAAGATATGAGAGAGTTGATTTCGCTGTTCCAGCGCTATGGAATAGACATGCGCCAGCTGCGGAAACTGGAGACGGGAGAATTCAGCTCATGGATGCGGAACAGATCCGCCTACTGGTTCAAGTCGATGTATCCGGACCCGTGAGCACATGACATGAAGATCATCTACTGGCTGGGCATCGCGTTCCTGTGGATGCTTCCGTTGAACCTTCTGTTGCTGACGGGCGGCAAGCCGATCTCCGGCGACGCGCTTGGAGAAGAAGAGCTCGTTGGTTTCGGTGTGGCGGTGTTCGGCGCTGTGGCAGGCGGGATTCTCTATCGCCGTCGCCCGCGGTAGCGTCGAGCCCGCCCGACTCTATCTGGAGCGAAGTCGAGCAAGCTGGACTCTATTTGCCACGGCCGCTTGCAACAGCCAATCTGAGGCTGATGGCTTTCGGGTTCTGGAAGCTGCAACAGCTAGCATGGAAAGCTTGGAGTTACGCGTACTGGCACCGCGTTCTGAGGGAAAATGCTGCCTCTTCTGACATCGATTCTCGGCGGTAGTACCGCGGAGGCAAGAGCGGAAAGAGGAACCTCATGCCGGTAATCCGTACATGCAAGAAGATCATGATGCCGCAGATGTCGGGACAGAGAGTCTAGACGGCCAGTTGTCGAGCATGGGTCCATGCATTGCACACGGGGGAATGATGAAGTTCATACTTTGGGCACCTGTAGTGATATTTGCCCTGTTGTCGTTGAGAGCAACTGTCTTCGTCGTCTATCAAGGGGTAAGTGGATCTCCTTTCGGGGAAGAGGAAATCACTGTCGCTGGGGTTGGGTTGGTCTGCGGCTGGATTGCCTGGGTCATGTACAAAACCCTGATCAGACCGTGGAGGAAGCCGAAGCCCTAATGTAGAGCTGGAGTTGGTGGAGGTATCAACTATTCCGCCGGCGGTGGAACTTCCACTGAAATTGGTATTGGAATTGGCGGCGGTGCATCACCGGGTGAGCTGTCTAAGAAGGATGGCGATTGGGGGAATGGTTGGTGAAGAAGAAATCATTGGCTCATTTGCTTCTATACGCTGTGATTGCGGCCCTGATAGGCGGTACCTATCTTTCAATGTTTGGATCCATTGGAGGTGGCGATTGGACCGGAAAGCCAACAGAATCAGAACTGCGCGCTGCTACCGAGACCTTTGAACTTCCTTCAGGGAGCCATCCCACGAACGTTAAGTTCTTACCGAAGGTCACGTTCCTGGGGGCCGTCTTCGACGCCGAACTCGAATCTGATCCAGAGCAGATCGCCGCTTTCTTCATCAAACAAGCCGCAGAGAAGCGGTGGCGACTGCAGAAAGACAAACGGCAGCGCCATTACAGATTGATGGTCTTCTGCGAGGATCGCCTGGCGCGCTCGGTAGAGCTGACGACAAGAGGCAGTACGGTGAAGCTCTATGGAGGAACCTACTGGGACTCGGACAGGGGCGGCGACTACTACTGCTCTCCTGAGGCCCGGTAAACCACCGACGGCATAACGAACTTGCCTGGATATCGGCTCCAATCGGGAGGAGTACGATGACCTCACCGTCCCCCAAATAACTTCTGCGCGCTCTGGAACAGGATCCAACTCGTCGCGATGAACTTGTCCCCCCCCTGCGGCCTGTTACCGCGATGGGTATGGGTAAACGCCGTCGGCGCAATCAGCAGGCTGCCGGTGCGTGGTGCGATCTTCCGCCCCTGGAACAGGAACTCGGTCTCGCCCTCTTCGAATTCCTCGTTGAGGTACAGCGTCCACAGCACGTGCCGGTGCAGGGTCTCGGCCTGCGCATCCTTGGGGTACAGCTCGCAGTGCCAGTACGGGTAACCGCCCTCGCCCGCCGCATACCACTGCAGGTTGATGGCGCCCGGGCGCAGGCAGGTGCGGGCCAGGTCGGCCAGCTGCTGCTGCGGCATGTCAGGGAAGTCCTCGGCAGACAGGCGTCGCGGTTGGCCCTTGCTGTCCTGGATCTGCAACATCAGCGGCGCGATCAATGCCTGTGGATAACGGCGTAGATAAGTCAGCAGGCCGTTGAACACCGCGTGCTGCAGCTGATGGTCCACATCCTGCCAGCCATCAAGGCCGCTGATGCGCAGATCCTTGCTGTGCTTGAGTTCCGGGAACACGCCACTGCCCACGGCACCGGGCTGCAGGCCACGCGCCGCCCGCATGCGCTCGACGATCGCCGCGCAGACCTCGCTGGGGACCGCGTTGTGGATGACCTCGATGAAATCGACCGGGCCCTGCTCGTGCATGCGTGCATTCCTTAGGCGGCAACGGCTTGATGGTGCCGTTTGCCGCCCTCGGTGTCACCCCACGGTCATGTCATCGATCTGCCATGACCGTCGTCAGGCAACCGCCAATCAGCCCTGCGCGTCGTCGTGCGCGCGGTGGTAGCGCACGGCTTCGGCCACTTCCTCGCGCGAACCCAGGAACACCGGCACGCGCTGGTGCAGCTGGTCGGGCTGGATGTCGAGGATGCGCTCGCGGCCGGTCCAGGCGGCGCCGCCGGCCTGTTCGACCAGCAGGCCCATCGGGTTGGCCTCGTACATCAGGCGCAGCTTGCCGGCCTTGGATGGATCCTTCTTGTCCCACGGGTAGATGAAGATGCCGCCGCGGGTCAGGATGCGGTGCACGTCGGCGACCATGCTGGCGATCCAGCGCATGTTGAAGTTCTTGCCGCGCGTGCCTTCCTTGCCCGCCAGCAGATCACCGACATAGGCCTGCATCGGTGCTTCCCAGTGGCGCTGGTTGGACATGTTGATCGCGAACTCCTGGGTAGCCGCCGGAATCTGCATGTTCTCGGTGGTCAGCACGAACTCGCCCTTCTCACGGTCCAGGGTGAAGGCGTGGGTGCCATGGCCGACGGTCAGCACCAGCTGGGTGCTGGGCCCGTAGATGCAGTAGCCGGCGGCGATCTGCTTGCTGCCCGGCTGCAGGAAGGCGTCGTCGCCCGGCAGTTCGACATTGGTCGGGCAGCGCAGCACCGAGAAGATGGTGCCGACGGAGACGTTGACGTCGATGTTGGAGCTGCCGTCGAGGGGATCGAACAGCAGCAGGAAATCACCGCGCGGGTAGATGTCCGGCACCGGCTGGCTGTGGTCCATTTCCTCCGAGGCGCACGCGGCGAGGTGGCCACCCCAGGCGTTCGCTTCAAGCAGGATCTCGTTGCTGATCACGTCCAGCTTCTTCTGCGCCTCGCCCTGCACGTTACCGGTACCGGCATCGCCCAGCACGCCACCGAGGGCGCCCTTGCTGACGGCGATGGAGATGCTGGTGCAGGCGCGGGCGACGACCGCGATCAGCTGGCGCAGGTCGGCGTTGATGCGGCCGGCGTGCTGTTCCTGGATCAGGAAGCGGGTCAACGAAGTACGGGACATGAGCGGGCAGGTCTCGGCAGCGGGAAAACGCCTATTGTCGCCCGTATGGCGGGGCCGTGCGTGAGCGCGGGAAGGCGTAATCGTTTCCAGATGCGTTGCGCTCGTGGCGCCTTCCTTTTGTCGAGGCTCACGGGAGGGGGAGGCGATGCAGGACACGCTGCAAGTACGTCCATGTAAGCTCGATGGCGCCTTGCTCGTGTGCGCTGTCCTGCGCACACGGCAAGACCGGGGTGGGGGCGTCCTGCCCAACCCGCCCGAGGCATGCCTCGGGCCCATGGCGCCAACGGTCCTGCATCGCCTCCCCCTCCCGCGCGCTTCAGGGTTCGCCGCGAGCGCGGTGGGAGGGTAAGAACAAAAGCAAAAAACAAAGGCGCCTTTCGGCGCCTTTGTCTTCAAGCTACTGGAGCGTTGTTTCAGCCCTTGGCGACGGTGGCCACGGCCTTGGCGACGTATTCCAGGTTGTTCTGGTTCAACGCCGCCACGCAGATGCGGCCGGTGCCGACGGCGTAGATGCCGAACTCGTCGCGCAGACGCTCGACCTGCTCGCGGCTCAGGCCGGAGTAGGAGAACATGCCGGCCTGTTCGTTGATGAAACCGAACTGCGGCGCGCCAGCGGCAGCCAGCTTCTCGACCAGGCCCTGGCGCAGGGCGTGGATGCGCTCGCGCATCTCGGTCAGCTCCTGCTCCCACATCGCACGCAGTTCCGGGTTGGTCAGCACGCCGGCCACCAGCGCAGCACCGTGGGTGGATGGGCTGGAGTAGATGGTGCGGATCACGCGCTTGACCTGCGACTGCACCGCCTTGGCGTCAGCGGCGGTCGGTGCCACCATCGACAGCGCACCCACGCGCTCGCCGTACAGCGAGAACGACTTGGAGTACGAGTTGGCGACGATGAAGCTGTCGATGCCGGCTTCGGCGATGATGCGCACGGCGGCGCCGTCCTGCTCGATGCCCTTGTCGAAGCCCTGGTAGGCCATGTCGATGAAGGGGAACAGCTGCTTGTCCTTCAGCAGCTGCGCGACCTGCTTCCACTGGGTGACCGTCAGGTCGGCACCGGTGGGGTTGTGGCAGCAGGCGTGCAGCAGCACCACGGTGCCGGCGTCCAGCTTGCCCAGGTCGGCCAGCATGCCGTCGAAATCGACGCCATGGGTGCTCGGGTCGAAGTAGGTGTAATCCAGCACGTCGAAACCGGCGGCGCTGAACACCGCACGGTGGTTTTCCCAGCTCGGGTTGCTCAGCGCAACGGTGGCGTGCGGCAGCAGCTTCTTCAGCACGTCGGCGCCGACGCGCAGCGCACCGCTGCCGCCGACGGTCTGTGCGGTAGTGACGCGGCCGGCGGCCAGCAGCGGCGAGTCCTTGCCGAACACCAGCTCACGCGTCGCCTGCGTGTACGCCGGCAGGCCATCGATGGGCAGGTAGCCGCGCGGTTTGGCCTCGGCGGCGAGCTGCTGCTCGATCTGCTTGACGGCGCGCAGCAGCGGAATGCGGCCGCTCTCGTCGTAGTAGATGCCCACACCCAGGTTGACCTTGGTCGGGCGGCTGTCGGCGTTGTACGCCTCGGTCAGGCCCAGGATCGGGTCGCCTGGGACCAGTTCCACGTTTGCAAAGAAGGACACGGCGGTACTCGTTCGGTAGACGGAAAGGGGGAGGAAGTGCGCTACGCGGTCCGCGGCTTTTCGGCCGGAAACAGCCCATCGTAACAAAGCCTGCCGGGGCTGGCCGCCGCCATCGTCATCCGCGGCCCCGTACCATGGCGTGCGTTGCCGCCTGATCCATCAACCTGAATCATGAATCCCGCCGCACGACGCCGTTGCCTGCCACTGTCCGCCCTGCTGCTGTCGCCCTGGGCGGCGGTGGCCGAGCCTGCGCCCACCGCCCTGCCTGCGGTGCAGGTACAGGCCGCCCGGGTGCCAGGCATCGATCCGTTCGCGCTGCCGGCCAGCCAGGACACGGTCTGGATCGACGCCAGCCGCGCGGGCACCGGTGCGCAGCTGTCTGAGGCCTTGGCCGGGGTCCCCGGACTGCTGGCACGTGACCGGCAGAACTTCGCCCAGGACACGCAGCTGTCGATCCGTGGCTTCGGCGCACGCTCGACCTTTGGCGTGCGCGGGGTGCGGGTGCTGATCGACGGGGTGCCGGCGACCATGCCTGACGGCCAGGGTCAGCTGTCGCATGCCAGCCTGTTGGGCGCCGAGCGCATCGAGGTGCTGCGCGGGCCGTTCTCGGCGTTGTACGGCAATTCCTCCGGCGGCGTGCTGCAAGTCTGGAGCGCGCAGGGTCAGGCCGGCGACCCGTGGCGGTTGCGCGTGAATGCCGGCGCCGACAACACGCTCAGTGTCGGTGCGCAGCTGAAGGGTGCCGGTCAAGTGCTGGACTACAACATCGCCGCCAATCACTTCCGCACCGATGGCTGGCGGGACCATAGCCGCGCGCGCCGTGAATCGCTCAACGCACGCATCGGTGGAGAGCTGGGCGGTGGGCGGCTGGAGCTGCTGCTCAATGCGCTTGACGCCCCCGATGCGCAGGATCCGCTGGGCCTGACCCGTGCCCAGGTGGCGGCTGATCCGCGCCAGGCCTCGGCAGTCGCGCACCAGTACAACACCCGCAAAACCGTGCGCCAGCAGCAGGCCGGCCTGCGCTGGACCCGTGAAACGGGAGCGCAGCGCTGGCAATTGATGGGCTATGCCGGCCAGCGCGCGGTACGCCAGTACCTGCCGATTCCGCCGGCACCCCAGACCAACAGCCCGCTGCATGCCGGCGGCGTGATCGATCTGCAGGGCGGCTATGGCGGGCTGGACGCGCGCTGGGGCTGGCACGGTGATCTGGCCGGGCGACCGCTGGACCTGGTAGCCGGGCTCAGCGCCGACCGCCAGCGCCAGCACCGCACCGGCTTCGAGAACTTCATCGGCAGCGCCCTGGGCGTGCGTGGGCGGCTGCGTCGTGACCAGATCGACGTCGTGCAGAACGTGGATCAGTTCACCCAGGCCTGGTGGCAATGGAGCCCGCGTTGGTCGCTGCTGGCCGGGCTGCGCCACAGCGCCGTGCGATTCGAATCGAATGACCGCTACATCGTCGGCGCCAACCCCGACGACAGTGGCCACCGCCGCTACCAGGCGACCACGCCGGTGGCAGGCGTCAGCTTCGAGGCCAGCCCGCAGTGGCGGCTGCACGCGGCCGTGGGGCGTGGTTTCGAGACCCCCACCTTCAACGAACTGGGCTATCGCGCCGACGGCCAAGCCGGGCTGGCACTGGATCTGGCCGCCGCGCGCAGCCGCTCCATCGAGGTTGGCAGCAAGTGGCACGCACAGGATGGCAACCAACTCGATATCAGCCTGTTCCGTGCAGATACCGACGACGAGCTGGCCGTTGCCAGCAATATCGGCGGACGCAGCACCTACCGCAACATTGGCCGCACCCGCCGCCAGGGGCTGGAGCTGCAGTACCGACAGCCGCTGGCCGAGCACCTGGAACTACAGCTGGCGTGGACCTGGCTGCAGGCGCAGGTGCGCTCGCCGTACCTGACCTCGAACACCCTGGTCGCTGCAGGCAGCCGTCTGCCCGGCGTGCCGCGCCAGCAGGCCTTCGCCCGGCTGCAGTGGAGCCCTGCCGATTGGCAGTGGGCGCTGGAGGCAATGGCCAGCAGCGATACCGTGGTCAATGACGTGGCCACCGAGCGCGCGCCGGGCTACGCCCTGCTGCACCTGGAAGCCGGCCGTCGATGGACGCTGCCGGGCGGCGAGCTGCGCGCCTTCGCTAGGCTGGAGAACGTGCTGGACCAGGCCTACATCGGCTCGGTGATCGTCAATGACGGCAATGGTCGCTTCTACGAGCCGGGACCGGGACGGCGAGCCAACGTCGGCCTGCAATGGTCGTGGCGTTGAGTTGGTAGTGCCGGCCGCTGGCCGGCATCGCTCTGTGTAGGGCAGCCCAGACGTTGCCGGCCAGCGGCCGGCACTACCGGTCAGTCGGGGGCCTTGGCTGGCACGAACGGCGAGGTCGGGTCGCTGGCCGGGAAGGTCTCCTCCAGCGCCTCGTCCTGGTTGTCGCTGGCGCGCTGCTTGCGTTCACGGCGCTTGAGCGGGCTCTCCTGGCCACCGCGATGGCGGTCGCCGCCATCCTTGCGGTCCTGGGCCGCCTGTTCAGCCTCGTGCTTCACCGGCAGGTGGTCGTGCTCGGCATCGAAGAACGGCGCGCCGGCTCCGCGGTAGTCGGCGTTGTCGGCATCGCGCTTGCCGCGCTGCTCGCCGGGAATGGGCGGGTGGTTCTCCCGCAGCGGGTCTCGCGAGGTCTCTCGGCTCATGGTCTGGTACCTGCCCTTGGGGGGATTCCACTACACCGCCCCGCAGGTAAAGCCGTTGCGAACCTGGCGTCATGAACATCTCGCTCACCCCCCGGTAACGGCACCGCGCGTATTCCTGCCCACCCGCCCCCGCTGCAGGAGCCGGCCATGCCCCGTCTTGAACGACCCGCACCGTCCGTGTTCAACGCCCTGCTCGATCCGCTTGGCCAGCGCAGCGCGCAGCGCCGTGCGCGTCGCCATGAAGACCCCCAGGCGGTGGCGCAGGACTACCTGCAGTACATGCTCAGCGACTACGAGGAGCGCCGCGGGCAGAGCCACCGGAACTGGCGCGACCTGTGCCCGGTGTATGCCTTCGCGTTGACCACGCATGCTGCGGATTGGCCACGCGGTGATGCCGCCGATACCTGCGAGGAACTGGCCGAGCACTGGGAACAGATGCGCGGGCAGTCACGGTTGGGCTGGTCGCAGGCGCGGCCGGTGGTGGAGGACGCCTGGCGCGCGCTGGACCATATTCCGGCGGCGGCGGTGAGGCCGTTGCTGCAGTAGTGCCGGCCGCTGGCCGGCAACCCCAGGAAACTTCAGGCCGCGAGCTCTGCCGGCCAGCGGCCGGCACTACCGCATCTGCGTAGAACCCACGTGCACGGTATCGACACGGGTGGTTTACACCGCCCATCCGAAGCTGGATGCCCTGCCCCGCCAAAGGTACGCCCATGGCCCGCCCGATCTGGACCGGCACGCTGTCGTTTGGCCTGCTCAACGTGCCGGTGTCGCTGATGTCCGGCGAGCGCAAGGTCGACCTGCAGTTCCGCATGCTCGATTCCCGCGACCGCAAGCCGATCCGTTTCGAACGGGTCAACGCCGACACTGGCGAGGAAGTGCCCTGGAAGGACATCGTCAAAGCCTATGAGTACGACAAGGGCAGTTATGTCGTGCTGGAGGAAGGTGATATCCGCTCGGCCGCGCCTGAAAGCCACGAAGCGGTGGAGGTGGAATCATTCGTGGATGCGGCGCAGATCGACCCGCGCTATTACGAGAAACCGTATCTGCTGGTGCCCGGCAAGAAGGCCGAGAAGGGCTATGTGCTGCTGCGCGAAACGTTGCGCAGCACCGGCAAGGTGGGCATCGCGCGAGTGGTGGTGCGTACGCGCGAATACCTGTGTGCGGTGATGCCGCATGAGGACGCGCTGGTGCTGATGATCCTGCGCTATCCGCAGGAACTGGTGGATCCCGAGGACTACAAGCTGCCCACCGGCAAACTGTCCGACTACCGCATCACCAGCAAGGAAACGGCGATGGCCGAGCAGTTGATCGAGTCGATGGCCGGCGACTGGGATCCGTCGCAGTACCACGATGAATTCCGCGAGCGCCTGCAGCAGGTGTTGAACAAGCGCATCAAGTCCAAGGGCGGCACCACGCGGGTGGACGATGAGCCGGCACCGCGCGAGGACGCCAGTACCAATGTGGTCGACTTCATGGCGCTGCTGCAGAAGAGCCTGGATGCGAACAAGCGAACGCCAGCGAAGAAGGCCGCAACGCGCAAAGCAGCCGCCAAGTCGCCAGTGAAGAAGGCCGTAAAGAAGACAACCAAGAAGGCTGCAAAGAAGACCGCACCCCGACGCAAGGCGGGGTGAGCCATGTCGTTGCACCAGTATCGGCGCAAACGCCGGCTTGGCGGTGGCGCCGGGCAGACAACGGAGCCCGACGACACGCCCGCACCGGGCGACCCGAAGCGGCGGCCGACCTTTGTCATCCAGCTGCACCATGCCAGCTCGCGTCACTATGACTTCCGCCTGGAAATGGACGGCGTACTGAAGAGCTGGGCGGTGCCCAAGGGGCCTTCCCTGCGCGTCGGTGAAAAGCGGCTGGCCGTGGAAGTGGAAGACCATCCGCTGTCCTACGCCGGTTTCGAGGGAGACATTCCTGAAGGCCACTATGGTGCGGGCCACGTGGAAGTCTTCGATCACGGCACCTGGGCCTGTGAAGGCGATCCACTGCAGGCACTGGCGGCGGGCAAGATCGACTTCGTGCTGCATGGACAACGCCTGGCCGGTGGCTGGAAGCTGGTGCGGACCGCGATGAAAGGACGCCAGGTGCAGTGGCTGTTGATCAAGCGCGGTGACGGGGAAGCGCGCGACGCGGAGGCGGATGACCTGCTGACGGCACCGATGCCCAAACGAACACCTGCGGCGAAGAAGCGTTCCGCGGACAAGACGGCGCGAGCTGCACCCGTCGCACGCACGACCACACGCAAGGCCGATGTGCGCTGGCATGCACGCGCGCTGCAACTGCACGGCGCACGTGACGCACCCTACCCGCATGCATTCAAACCGCAGTTGACCGATCATCGCGACAGTGCGCCGGACGGCGACCGCTGGCTTCACGAGATCAAGTGGGATGGCTATCGCCTGCTGGCGGATCTGCACAATGGCGAGGTCAAGCTGCGCTCCCGCAATGGTCTGGATTGGACCGATGATTTTCCCGAAGTGGTGCAGGCCGTGCAGGCGCTGCCGGTGCGCGATGCACGCCTGGACGGCGAACTGGTGGTGCTGGACAAGGAAGGACGCAGTGACTTCGCAGCGTTGCAGCGGGTGATCGACGGCAGTTCGAAGCAACCGCTGCGCTACATCGTGTTCGATCTTCCGGGCTTGGCTGGAGCGGATATCAGTCGTGCGCCGTTGCTGGAGCGCAAAGCACTCCTGAAAGAGCTCATTGGGCCGGCGCCTGGCACCCTGGCCTTCAGCGAGCACGTGATCGACCATGGCCCGCAGGTGTTCGTTGCCAGTGGCAAGGCCGGATTCGAAGGCATCGTCAGCAAGCAGGTGGATGCCCCGTACGTGAATACCCGCGCGCGCAGCTGGGTGAAGGTGAAGCACGAAGACACCGACGAGTTCCTGATCGTCGGCTACACGGCACCCAAGGGTTCACGGGTGGGGTTCGGCTCGCTGCTGCTGGCGACGCCGGACAAGGGCGGCTTGCGCTATGTGGGCCGCGTTGGCACCGGTTTCGACGACCAAAGCCTGCGCGCGCTCCTCAAGGCACTGCAGCCCTCGGCGGTGAAGACGCCCGTGCTGCAGCTGCCGGCGCATGTGCCGTTCCGCGCTGCCAGCGTACGCTGGGTGAAGCCGGTGGCGGTTGCCGAGGTGGCCTTCCGTGGCTGGGGCAAGGAAGGCCTGCTGCGCCAGGCCAGTTTCAAGCGACTGCGCAGCGACAAGCAGAAGGAGGACCTGGGAATGAGCACCGCAGATACCGAAACCGGAGGCGAGGTCGAGATCACTCATCCGGAGCGGGTGGTGTTTCCAAGGCAGAAACTGCGCAAGGGTGACGTGGCCGATTACTACCAACGCATGGCGCGCTGGATCCTGCCCGAGATTGCCGGACGTCCGCTGTCACTGCTGCGCTGCCCGGACGGCGTGGGCAAGGCCTGCTTCTTCCAGAAGCACCATGGCCCCGGCCTGGGGGACGCGGTACATGCGGTACCCCTGCAGCAGAAGAGCGGCCGCGAGGATTACGTCTACGTCGACGATGCGCGGGGCCTGCTGCAGCTGGTGCAGATGAATACCCTGGAACTGCATCCGTGGGGCGCGACCGTGGCCGATCCCGAGCACCCGGATCGTCTGGTGTTCGATCTCGACCCCGGCGAAGGGGTGAGCTGGGCACAGGTGAAGGCCGCTGCGCGCGATGTCCGTGACCGCCTGCAGGAGGTGGGCCTGCAGAGCTTCGTGCGGCTGTCCGGTGGCAAGGGCGTGCACGTGGTGGTGCCGCTGCAGCCCAAGGCTGGCTGGGACGAGGCCAAGGCGTTCTGCGAGGCGTTCGCGCAGGCAATGGCGCTGGAGCAGCCTGATCGCTACGTGGCGACGATGAGCAAGGCCAAGCGCGGCGGCGTGATCTTCATCGATTGGCTGCGCAACACACGCGGTGCCACCAGCGTGTGTTCGTGGTCGCTGCGCGCGCGCGATGCTGCCGGCGTGGCGGTGCCGCTGCGCTGGGAAGAACTGGCCCGGGTGAGCGCGGCCGACGCGTTTCCGATGGCCAAGGCGCTGGCGCGCGCCAAGCGGCTGAAGGGTGACCCATGGCAGGGCATCGCGCGGTTGAAGCAGAGGCTGCCGTCGCTGAAGCGGTAGTGCCGGCCGCTGGCCGGCAACCTCGGCCATCCTGCAGTTGCCGGCCCGCGGCCGGCACTACCTGCATGCGCTCAGCGCAGATCGCGCGAGGGGCGGCGCCCGAACCACCAACCGACCAGCAGTTGCAACGGCAGCGATGCCAACAGCGAAATGACGAACCAGAACGGGAAGTCCGCACCCGCCGTCCACATCGCGTAGCCACAGCCCAGCGCGATCAGCGACCAGATCGAGAAGCCATGTGAACGCGGCCAGCACGGTGCGTAATAGGTGGCGAAGGAAATGCCGGCGACGCCACCGAGTACGCTGAAGGCCAGGTCCCACCCCAGCTGCACGCTGTTGCTGTCCGGCGACAGGCCCAGCAACGGCGGCAGCCAGCCGGCGACGCTGCTGACCAGCGCAAGCGACAGCACGCCGCCGATCAGGGCGACGATGGACAGGAACAGGGTCTTGAGCAGGCCAGGCATGCGCGTATTGTACGGCTGCCACAGAGTGCCCGCGTTGCCGGCCAGCGGCCGGCACTACCGAACCGACTGGGGTTTTGCCGGCCGGCGGCCGGCACTACCGATGGATCGGCATGGCCGCCATGCCCGTGGGAGAGGGGTACGGAGCAGCGGCGGCCATGCACAGGCAGTCAGGCGGCGAAGTCGAGCACCACGCGGCCTTCGATGGTGCCCGCGTGCATGCGCGCGAACACGTCGTTGATGTTTTCCAGGCGGTCGGTGCTGACCGTGGCTGCGACCTTGCCTTCGGCGGCGAACTGCAGTGACTCCTGCAGATCCAGCCGGGTGCCGACGATCGAGCCGCGCACGGTGATGCCGTTGAGCACCATGCCGAAGATGTCCAGCGGGAAGTTGCCGGGCGGCAGGCCATTGAGCGACACGGTGCCACCGCGGCGGACCATGCCCAGAGCCTGTTCGAACGCCTTGGGCGACACTGCGGTGACCAGGGCGCCGTGCGCACCGCCGATCTCCTTCTTCAGGAATGCGGCCGGATCGGTGGTACGCGCGTTCACGGTGATCTGCGCGCCGAGCTGCCGGGCCAATGCCAGCTTGTTGTCGTCCACGTCCACCGCAGCCACGTTCAAGCCCATCGCGCGGGCGTACTGCACCGCCATGTGGCCCAGGCCACCGATGCCGGAAACCGCCACCCAGTCCCCGGGCTTGGTGTCGGTCACCTTCAGGCCCTTGTAGACGGTCACGCCGGCGCACAGCACCGGCGCGATCTCGACGAAGCCCACTTCCTTCGGAAGCAGGCCGACATAGTTGGCATCGGCCAGTGCGTACTCGGCGAAGCCGCCGTTGACCGAGTAACCGGTGTTGCGCTGCGTCTCGCACAGCGTTTCCCAGCCACCCAGGCAGTGTTCGCAATGGCCACACGCCGAGTACAACCAGGGGATGCCGACCCTGTCGCCTTCCTTGACGTGCCCTACCCCGCCTCCCACGGCCACGACGTGCCCCACGCCCTCGTGGCCGGGGATGAATGGCGGGTTCGGTTTCACCGGCCAGTCGCCCTCGGCGGCGTGCAGGTCGGTGTGGCAGACGCCACAGGCCTCGATCCTGACCAGCACCTCGCCCGCCCCCGGGCGCGGTACCGAGACTTCCTCGATGACCAGCGGCTTGCCGAACTCGCGTACGACGGCGGCCTTCATGGTGGATTGCATGTTCGGATCTCCGCAGTGCGCTTGCCCACAGAATGACGCCGGCTCGAGGCCGGCGCTTTGATCACGATCAAACCTTTGAAGATCCGTGCAGCAGGTTCAGCTGGCCAGCACCGATGCTTCGCGCGCCAGTCGTTCGATGGCGTCCCAGTCACGGGTCTGCAGCAGCGCCGGGGTGGTCAGCCACGAACCGCCCACGCACAGCACGTTGGGCAGGTGCAGGAACTGCGGCGCGGTCTGCGCGCTGATGCCACCGGTCGGGCAGAACCGCACGTCGGCAAACGGGCCGTGCCAGGCCGCCAGCAACGCAGCGCCACCGGCCTGCACCGCCGGGAAGAACTTGAAGGTGTCCGTGCCGTGCTCCAGGCCCAGGATCAGGTCCGAGGCGGTGGCGGCACCGGGCAAGTACGGCAGGTCGGCATCGCGCGCGGCGGCATACAGCGCCGGCGTTGCACCGGGCGACACCGCGAAGCGCGCGCCGGCCTGCTTCGCCGCCTGCATCTGCGTGGCGTTGAGCACGGTGCCGGCGCCGATGACAGCATCGGGCACGGCCTCGACCATGGCCTTGATCGCATCCAGCGCCTGCGGCGTGCGCAGCGTCACTTCGATCACCGGCAGGCCGCCGCGGAACAGCGCCTGGGCCACTTCGACCGCCTCATTCACATCTTCGGGGGTGTACACCGGAATCACCGGTGCCAGCTTCAACAGCGCGCGCAGGCGCGGATCAGCGCTGGACATGGTCTTGCTCCTTGCCCGATGGGGCATCGCGGATCGCCGCCGGGTCCGGCAGCGCAGCGGCGCATGATGCCATGCGCGCTGCAAAGGTGCTGGTACCCTGCCCTGCGGCGGATTCAGACTGCGTCGGCCTGCAGTGCCTGGATGCGGCGCTGGTACCAGTCACCCCCAAGCGGGTCGAACACCGCGGAACGTTCCATCGGCGCTTCGTATACATGCACCGAAATGGCCAGGGCTTCATCGCTGGCATTGCGCAGGGTGTGGTATTCGTGAGGTGGAATGAGGCTGCCGGCGCTGCCGCAGCCGCCGCGCAGCGCGGCGTGGCGTCGGAAGCGCCAGCGTTCGCCGGCGCATTCCAGCAGCTCGTAACGGGTGATCTCCAGTTCCCCCAACCACACGCCCTCCACACACCACATGGCATCGTGGTCGTGCAGCGGCGTGCCCTGCCCTGGGCCCCAGCTCATGGCAATCACGCTGTAGCCGTGTTCCTGGCTGTGGTACAGCGGGCGTCGCGCGTAATGATCACTGACCGGACGGTGCACGCATTCGGGTAGCTCGATGCGGCTGTCCGCAATGGCTTCCTGCAGCGCCAGCTGCAGGTCGGCGGTGATGCGCCCGGCATCACCGGAGGTCATCGCCGCGTCGACTGCGGCGATCAACCGGTCGCGGCCACGGAACGCCGGAAACGGAGAGGTCTGCAGGTCCATGCCCCGACTGTAGCGGAGCATGGTTAAGGGAATGTTGGTGTTCGCGCGCGTGGCACCCGCATTCATGGCAAGCACGCGTGAAAAACGGTTCAGATGCAAACGCAGTAGAGCGATCACAATGGAACCTCACGCGGTGGAACGTGTCGAACACGGTCTGTGCCGCTCCAGCTGCGACATTCCGCAACTTCGCGCCCGACGGGCGCAAGGCTAGAATTCTCCGACTTACCTGGTTCTATACATGTCAGTGCGAAATATGAGCGATGCCGCGTTGCCGGCATCGAAAGGCAAGGCTGCCACGATCAACGACATCGCACGACTGTCGGGAGTTTCCAAGAAAACGGTTTCAAGAATCATCAACAACTCGCCGCTGGTGCGCAAAGACACCCGCGACAAGGTCGAGGCGTTGATGCGCGAGGTCGGTTACGTGCCCGACCCCCTGGCGCGCGGACTCGCGTTCCGCCGCTCCTTCCTGATCGGGCTGGTGTACGACGACCCCGGCGCCCAATGCATTGTCGACCTGCAGCACGGCGCGCTGGAAGCGCTGCGCGGCACCGGCTATGAGCTGGTGGTGCATCCCTGCGACAGCCAGGACCCGGAGTGCGCGCAGGGCGTGCGCCGCTTCGTGCAGCAGCAGAAGCTGCATGGGGTGATCCTCGGCCCGCGTGCATCCGAATCGGTTGCACTCGCGCAGATGCTGGACGACATCGACTGCCGCTACGTGCGGATCAACGCGCATGCGTCGGAAGAAGACGTGCAGGCGGTGGTCACCCACGATCGCGATGGCGCGGCAGCAGCAGCGGGCTACCTGCTCTCGCTCGGCCACCGCGACATCGCGGTGATCGCCGGACCGGGTGACCGGCGCGCGGCGCGTGAGCGTACCCATGGCTTCCTTGACCGGTTGGCCCAGGTGGGGCTGACCTTGCCGGGCGAGCGCGTGCTGGAAGCGGGCGACACCTTCGAATCCGGCGTGCATGCCGCCGAACGGTTGCTGCTGGGCGGACAACGCCCCAGTGCGATCTTTGCCGGCAACGATGAAATGGCTGCCGGCGTGTACCAGGTGGCGTTGCGTGCGGGCATCGCGGTGCCGCAGCAGCTGTCGATCGTCAGCTACGACGACAGCCCGCTGGCGTCGCGGCTGTGGCCGCCGCTGACCTCGGTGCGCCGCCACGTGTCCGACATCGGCCGCATGGCCGCAGCGATGCTGGTGCAGACCGATCTGCCGGATGCGCCGACCGCAGCCAGCGTGCATCCGCAGTTGATGGTGCGTGGTTCCTGCCGCGCCGTGGACGCCTGAGTGCCCTGCCCTCGCCTGCGCCGCCGCGAAGGCATCAGGCATCAGGTATCAACGAGAACGGCGCATCGAGGTGCGCCGTTTTCAGTGCAAAGCGGTGTGCGCCGTGCGCTTACACGTCGCCGCCGTCGGCCCCCAGCTCTCTAGTGTTGCGAAACCAGTATTTCTTACGAGTCGAAGACCAAAAAATCGCCGGATCTTCGCAGTATCTCCTCGATGACATCGTTTTCGTCGAATTTGCGAAATTCAGGGAGATTGTCGTACTGGCCGAACTTGGCGGCCGGAATGAAGTGACCCTGAAAGACGACCATCCTGACATCCGGTCGTATCGCGGCAACCTGCTTCCTGGGTGGGGCCCATGCGGAGGCATCGTCCTCGAATGGCACATTGCCGACGCGTGGCCATCTGCCCTCCCTGATCGCCTCCTGAAACAGGAACACGTCCAATACGCTGTTTAAGGTAGAAATCTGCGTGATGGAGAGAATGCGTCCTTTGGACAAAACAGGAAGGACGGCGATGTCAACGTCCCGATATGCACGAATATAGCCAAAGCTCTGATGCTCAGCATCCAATGGAACAGCATAGACGTCTCCAGCGATGACGCGGACCCTCTTCCTGGGCTTGGTCTCAACGCTCATCTGCGGGTGAAATCATCTCTAATGAATGGCTGGTAGCTTGGGGTAGCAGTCGGTGCAGCACAGCCCTTGCGGTATGACTGTCTCTCGATCGAGCGCGGCCTCGATCAATTTTGGTCAATCAGATAGGACAGTGCGTAGAGGATGATTCGACCTCGAACCGAAGTTCAAGGCCGATTGCGACAGAGTGTCACGCATTGCATAACGGCAGTCATCTTCCATCGGTCGCGCAGCACTCATACACCTTACACGTCGCCGCCGTCGGCCCAGCCTTCACCGGTGCCCTTCTGGAACACGCGGTCATCGCCCTGCACATCGCCTGCCGGCAGATGCGCCTGGCTGGCCAGTGCCGCGTAGATCGGGGTGAAGTCCGGCGACGTCGCCTGCATCAGCTGTTCGAAGCTGTCGATGACGAAGTAGGTCTTCTGGAAGGTGTCGATGCGGTACTTCGTGCGCATGATCCGCTGCAGGTCGAAGCCGATGCGGTTGGGCGCGGCCGATTCCAGCGAGTACAGCGACTCGCCCTTCGACGACACGATGCCGGCGCCGTAGATGCGCAGGCCCTCGGGCGTGTCGATCAGGCCGAATTCCACCGTGTACCAGTACAGGCGCGTGAGGTTCTGCAGCGCGTCCGGGCCGATCGCGTGGGCTTTGACGCCGCCACGGCCGTACGCCTCCATGTAGTCGGCGAACACCGGGTTCATCAGCAGCGGCACGTGGCCGAACAGATCGTGGAACAGGTCCGGCTCGGCGATGTAATCAATCTGGTCCGGGCGACGGATCCACCAGGTCACCGGAAAACGGCGATTGGCCAGGTGATCGAAGAAATCCAGTTCCGGCAGCAGGCCTTCAACGCCGACCAGGGTCCAGCCGGTGGCGGCGCCGAGTACTTCATTGAGCTGGTCGAAGCGCGGAATCATGTGCGCGCTCATGCCCATCTCGTCCTGTGCATCCAGGAACTCCTGGCAGGCGCGGCCGACCAGCAGCTCGCGCTGGCGCTGGTACAGCGTGCTCCAGGTGGCGTGGTCGTCGGCGGTATAGGTGTCCCACGGCTGCTCGACGAGCGCGGTGGTGTACACCGGCACGTAGCCCTTGTCGGTCTGCTGGTGTTCGACGCGGCGGGGCTGGGCGAGGTCCATGGGGCACTCCTTGACGGGATGCCTACGATGCTAGGGCAGAGCACGCGCAACAGGGTTGCAAAAGTTGCGCCCGTTGGCCCTGTTGGCGCAATATCCTTGCGTACTCACCATGTTGCGGGGCAACAATGGCCGGAGAAGTCCAGTTTGATCGCACGGATATACGCCTGCTGGCTGAAATCCAGCGGGATGGGCGCGCCACCAACGCCGAACTGGCGGCGCGGGTGAATCTTTCGCCTTCGGCTTGCCTGCGGCGGTTGCAGCGGCTGGAAAGCGAGGGTGTGATCGTCGGCTATGGCGCGCGGCTGGAGCCGCGGCAGCTGCGGCTGGGCCTGCAGGCCTTCGTGCGCGTGCAGCTGGAAAAGCACGACCAGGCCGCCATCGGCCACTTCGTGGACAGCGTGCAAGCGTGGGACGAGGTGGTGGCCTGCCATGCGCTGACCGGCGACATGGACTACCTGCTGCACGTCTACGTGCGCGACCTGGAGCACTTCTCTCGCTTCCTGCTGGACCGGTTGCTCAACGCCGGTGGCGTGGCCGATGCCAATTCCAGCTTCGTGCTGCGCACGGTGAAGGGCTTCCAGGCATTGCCGCTTTCGCAGCTGGAGTCCTGAGCGGCCACCGGGCATGCCCGGTGGCCAGGCATCAAGGGATCAGCACTTGTCCTTGCGGCCCATCAGCTTGCCGAGGCGCGAGGCTTCCTCGCACTTCGGTGCGGCTACCGGTGCCGGTGCCGCTGCGGCGGCGCGTGCGCGCTGCAGCTGCTGGATCCTGGCGCGGATCTGCGGCATTGCGGCCATCGCGGCCTTTTCGCCTTCCAGGATCGCCGTGCCGCGCTGGCTGAAATCGGCAGCGCCGATGTCCAGCACCTTCGGCCGGATGACGATGTCGGCGCGTGCCAGTTCCTGTTCGCCCAGGCGCTGGCCCATGATCGAGATGGACTGGTTGACGATGCCCAGCATGTCGGTCGGCGCCTTGCCGCTGGCCTTGCTGGAGATGTCCACGGCGATCACGAAGTCGGCGCCGAGCTGGCGCGCGGCATCCACCGGCACCGGGCTGACCACGCCGCCATCGATGTAGTTGCGACCGCCGATCTTCACCGGTTCGAACACGCCGGGAATGCTGCTCGACGCGCGCACCGCCTGGCCGACGTTGCCGCGCACGAAGATCGCCCGCTCGCCGGTTTCCAGCTGGGTGGCGACGGCGGCGAACGGCTTCTTCAGGCGTTCGGCCGGACGGTTGGCAACCTGTTCGTTGACGTAGTCCTGCAGCTTCTGGCCCTGCACCAGGCCACCGGAGAACAGCCGCACGTCGCGGATGCTGGCTTCATCCAGCGCCACCGCCTTGCTCTGCATCTGGAACGCGTCCATGCCGCTGGCGTACAGCGCGCCGACCACGCTGCCGGCACTGGTGCCGGACACCACCGCCGGTTCGAAGCCATTGGCCTCCAGCATCTTGATCACGCCGATGTGGGCAAAGCCCTTGGCCGCGCCACCGCCGAGTGCGATGCCGATCTTCACCGGCTTGGCCTGTGGCACCACGGTCGGCGCCGGCGGCGGCGTAGGGCGGACCGGATCGCCACCGCAGCCGGCCAGCAGGCCGATCAGGGCGACGGACAGCAGCATGCGGGGGCGGAACAGGCTCATCGGCAGTGCGCTCGCGGCGCCGGATTCAGGAAAGGGCGCCAGCATACCGAAGCCGTGGCGGGGCGGGCAGGGTGGGAAATATCGCCCATTCATAAAGGTAGTGCCGGCCGCTGGCCGGCAACCATAGGGAAACTGGCAACGGTCCATGGGGCTGCCGGCCAGCGGCCGACGCTACCGGGAGGCGCGCCAAGGTCCATGGGGCTGCCGGCCAGCGGCCGGCACTACCGGGATGCGCGCCAAGGTCCATGAGGTTGCCGGCCAGCGGCCGGCACGACCGGGATGCGTGCCAAGGTCCATGGGGTTGCCGGCCAGCGGCCGGCACTACCGGGATGCGTGCCAAGGTCCATGGGGTTGCCGGCCAGCGGCCGGCACTACCGGGATGCGTGCCAAGGTCCATGGGGCTGCCGGCCAGCGGCCGGCACTACCGGGATGCGTGCCAAGGTCCATGGGGCTGCCGGCCAGCGGCCGGCACTACCGGGATGCGCGCCAAGGTCCATGGGGTTGCCGGCCAGCGGCCGGCACTACCGGGATGCGCTCCAAGGTCCATGGGGTTGCCGGCCAGCGGCCGGCACTACCGGGATGCGTGCCAAGGTCCATGGGGCTGCCGGCCAGCGGCCGGCACGACCGGAGGCGGTCAGAAGCGGTTGTCGCCGTCCAGCATCCGGCCCAGGCCGCCCAATACCGAACCCTCGCCGCGGTTCTGGCCACCGCCCTGCGGCGCGGCCATCCACATGCGGCCAGCCAGGCGCGAGAACGGCAGCGACTGCAGCCAGACCTTGCCTGGGCCGGTCAGCGTGGCCAGGAACACGCCCTCGCCGCCGAACAGCATGCTCTTGATGCCCGCAACACGGCGCACGTCCATGTCCACGGTCGGGTGGTAGGCCACCACGCAGCCGGTATCCACGTCCAGGCGCTCGCCGGCAGCCAGCTCGCGTTCCACCACACAGCCGCCGGCGTGGATGAACACCCAGCCGTCGCCTTCCAGCTTCTGCATGATGAAACCCTCACCACCGAACAGGCCGGTCATGATCTTGCGCTGGAACTGCACGCCGATCTGCACGCCGCGCGCACCGGCCAGGAAGCTGTCCTTCTGGCAGATCAGGCGGCCGCCGTGCTGGTCCAGTTTCATCGCCAGCACCGTGCCCGGGTAGGGCGCGGCGAAGGCGACCTTGCCCTTGCCGTGCCCGCTCTGCGTGTAGACGGTGGCGAACAGGCTCTCGCCGGTCAGCACGCGCTTGCCGGCGGCCATCACCTTGCCCATGAAGCCGCCGCCCTGGTCGCCGTTGGCGGCGCCGAACACCGTGTCCATCTGTACCGTGGCGTCCTTGAACATCAATGCGCCGGCCTCGGCGATGGCGCTCTCGCCGGGGTCGAGCTCGATCTCCACGAACTGCATTTCATGGCCGACGATGCGGAACTCGATGTCGTCGGCGCGGCCGCTGACGCCGGCGGGGACCGGCGGTGGGGTGTTGGGCATGCCCGGGGCCGGCGCCTGCAGCTCGGCCACCTCGGCGATCGGCGTCCACCCGCTCATGCCCTGGCACCAGGCCAGCGCGCGCGGATTGGCCTGCGCGTAGCGGCGCGCGGCCTCGTCATCAAGCGGGCCGATGCGCTCGGCCTGGGCGGAGGCATGGAAGTACCACTGGGTCATGGCGGCGGGTCCGTCGCGTTGGAAACCCCGAGTCTAGCGAGCGCCCGGGGGCGCCGGCGACGGGGCCATGAACGGCGGGCATTTGCGGCGTAGGTGCTGTATTGCAACAATTATCTGGTAGCGCCGTTTTACCACCCCTCCAAACACAGCCTACCGCCATGTCCCCGACCCGTACTTCCCGTGGCCGCCTTCCGGTCGCGCGCCCCCTCGTTGCCGCTCTTTCCGCCCTGCTGCCGCTGGTAGCAGCCGCTCAGGAAACCCCCGCCGCCAAGGATCCGGTTGCCCTCGATGCCCTGCAGGTGACCGCGCAGCGCCGCGTCGAGAACGCCAAGGACGTACCGGTCGCACTGAGCGCGATCCAGGGCGAGAAGCTGGATGTGCTCGGCTCGGCCGGCGATGACATCCGCTTCCTGGCCGCGCGCGTGCCCAGCCTCAACATCGAGTCGTCCTACGGCCGTGCCTTCCCGCGCTTCTACATCCGCGGCCTGGGCAACACCGATTTCGACCTCAATGCTTCGCAGCCGGTGTCGCTGGTGTATGACGACGTGGTGCAGGAAAGCCCGCTGCTGAAGGGCTTCCCGCTGTTCGACCTGGCCAACGTGGAAGTGCTGCGTGGCCCGCAGGGCACGCTGTTCGGCCGCAACACCCCGGCCGGCGTGGTCAAGTTCGATTCGGCGCGACCGTCGCAGGATGCCGACGGCTACGTGCGCGTGGGCTACGGCAGCTACAACAGCTGGAACGTGCAGGGCGCCTACGGCGGCCCGCTTACCGACCGCTGGTCGGCACGTGTCTCGGCGATCTACCAGCGCCGCGATGACTGGGTCGACAACACCCGCGCCGGTGCCCCCAACAGTGGTTTCGAAGGCTATGACGAAGCCGCCGGCCGCGTGCAGTTCCTGTACGAAGGCGACGACTTCGAAGCGCTGTTCAACCTGCACAAGCGCAAGCTCAACGGCACCGCCCGCCTGTTCCGCGCCAACATCATCCAGAAGGGTGGCAATTCGCTGGTCGAGAACTTCGACCGCGACAAGGTGGCCAACGACGGCGTCAACTTCTCCGACCTGGAAACCTGGGGCGGCAGCGCGCGCCTGCAGTGGAACCTCGGCTCGGTGACGTTGCATTCGATCACCGGCTACGAGACCGCCGAATCGCTCAACCGTGGCGACATCGACGGCGGCTACGGTGCGGCCTTCCTCGGTGCCGGCAACTACGGCCCGGGCCTGATTCCATTCTCTTCGGAGTCGGCCGACGGCCTGCCGCACCACCGCCAGTGGACGCAGGAAGTGCGGATCGAGTCCAACGAGTGGGGCCGCTTCGACTGGCAGGCCGGCGTCTTCTACTTCGATGAAGACGTGACCATCAACAACTTCAACTACGACTCGCTGACCCCGGGCAATCCACAGACCGGCCACGTGGTGCAGAACCAGCGCAACAAGGCGTGGGCGGTGTTCGCTTCGGGCGACTTCGATGTCACCGATCGCTTCAAGCTGCGCGCCGGCGTGCGCTACACCCAGGACAAGAAGGACTTCAGCGCCAGCGTGCTGCAGGCCGTTCCGTTCGGCACCCCGGTCAGCGGCCCGTACCTGGCCAACACCGACGTCAACGACGTCAGCTGGGATGTCAGCGGCGTCTACAAGCTGACCGACGACATCAACGCCTACGCCCGCGTGGCCAAGGGTTTCCGCGCACCGTCGATCCAGGGCCGCCTGGCCTTCGCGCCGGGCCTGTCGCAGGCCGATTCGGAGAAGGTCATCTCGTATGAAGCCGGCATCAAGGCCGACCTGTTCGAGCGCCGCGCGCGCCTGGGCCTGAGCGTGTTCCGCTACAACGTCGACGGCCAGCAGCTGATCGCGGTGGGTGGCAGCAACAACACCGCCACCCTGCTCAACGCCGACAAGACCATCGGCCAGGGCGTGGAACTGGACCTGGAAGCCTACCTGGCCGATAACGTCCTGCTGACCTTCGGCAGCAGCTACAACGACACCGAGATCAAGGACAAGGATCTGGCGGTGGCGATCTGCGGCGGTGGCTGCACCATCAACGACCCGACCACGGTGATCAACGGCCAGACCTATGCGCTGGTGAACGGCAACCCGCTGCCGCAGGCGCCGAAGTGGATCCACAACGCGACCCTGCGCGTGGGCTTCCCGCTCAGCGATGGCAGCGAGCTGTATGCCTACACGGACTGGGCCTACCGCAGCGCGGTGAACTTCTTCATCTACGAGTCGCCGGAATTCCGCGGCCGTAGTTCGCTGGAAGGCGGCCTGCGCCTGGGCTACAACTGGGATTACGGCCAGTACGACGTAGCCGTGTTCGGCCGCAACCTGACCAACCAGACCCGCGTGGTCGGTGCGATCGACTTCAACAACCTGACCGGCTTCCTCAACGAGCCGCGTACCTGGGGCGTGGAGTTCACCGCGAAGTTCTGATGCGGTGGCTGCGTTGATGCAATGAAGAAGGGCCGGCGCAATGCCGGCCCTTCTTCCTTACGCCCATTGGTAGTGCCGGCCGCTGGCCGGCAACGAGTGATCCGGCGCGCGCTTACAGCGCGCTCTGCGGGCGCACCTTCAGCACCGCATTCTCGGTAGTGCAATCGCGGCTGGAGTGCAGGCCGGCCTTGCGTGCGGCGGCGATTTCCTTGCGTGCGGCCAGCAGGTCCTTGTTGAACGCAGCGTTGTCGTGCAGGCGGGCCACCGCGGCGGCGCCCATGAAGCGGCCTTCGAGGATGTCGCTCTGCCAGTGCACGTTGCAGACCAGGCGGCTCTCGCCGTAGTTGCGGCCACGGGCCTGGATGGCATCGGCGCGGTCCGGCGCGATCTCGGACAGGATCAGTGCCCAGGCCCAACCGATCGAGGTGTGGCCGGATGGGTAGGAACCGTTCTTGCGCAGGCCTTCCTCGTCCTTCGGCGAGCAGGTCGGTTCACCGTTGACCATGAACGGGCGCGGGCGCTGGTAGTGGTTCTTGGCCGCCTTGGTCGCCGCACTGGCGTCGATCCGGCTGCGCTCCAGCAGGCGATACAGCGCCGGGGTCTTCACCGCATCGACGTCGATGTCGGCGGCGCAGGAGAAGTGGTTGGCGCCTTCGGGGAAACCGAGTTCCGCATCGACACCGGCCTGGGCGAAGCGCGGGCTGCCACGCAGCGCGCGGGCTTCACGGCTGACCTGCTCGTCCAGGGCGAGCGCGGCCGAACCGGCCACCGGTGGTGCCGGTACCAGGTCGAGGCTGGCCGGAACCGCGCTCTTGTCCAGATAGCCCACCGCCTTGGTGGTGATGTTGGCTTCGACGGCGGTCGGCTTGGTGGCGGTGGCGGCACAACCGGCCAGGGCCGCGACGACGGCAAGGCCGAGCAGCGGGCGGGCAGGGTGGGAAATCAGCGACATGGACAGGCTCCGGGAGAGAAAACAACGCGCCATGATCGCAGCCCCCATACGACACTGCAGTGGCCATCGGTCATACGGCCAGACCCGGCATGGTCATTGTCGCGATATGAAAAGCGTCATCGTTTGACGTCAGTCTCCTGATTCCGGGCGCAGCGCACGGACTTTCACGCCGCTGCACCGCGAGCATCGGCACAACGGCAAGCGCCAGGGCCGTCCAGTTCCAGCCGGGTCGGGGGGATCCGAAGACAGAGGGAGAGAAGCGATGCGCAGCACCGCAACAGGAAGTACCGTCCTGGCCCTGCTCCTCGGGCTTGCAACAGCGCAGGCGCAGGCCGCCGACGTGGTCGGCGTGGCCTTCGTGCATGGCACCGGCGCGCAGACCAACGCCACCCAGGACTACTGGCAGCCGGCGATCATCGACACCGTGCGCCAGGGCCTGCCGAACAGCAGCAACTACGTGGTCATCAACTGTGACTTCACCCAGTACATGTGGAAGCCCGAAGCTGCCGGTTGCCTGGCCAACCAGCTGACCAGCTTCATCGACAGCCGTGGCATCACCCAGCTGGTGGTGATCACCCATTCCAACGGCGGCAATGTGGTGCGCTGGATCCTGTCCAACCCGACCTACGACAGCCGCTATCCGAAGATCATCCGCACGGTGCGCAAGGTCACCGCGCTGGCCCCTTCCTCGGCGGGTACGCCGTTGGCCGATGCGGTACTCAACGGCAACACCTTTGAAACCTCGCTGGGCTGGCTGCTGGGCTACAAGAACGACGCGGTGCGCCAGCAGCAGGTGGCGAGCATGGCCACCTACAACGCGCAGAACCTGTATGGCACGGCCGGTCGCCCGGCGCTGCCCAAGCCGTTCCGCGCGGTGGTCGGCAGCGACGTGGAATCGGCGGTGTGGGACAGCAACAGTTACTGCGGCGGCTATGCCGCCAACGTCGGCCTGGAGTTCACCCAGAACTGGCTGTCGTCCTGCTCCGATGGCTTCCTGGAGTGCAGCAGCCAGAAGGCCGCCGGCACCACCTGGTTCACCGACAAGGCGCGTACCCAGGGCGCAGAACCGCTCAGCCACAACCAGAGCCGCCGCGAGTGCTTCGGCCTCGGCACCCTGCTGCGCAACGACCTGACCCAGTGAGGGAGACGACCATGACGATTCAATCCACCCTGCTGGCCGGCGCCGTGCTGGCAGCACTGTCCCTTTCCGCAGCGCAGGCCGCGCAGCCGCTGCAGGCCGCCCGTGCTGGCGACCAGGTGCCCGCTGCGCTGGTTGCCGCGCCGGTGCCGGCCGATGACAGCGAGCGCGCACCGCTGTCCTTCGCCTGGGCCTTGGACCCGGCGCAATCGCTGCAGGCGGCTACGCCGTATGCCTCGGTCAGCCGCAGCTACTGGCAGCAGGTCGATGGCGCGCAGCTGCAACGCGGCATCGATCTACCGCTGACGGCCGCCGATGCGGTGATCCAGCTGAGCCCGGCCGAAGGCGCGCGGGCAGTGCCGGCGAATGCGTTGCAAGTGCGCGACCCGGCGGGCCGCAGCAGCATGGCCCGCAGTGTCGACGCGCGCGCGCTGCAGCAGGCCGGCATGCCGGTGAGGGATGGCAGCAGCATGCTGCGCACCGGCGCGACCAGTGCCGCCGGTGCGTACACGCTGCAGAGCGCGCAGGCACAGGGCCGCTACGTGGTGCAGGTGCTGGAGCCGAACAGCCCGCTGCGGCTGGAAGTGCAGGCCAACCAGGCGCAGGTGCTGGCCGGTGGCAACGTGCAGTTGCAGGCACGCCTGCTGGAAGACGGCGCCACCACCGCGCAGCTGGCCTCGCGTCGTGGCGGCCTGGGTGGTGAAGCCCTGCTGGTCGCGCCCGATGGCCGCAGCTGGCCGCAGCGGTTGCTGCGCACCACCGACGGTGCCCTGCGTGCGCAGGTGCGGATTCCGGCTGATGTCGGCAACGTGCAGGGGCTGTGGGAACTGCAGGTGTTCGCCCAGGCCGATGGTGTGCTGCGCGATGGCAAGGTGGCCTTCGCGGTGGCGCGGCCCACTGCGCGCTTCAGTGGCCAGGCGGCACCGGACCCGGCCAGCCGCCAGGTAGCGCTGCCGCTGCAGGTGGCAGCCGCCGGTCGTTACGAGGCGCGTGGCACGTTGTATGCCACCGGTCGCGATGGCCAGCTGAAGCCGGTGGCGCAGGCGCACGCAGCCGCGTGGTTCGATGGACCGGGGCGTGGCCAGCTGGTGCTGCCGTTCGACCAGGCCGCGTTGCCGGCTGGGTTCGGTGCGCCGTACGAGTTGCGCGACCTGCAGCTGCAGGATCAGAGCCGGATGGCACCGATCGAGTCACGCGCGCTGGCGTTGAGGTTCTGAGCAAGGCGGTGGCGGGCCGGAACATCCGGCCCGCTGCACCGGCATGGCGACGGAATGGCATCGCGACGGGAATGGCGTGACGGCGGGAATGACATCACGACGGGAATGACACCACGACGGGGTAGAGTCGACTGTTAGTTGTGATCTCTCGGTAGGTTGTTCATCCGGGGCATCTTTGGAAAATGGTGGTTACCACACCTATCCAGACCCCAAAGAGCCCGGATGAACCACCATAAAAATGCCCGTTTGACGCCGTTTAGTCGAGAACTTCTTGTCCGCC
>NZ_JCAFUN010000023.1:0-55920 GCF_059371375.1 Stenotrophomonas sp. YJH_SMC_64 | reverse complement strand
TAAAGCTGCAGATGATTGATGCTGGCAACGTATCGCTTGCTTTAAAACAATTAATAGTTGCTTGATCAAACGTCTGCAAGATGGACAATCATCCTTCCTGCAGGCGCCTTCACAAGATACCTGCGCATACTTTCAAAGATCCGGGGAAGTGGCCTCAGCGCCGTTCCCGTGTGCTGCGAAGTTTCCTTCGTAGCGAGCCGCCCATTATAGCCGGCTTTTCCGCTTCGTCAACACCTTTTTTCAAGGCCGTCTCACCGGGGTGGACGTTGTTGCCGACGCTGCTTCGTCGTTGGACCCGAAGGCCTTTCGTCGTTGCGAGCCGCCTATTATGCCGGACTTTTCGAGTCCGTCAACACCTTCGTTCGATCATCTCGTTCGTCGGTGGTGGCGTTGCTGTTTGCGTGCCGTTTCCGAAGAAGCGGTGCGCTGCAGCAAGGGAGCGAATTCTAGAGATCCTGCAGATTTCGTCAAGCATTTTTTTGCACGGTGATGACAGAACCAAGGCAACGTCACGCATGGCATACGCTCGAAGATCACTGTGGCGTTGACCGCGCGTTGCGCGGTCAACGCCACAAGGGCTATCAATGCACGGATGCACAGTGGAGAGACGGCAATGAACATGCAGGTGCGGCAAGCGTGGTGGCGCGACCTTTCAGTACCGGCCCTCGTTGCCGGCTTCATTACTGTGCTGGTCGGCTTCGCCAGTTCGGCCGTCATCGTGTTCCAGGCTGCACAAGCTGTCGGTGCCAATCAGGCGCAGATCGCTTCATGGATGTGGGCACTGGGACTGGGCATGGGTGTCACCTGCATCGGGCTGTCACTGCGCTATCGGGTACCGGTGGTGACCGCATGGTCGACACCGGGCGCGGCGATGCTGGTGGTCGGTGCCGGCGGCGCATCTCTTTCCGAGGCCACCGGTGCATTCCTGCTCGCTGCGGTTCTGGGCATGCTGGCTGGCTTCTCCGGCATCTTCGCCCGGTTGATGCAACGGGTACCGATGGCGCTGGCCGCCGGCATGCTGGCCGGGGTGCTGCTGCGCTTCGGTCTGGACGTGTTCGTGGCCATGAACACCCAGCTGGTACTGGCGCTGGCCATGTTCGCCACGTGGCTGGCCGGACGCCGCCTGTTCCCGCGCTATGCGGTCATCGCCACCCTGCTGGTCGGCATCGCGGTTGCGGCCAGCCGTGGCCTGCTGCACGCACAGCAGGTGCAGCTGCAACTGGCGGTACCGCAATGGGTGACCCCATCCCTGTCCTGGACCGCGGTGGCCGGCATCGCCCTGCCCCTGTTCGTGGTCACCATGGCCTCGCAGAACATTCCGGGCGTGGCGGTGATGCGGGCATCCGGCTACGACGCCCCGGTGTCGCCGCTGATCGGCTGGATCGGTGTGGTCAATACACTACTGGCGCCGTTCGGTGCGTACGCGCTGAACCTGGCGGCAATCACCGCCGCGATCTGCATGGGCCGTGATGCACATGAGGACCCGGCACGACGCTATACCGCCGCCATGGCGGCAGGTGCCTTCTACATCGTCATCGGACTGTTCGGTGCCACCGTGGCCGCACTGTTCGCTGCCTTCCCCAAGGAGCTGGTGGCCTGCGTGGCCGGTATCGCGCTGTTCGGCACCATCGCCAACAGCCTGGCCAGTGCGCTGGCGGTAGAGCGGGACCGCGAGGCGGCACTGGTCACCTTCCTGGTCACCGCCTCGGGCGTCTCACTGGCCGGCATCGGCTCGGCGTTCTGGGGCCTGGTGGCCGGTGCGCTGTGCCTGCTGGTGCTGCGGCCCCGTCAGGACCGCTGACCCACCCTACCCGGCCAATGCGGCGCCGACGATGCTCAGCGCCACCGCGATGACGATGGCGATCAGTGTGGCGACCACGCTGGTGCCGCCACGCGCGGTCAGCTCGCTGCGCAGCCGTGCATCATCGTCGCCGGTGACGGCACGGGCCTGGGCGATCAGGCGCTGGCAGTGCGCCAGGTACCAGTTGTTGCCAAAGATGCCGGTGGTGATGCTCAGCGCGAAGGTGATGACCAGCGACAGGCCATCCGGCACATCCAGCAAGGTCTCCACCACGCTGATCAGCAGCAGCAGGCCAGCCCACATCGCCGCCAGGCGGTACATCCTGCGGTACATCATCCAGATCAGGCCGAGCAGGAAGGCCGGCCAATGCCAGGTGCCACTGCCCGTGGCAATGCCCTGATCCAGCCGCCAGCGCTGGCGATAGATCGGGAAGTTGCCGCCGACCACGCTGGCGTACAAGGCCATCTCGCCCTCCAGCCCGGCAGCCGCAGCCCTGTCCGGTGCAGCGACCGGCGCACGATAGGGATCGGACGGGTCGCCGACATCCGGCGCGATGCCCTCAACCGCAGGGGCTGCGTCGATATCCAGGGCCGGAACCACCTCGACGGGGGTGGAAGCCTGCTCCAGTTCCGCCAACGGCCGCCATGAGGGCATACCTTCGCACCAGAGCAGGGTGCGCGCCGTAACCGTCCCTTCCTGCTGCAGCTGGCGAAGACCGGCCAGATCCACCGGCCCACTGCTCTGCCTGCCATTGGCGTACCACCATTGTGCTTCCTGCATGTTTTCCGTCCTTGCTACCTGCATCGACAAACTGAAATCGTTGTCCGCGCCTACAGCGCGGTACTGCCCAGGGTCTGCACCAGCTGATGGCGCGCACCCGGCGCAAGCGTAATCTGCTCCGGGCCTGCGTTGGCCACTTCCAGGCATACGTAATCGCGCCAGCCCTCGCCGACATCGGACATCCTGGCTGCCGCCTCGGCCCCCGGATTCCAGACCACCAGCGTCTGGCTGCCTTCGCTGCGGATCTCGATCCGCCGCTGCAGTACGGGATCATGCAGCACGTAATGGCCGCCGGCACCGGTGTAGATGCGATCGCTGCGACCGGGATCACGTGGATCGCGCAATGACCACGGTCCCTGTTGCAGGCGCAGCTGCGCATAGTCCTCGTACTTGTCCAGGTACTGCAGGCCGTCAAGGCCCTCGACCTCGACCCGCTTGGCATCGCCCACCCGGAAATAGCTGTGCAGGGCCTGGGTGAAGGTCACCGGCGAGGTTCCGGTGTTCTCGGTGACCAGCTGCTGGCGCAGCTGGCGGCCGATGCGCAGCTGCATCTGCAGGCGCAGGCCGCGATCGGCGCTGGGCGCAGGCGCCAACTGCAGCTCGACCTCGCCATCATCGCGCTGGCTGGCCTGCAGAAGCTCCCAGCGCGCGGTACGTACCAGGCCATGCGCCGGTACATCGGCGCTCTGGCCCTGGCGACCGAACCACGGCCAGCACACCGGGACGCCACCGCGGATGGGCGTGGGCAGCTCGGCGCGCGTGGGCGAAAGCCACAGCAGATCGGGCTGCCCATCAGGAATGAACGACAGCAGCTGGCCGCCGAACACGCTGACGACCGCCGTGGCGTTGGCGGTTCGCACCTGCCAGGCCTCCAGGCCGTGATACAGGCCGGTGCTGATGTCCGGATTCGACTGCATGCGATGACGCTCCTTGAAGACCGCGGCGATGATGTCGCGGTCAACGTGCCGCCGGCAAGGCTTTCTGCCCAGCGGGTGCGATGGCGGTCGCCTCTTCCTGCAGCGTGCGCAGGATGCGCTGGCCTGCGCGGCCGTCCACCTCGCTCCAGCCCAGGCGCTGCTGCTCGGCCTGGATCGCGCGGCGCGTGGCGGTACCGATCATGCCGTCGGCGGCACCGATATCGTGGCCGCGGGCCAGCAGCAGGGTCTGCAGCTGGCGGCGCTCATCGCGGCCCAGGCCCGGGTCATCGGTCGGCCAGGCGGTGGCCAACCCGTTGCCGCCACGCAATTGGTCAGCCAGCGTCGCGATCGCCAGCGCATAGCTTTCGGCGGCGTTGTAGCTGTAGATCGCGTCGTAGTTGCGGAACACCAGCAATGCCGGGCCCTTGTTGCCGGCCGGCAGCAGCAGCGCGGCGCGCGCATCCGCCGGCAGGTTGGCCGGAGCCAACACGCTGCCATCCAGCGCGGTCACGCCCTGCGCACGCCAGTCGGCCAGGGCGCGACGCTGGGTGCGGCCGGCCTGGCTTGCGTTGAAGCCCGCAGGAACGCGGACTTCCATGCCCCACGGCTCGCCGCTGCGCCAGCCGGCGCGCTTGAGGTAGTTGGCGGTGGAGGCCAGTGCATCGGGAATGCTGCCGACCAGATCGCGGCGGCCATCGCCATCACCGTCCACGGCGATGCGTGCATAGGTGCTGGGCATGAACTGCGTATGTCCGAAGGCACCGGCCCAGGAGCCGGTGAGCCCCTGGGCCTGCAGGTCGCCGCGGTCGATCAGCTTGAGCAGCGCCAGCAGTTCACCGCGGAAGAAGGGTTGGCGACGGCCGGCGCAGGACAGCGTGGCCAATGACTGCAGCAGCGGGCGCTTGCCGAACACGCGGCCGTAGTCGCTCTCCACGCCCCAGACCGCGACGATGGTGGCCGGATCGACGCCGTACTGCGCCGACACCCGATCGAGCAGGTCGCGGTGCTGCTGCAGCAGGGCGCGGCCATCAGCCACGCGCTGGCGATCGACCAGCGCGGCCAGGTAGTCCCAGATCGGCGTGGTGAATTCGGGCTGTGCATCGAGCAGGCCGAGCACGCTGGGGTCCGGGGTGAGGCCGGCGGTGATCGCGTTGAAACGGTCGGGACTGATGCCTTGTGTCACAGCGGTGGCCTGCAGGCCCGACAGGCAGCGGCTGAACGCCGGATCGATGTCGCCGGCAGGCGCGGCGGGCGCTGTCGGCGCCGAGGCAAGAGCGGCCGCCAGGCCGAGCGTGGTCAGAATGGGCATGGCGTCCTCCGTGTTGCCGTTGCACGGCCATCTTAGGGGTAGCGCTGCTGCTGAACCTGAAGCGGTACCGGCTGGCCGTCCGCCCTAGATGGCACGCAACAGGCGCAGGCCATAGGCCGGGCCTTCAGCATCCCAGCGCTGCATGACCTGCAGGCCAGCCGGCCGCAGCAGCGCTTCGAAGCTCTCGTCGGTGTACTTGTGGCTGTATTCGACGCGGATCGGTTCGTCGGCCTCGAAATGGAAGGTCCGGCCATCCAGATGGACGTCCTGTGCCCGCTGGCTGACCAGATCGGTCTCGATGCGCAGCCGCGCGACGCTGTAGCGGGCACGATGACGGAAGCCCTGCAGATCGAAGTCGCTGCCGACCTCGCGGTTGAGGCGGGCCAGCAGGTTCAGGGTGAATGCGGCGGTGACGCCCTGCGCATCGTTGTAGGCCGCCTCGATCAACGCCGGGTCCTTGTGCAGGTCGATGCCGACCAGGGCCAGGCCATCACGCCCCATGGTCTGGCGCATCGCGCGCAGCAGCGCGACCGCGTCTTCGCCTTCAAAGTTGCCCAGCGTGGAACCGGGGAAGAACAGCAGCCGTCGCGCGGGTTCGCGTTCGGGCATGGGTACGGCGACGGGACGGGTAAAGTCGGCACAGACCGGCAGCATCTCCACCTCGGGCAGCGCCGGGGCCAGGTGGTCGATGCTGGACAGCAGCGCGGCACGCGAGATTTCAATGGGCGTGTAGGCCACCGGGTCGTGCAGGGCGGCCAGCAGCAACGCGGTCTTGCGGCCACTGCCGCTGCCCAGTTCCACCACGTGCAGGTGCGGCCCGACGCTTCGGGCGATGTCCGGCAGTACCCGTGAAAGCAGGGCCAGCTCGGTGCGCGTGGGGTAGTACTCGGCGGTCTGCGTGATCTGCTCGAACAGGCGCGAGCCGCGCGCATCGTAGAAGTACTTGGACGGCAGCTGGCGCGGCGTGCGCGACAACCCGGCCACCACGTCGGTGAGGATCTGCTGGCGGCCGGGGGTGAGATCGGTCAGCGCCTGCAGTGCGTCGTGCACCGTACTCATGCGAGGTCCCTGGCCAGGCGCAGCCCGGAGAACTGCCAACGCGCCGGGGGCATGAAGAAGTTGCGGTAGCTGGCACGCACGTGGCCACGCGGCGTGGCGCAGCTGCCACCGCGCAGCACCCATTGCCCGCACATGAACTTGCCGTTGTATTCACCGAGGTTGCCGGCGAAAGGGCGGAAGCCCGGGTAGGCGCCATACGCGCTGTGGGTCCATTCCCATACATCGCCGAACAGCTGACGTAGTCCACTGCCCCCTGCAGCCTGCGGGTGCAGCCGATCGTCATCGGCAAAATGACCGCGAGGCGGCAGCGTTGCGGCGGCAGCCTCCCACTCGAACTCGCTGGGCAGGCGCGCACCGGCCCAGCGGGCGCAGGCATCGGCCTCGTAGTAGCTGAGGTGGCAGACCGGCGCATGCGGATCCAGTTCGCGCCAACCGCCCAGGGTGTACTCGCGCTGCAGGGCGTCATCCCAGTACAGCGGGTGCTGCCAGCCCTCGGCTTCGCGCAGCGCCCAGCCTTCGCTGAGCCACCAGCGCGGTTCGCGGTAGCCACCGGCGTCGATGAAGGCGCGGTACTCGGCATTGCTGACGGGGCGCTCGGCCAGTGCGTGCGCGGGGAGCAGCACGCGATGCGCCGGCGATTCGTTGTCGTAGGCGAAGGCGGTGTGCTGCGGCCAGGCTGCGGCGCCGATGGTGACGATGCGCTCGGGCGACTCGATCCAGCCCTGCGCACTGGCAGCGCTGGTTGCAGGCTGCAGGTCCTCGCGGTAGGCCGGCTGCAACGGATTGCACCAGAACGCGTGCTTGATGTCGGTGAGCAGCAGTTCCTGGTGCTGCTGTTCGTGCTGCAGGCCCAACTGCAGGTGCTGCAGTGCCTGCTCATCAAGGTCGCCTGCCGCCAGCCGCGATTGCACCTGTGCATCGACCTGCTGGCGGTAGTCGCGCACCTGCTGCAGCGATGGCCGCGACAGCAGCCCACGCTGCGGCCGGGCATGCGCCGGGCCGAGGCTCTTGTAGTAGCTGTTGAACAGGTAGTCCCAGGCAGGGTCATGCGCCGGTGCAGGTGGGAAGCCGGCCAGCACGAAGCGTTCGAAGAACCAGGTGGTGTGGGCCAGGTGCCATTTGCTCGGGCTGGCATCGGCCATGCTCTGCAGCATGGCATCTTCGGCGCTGAGGGGGGCTGCCAGCTGCATGCTGCGGTTCCGCACACATGCGTACTGGCGGGCGAGATCGCGCTGCGGGGCAGCGACGGCGGTGGCTACGCTGTCCATCCGGGCAGCATCTGCGCAACAGGGTGAGTGCCATGTCATCGTTCGACGTCAACGCGTTCACATGCGTGACCATCCCGCATTCAAGAAGCCGGTGCGAACGCCGCTAACGGCAATGCTGCGGCCGCGTCGTCACCGCGCTGGAATTCCTGCTTGCCCCTGCATCCGCTCCGCCAGCCTGCGCATTACCTGTTCGTGCTGCCCGCCGTGCTGGTTGCCGTGGTGCTGTGGGCAGCACTGGGCAACGAAGACGTTGCCAGCCCGGCCCAACGCATCCTGCCCTGGCTGCTGGCCTGCCTCGGCGCCGGCCTTGCCCTGCTCTACCACCAGGTGCGTACGCTCTGCCTGCTGCTGGTGGTGGCGGTCATGTTCGCGCTGCTGCACCAGGACGTGGGCGGCTACCTGCACAGCGGCCACGTCACGTCGCTGACACCGCTGCGCTTCCATGCCATTTCGGCCTGGTTGCCCTTGCTGTTCGCGGGCCTGGCATTGTGGCCCGAGCGCGGGCGGCGCCGCCACGACCTGCTGTTGCGCTCCGTCGCCAGCGGCACGGCACTGCTGATCTTCCTGCTGCTGGCCACGCAGCAGCCGCGCGGCATGCACGATCTGCTGTCCAACCGCCACTGGAGCTGGATTCCGGCCGACTGGAACGCGCTGGCACAGCTGCCAGCGCTGCTGTTCCTTCTGGCAACCGCCGCGCTGGGCTGGCAGGCCTGGCGGCATCCGCGCCCATTGCACACGGCGATGCTGCTGGCCCTGCTGTGCCTGTGGTGGATGCTGCCACGGGTGTTCCTGCAGCCGGTGCTACTGCCGGCACTGGCCAGCGCGGCCCTGCTGCTGATGCTGGGCGCGATGCTGCAGGAGTCCTTCCATATGGCCTTCCGCGATGAGCTGACCGGCCTGCCGGGGCGCCGCGCCTTCAATGAGACCCTGCAGCGGGCGCGCGGCACCTACAGCATCGCGATGGTGGACGTGGACCACTTCAAGTCGTTCAACGACACCCACGGCCACGACACCGGCGACGATGTGCTGCGCCTGGTGGCCTCGCGCCTGGGCCGGGTGGGCGATGGTGGCCGGGCGTTCCGCTATGGCGGCGAGGAGTTCGCGGTGGTGTTCCTGGATCGTCCCGCAGCGGCCTGCGTGGATGCAGTCGAGGCGCTGCGGCAGACCATCGAGGACACCCGCATGCAGCTGCGCGACCGGAGCACGCGCAGCCGCGACGATGAAACAGGGCGCCGGCAGCGCGGACGCGGCGGAAGCGGGCAGACGGTGCAGGTGACGGTGAGCATCGGGCTGGCAGACAGCCGCGTGGATGAGCGGCCAGCGGCAGTGATCAAGGCCGCCGACCAGGCGCTGTACGCAGCCAAGGACGGTGGTCGCAACCAGGTCCGCGCGCATGCCGGCCAGCGCGTGCTGGCGGCACGCGGCGGCTGAGGCTCACACCGCGTCGAGGTAGTACCAGCGGCCGTCGACGCGCAGGAAGCGGCTGTGCTCGGCCATCTTCACCGCGCTGCCGCCGCCCACGCGGTAGCGGGCGGTGAAGCGCACTTCGGCGCTGTCGGCGCCGGTGACGGTGTGCTCGTGCACGGTCAGGCCCAGCCAATGCGTACGCTGGCCGGGCGCGTCATCCAACGACAACTCGGCCGGACGGGTATCCGGATGCCAGCTCTGGCGCAGATAGTCCGCCAGTCCCCGCACATAGGCGCTGTAACGTGATCGCATCAGGCGCTCGGCATCGGGGGCGGCCTCACCGGCATGGAAACGGCCACAGCAGGCGGCGTATTCGGCGGGAAGGCCGCAGGGGCAGGGATCGGTGGGTTTTCGGCTCATGCGGACATTGTCGCCGGGTTGTGCGGATGGATCCACGCGGGGCACCGGTCAACCAGTGCAGGACAGGCGTATGCTGTCGCGCCCCCATATCGATTGATCGCCGTGCTGGAACTGGTTCCCCCTGAGTTGTGGTGGCTGGTGGTCATCGCCTTCACCGCCGGGCTGGTCGATGCCGCCGTCGGTGGTGGTGGGCTGGTGCAGCTGCCTGGCCTGTTCACGGTGCTGCCGCAGCAGACGCCGGCGATGCTGTTTGGTACCAACAAGTTCAGTTCGATGTTCGGTACCGGTGCGGCTGCCTGGCGCTATGCGCGCAACGTGCGCTTCCCGTGGAAGCCGGTGTTGTTCGCGGCCGGCACGGCCTTCATCTTCTCCTTCGCCGGCGCCACCGCGGTAAGCCTGCTGCCCAAGGACGCGGTGCGCCCACTGGTGCTGGTGCTGCTGGTCGCGATGCTGGCCTACACACTGTGGAAGAAGGACTTCGGCGCGCTGCACCGTCCGCAGGAGATCGGCCGCCGCGAACTGGTGATCGCGCTGGCGATCGGTGCGGCGATCGGCTTCTACGACGGCTTCTTCGGGCCGGGCACCGGCAGCTTCCTGATCTTCCTGTTCGTGCGCTTCTTCGGGCTGGATTTCCTGCGCGCCTCGGCGGCATCAAAGGTGGTGAACCTGGCGACGAATGTGGCGGCGATCTCGTTCTTCGTGCCGACCGGCAACATCCTGTGGCTGTTCGCGCTGCCGATGGCGGCGGCCAACATCATCGGTTCGGTGGTGGGCACGCGCCTGGCGCTGAAGGGCGGCACGCCGTTCATCCGCAAGCTGTTCGTGGGGCTGGTGGTGGTGCTGATCGCGCGGATGGCGTGGGATACGTTCCACGCTGCGTGAACGCGGTTGCCGGCCAGCGGCCGGCACTACCGGGTCATGAACCCCGCCCATGGGTAGTGCCGGCCGCTGGCCGGCATTCCCATCCGATCAGGTCATGAACCCCGCCCATGGGCAGTGCCGGCCGCTGGCCGGCATTCCCATCCGATCGGGCCATGAACCCCGCCCATGGGCAGTGCCGGCCGCTGGCCGGCATCCCCATCCGATCAGGTCATGAACCCCGCCCATGGGCAGTGCCGGCCGCTGGCCGGCATTCCCATCCGATCGGGTCATGAACCCCGCCCATGGGTAGTGCCGGCCGCTGGCCGGCATCCCCATCCGATCAGGTCATGAACCCCGCCCATGGGTAGTGCCGGCCGCTGGCCGGCATTCCCCTTCAATCGGCCAGGTCAGGCGTCGGCTTCTTCCGGTTCGTTGGCCTGCTGGCGGCTGCGCTCGGGCAGCTTCAGGCGCTTGCCTTCCTCGTCATACTCGATCAGCAGCACGCCGGAGTCGTGGCGGCCGCTGATTTCGACGAAGCAGGCGCCGCCGATGAACGGTTCCAGCGTCATCACCGACTTCAGCGGGGTGGCAACCACCATCTGGAAGCCGAAGTTGTCGAAGATGTTCATCGCCAGGGCGGTGAACTCGTTGTCGGCCTTGTCGAAGGCTTCGTCGAGCACCACTGCGGCGTAGCTGGGCAGCTGGCTGTCGGCACCGCCGAGCTGGTAGCGCAGTGCCGCGGCCAGGCAGGTGGTAGCCAGTTTCTGGCGCTGGCCACCGGACTTGCCGGCGCCGCTGCGGTAGATCTCGACCTGCTGGCGCGTTTCCGCATCCAGCTCGACGCCGATGAACTCCACGTGCATGCGCACGTCCAGCACCAGCTCCCGCCAACGCTTGTCCTCGCCTTCCTGCGAGCCCAGGCGGTTGACCAGCTGGCGCAGCACGGTGAACTGCGATTCGGCCAGCTCGCGCTGCTCGGTCTGCTGCTGCGACAGCACTTCGCGCAGCTGCAGCTGGAACTCGCCCACTTCCGGCAGACGACGGTCGCTCAGTTCGATGGTCAGCAACGTACCGCGGTTGAACGGCACCTGTTCCAGGCTGGCGTTCACTTCGTCCAGGCGCTGGCCGATCGACTTGCGGGCCTCGGCGCTGTGGCGCTGCAGGGCCAGCAGGTTGTTCTTGCTCTGGTTCTGCAGCAGATCGAAGAAGCGCTCTTCGTGCTGCGGCAGGCCATCGCGCTCCAGTCGTTCGAGGCGTGCGAGGAAGTCCTCGGCCGAGGCCACCGACACGGTGAAGTCGCCCGATTCCTCCGGCCATTGCTGGATGAAGCGACGGAAGCAGCCGATCAGCTGGTTCTCGATGCGGTTGAGGTCCTGCTGCGAGGACGACAGCTGCTCGTTCAGCGCGTTGCTGACCTGGCGCATGTGCGCTTCCAGCGTTTCCAGGCTGAGCGGACCCTGCTCCTGCAGGCGCTCGGCAAGGCCGGCTTCCTGCTCCTGGGCCAGGCTCGGCAGCACCAGCGCACGGCTCTGCTGGCGCGCGCGGTCCAGGCGGTCACGTTCCTTGACCAGCTGCCCGCGCTCGACGCGGACGTCTTCATAGGTGCGGCGGGCCTGCTCGATGTCGGCGCGCACGGCGTCGATCTGCTTGGCCAGCTTGGCGAGGTCGGCATTGCCTTCGCGCAGGTCGCGCAGCGTGGCCTCGATGTCGCTCAGGCGCTGCTGCGGGGCGGCGATGTCGATCTCGTTCCAGCTGATGCTGACCAGCTCGTGGCAGGCCAGGCGGCGTTCGTTGTCGCGGTCACGCTGCCCACGCAGGCGCGCGATGTCGGTCTCGCAGCTGGCGATGCGCTTCGCCAGTTCCTGAGCTTCGCGCTCGAAGGCGCCCACCTTGTCGTGGTTGTTGAAGCCGAGGATCCAGCGACGGCGGTCGCCCACCGCACTGCGGTCATCCTTCTCGAAACGGTCGCCCGGATGCTTGACCTGGCCTTCGCGGGTGATGCCGCGGTCGACGTTGCGCAGCTGCTTGGCATCCACGCACTCGTAGTCGAATCGCTTGCCGAGCTCGCGGCGCAGCCAGCTTTCGAACACGTGTTCGCGCAGTTCCAGCTTGTGCAGCAGCGACTTCGCCGACGGCTCACGGGCGAACGCATCATCGTTGCGGCGCACGCGGTAGTAGGTGAAGCGCATGCCCAGGTGGGTACGGTTCACCCACTCGGCGACGTCGTTGTAATGCTTGTCGTCGACCAGCAGCGACAGCGCGAAGCCACCCAGCACGCGCTCGATGGCACCCTGCCAGCCCTGCTCTTCCGAGCGGACCTGGATCAGTTCGCCGACGAACGGCAGCGCCGCTTCGGCGATGCCGGTTTCCTCGGCCAGGCGCGCGCGCAGCTTCTGCATCGGCGCCGGGATGTTGGAGGGCGTGCGCTGCATCGCTTCGAGTTCCGCACGGACCTCGCCGAAGCGGCGCTCGTCATCGCGCTTGCCACCCAGGCGATCGCTGATCGCATCGTCCAGCGCCGAAGAGGCGCGCTGGCGGTCCTGCAGCTCGTTCTGTGCGCGCTCAACCAGTTCGGCGAAGCCGTGTGCGTCGTCCGGCAGTTCGGCCCCCAGCTGCTGCGCGGCCAGGCTTGCCTGCTCGCGCTTGGCCTGGCGGCGGTCGCGCTCGGCTTCGGCGCGGCCCTGCTCGCGTTCCAGTTCTTCGATGCGCTCACCACCCTGCTGGCGGCGCTGCAGTTCCAGTTCGGCCAGGCGCTCGGTGTGATTGTCCAGTGCGGCACGGCGCTGGGCTTCTTCGCCAAGCAGGCCACGGTCACGCACGTCCATCTCGCGCAGGCGCGCTTCGATCAGCGCCTGGCGGCGGCTTTCACGGAAGCTGTCGACGCCGAGCTTGAGGGCTTCGTCGTCGCCGCGCCGGCGGTGCATTTCCTTCAGGTCGTTGTAGTAGGCGCGTGCCGGCAGCAGAGTCTCCACCTGGCGACGGGCGGTGACCACCGCCTGGTGCGCGCCATCGAGCTCGGCGAAGTCGCTGACCAGGCGCTCGGCGGCGTCGAAGGTCTTCGGCGTGTCGAGCATGAAGTCGCGCAGGAAGACGTTGAGGTCGCCCAGGTTCTTCGCCGACTGCGTCTTGTGCAGCAGGCGCAGCGCCATCTCGTTGTCGATGCCGAGCAGGTCGCGGAAGCGCTCGGCGTAGCCGGAGAAGGTGTCGAAGTGGTGCAGGTCGGACAGCTTCTGCTTGAGCTTGCGCAGGTCCAGGTCGAACCCACCAAGATCCTTGGCGATGTCGAACGGGCGCTCGGCAATCATGTAGTGCTTGCGCACGTCACCGGCCGAGGTGCCGTTGCCGGAGATCCACAGCAGGCGCACCAGGCTGACCACGCGGCCATCGCCGGCGCGGTATTCCAGCACCAGTGCGGTCCAGGTGGCGCCCTTGCGCAGGTACTGGGTGGCGATTTCGCCGGTGCCGCTGTCCTGCTGGTCAGCCCACGCGCCACGCACGTAGGACACCAGGTTGCGGTCGCGGCCACTGCGCTCGGCTTCACGCGCAGCAGCGTTGAAGTCGACGATGGCCGGCGGCGTCAGCAGCGCGGACATGGCATCGAGCAGTGTCGACTTGCCCGAGCCGGAACGTCCGACGAACAGGAAGCCGCGCTCGGCGATCGGTACTTCGGTCAGGCCGTTGAAGGTGCCCCAGTTGTGCACCTGCAGGCGGCGCATGCGGAACTGCTGCAGGCGCGGGTCCGGCAGGCCTTCGTTGAACAGGGCGGGAGTGTGCTTGGAGATAGCCATGCGATGGTCGGGTCTCTCAGGCCTCGGCGGCCGGGGTTTCGCGCAGCTGGCGGTAGACCGCCGAGAGCTGGGACACGTCTTCGGCGGAGAACAGCAGCTTCAGCGCCGGCGAGACTTCGTGGCGGTCTTCCTGGCCGCTGAGGCGGGTCAGGATGTGGTTGTCCTTCATCTTCTGCACCGCCGAGGCGACGCGGCGGTTGAAGCCGGCGCGGTCGGTGGACAGGTTCTTTTCGTAGATGGCCAGTGCTTCGGCCATTTCGGCATCGGCGACCACCGCGCGGTTGCCGCGCGCATCGGCTTCGGCCAGCTGCTGGCGCAGGTACAGCAGCAGCACCGAGTCGATGAAGGTCAGCGGCGAGGTGCGCAGCAGCACCGGCGCATCCACGTCTTCGGTATCGGCCTGGCGGGTGAAGGCCACGCCGCTGTCACGGTCGAGCACAAGTTCCAGGAACAGGTCCGCCAGCGAGGAGCGGATGGCCGCCTCGCTGCGGATCAGTGCCGGCCACAGCTTGGCGTGGCGCAGCTGGTCGATGCTGGGGCCGATCAGCAGCTGGCACAGCGCGCGGCGTGCGTCCAGCGGCAGGCGCCCGGTATCGCCGAGGTAGTACACGTCGTTGCCACGGCGGGGCTGCGCCACGGCCGCCACCGGTTCGGCCTCGTAGGCGTCTTCCGCCACGTCGGCCTGCGCTGCGTCGATGGGATCTTCATGCCAGCTCATGGCGTCTCTCCTGGGTGAACCAAACCAGCGGGATGCGGGCGCGACGGACCTGGCCGTCGCCACCACGCCATTGCGCAAGCTCCTGCTCGCCGGCGACCACGTTGCCGAAGCGCGTGCCCAGCGACAGATAGCCGATGACGCTGCCAAGACCTTGCGGCGCCTCGCGCTGCGACAGGGCCTGGGCGATGCTGAGCCGCGGCTGTGCATCGAGCAGGTCGTGCAGGTCGCGGCGCAGGGTGCGGAAGTCGATTTCGGACGAAGCGACCAGGTCGCCGACGCTCTCCAGGCTGATCGCGGCCGCGTCGTTGTACTCGACATTGCCGTCGACCTGGGCGCTGCGCGGATCATGCAGCTTCCACTGCGACCACGAGCGCAGGCGGCTGGTGGTCAGCTGCAGGTCGCGGCCGATGCCGCGTTGTGCGGGGAATTCGTCGCGCAGGGCCAGCGCTTCGGACTGCGCCTGCTTCAACAACTGGTTGAGGCGGCGCTGTTCCAGGTAGCCACGGCTCTGCACGAAGCCGCGCAGGCTGCGCGCGAAGTTCTGCAGCACGTCGTGCACCTGGCCACCGCGCTCGAGCATGGTGCTGGTGAAGCTGCGCAGGAAGTTGCGTTCGTTGCGGTCCAGGCGGCGGGCGAAGCCGCGCGCCAGCACCGCTTCCAGCGCGGCATCGAGCTGGGCACTCTGTTCGGCGTCGTTGAGCAGGCGCCAGAAGGCCTGGAAACTGCGCCCGGCGTCACTTTCGCCAATGACATCCACACCTTCGAACAGCTGCGACAGCACATCGCCGCGCTCGCCCTCGTCGTCGATGATGCGTTCGCGGAAATCGCGGTTGAGCTGCTCGAAGTCATCGCGCACGCGGCGGAAGTCCTCGGTCAGCTCGTCGGCCAGGCCGATGATCTGGCGGGTGCGTTCCAGCGCGCGCTTGCCGTCCAGCGCAACCACGCGGCCGGTGCCGACCCGGGCGATTTCGGCATCGATGCGGTCGCGCTCGTCGTGCAGCGCGGACAGGCGCGCATCGGGATCGGCTTCGGTCTGCGCAGCCAGCGCCGAGAGCTGCTCAATGACCAGCGCCAGGCGGCTTTCGGTGGCGGCCACGCGGGCCTGCTCGAGGCCGTCGGCGAAGCGGATCGCCTGCAGTGCCGCGGTCGCCAGCTCGTACTGCTCCTGGTCGGCGCCTTCGGGCAGACGGCGTTCCAGCCAGCCCTGGGCCAGCCAGTGCGCGATGTAGGCCTGGGCGGTGCGCGGCAGCTCGCGCGAGAGTTCATCGCCGGCCAGCTGGTCCAGCGCGCGCTGCAGTCGCTCGTTCAGTACCGAGGACGGCAGCGTGCGCTCGCCGTCCATCAGCAGGCCCTGCAGCAGGCCGATGATTTCCGGAGCGTGGTCGGCGGCAAGCAGCTTCCACTGGGGCTGTTCGCGCAGGTGGCGGTAACGGGCAATGCGTTCGCGATGCTTCATGCAGCGAAAGAAGTCTGTAGGGCTGACAGGGACAAACCGCCATGCACAGCTGCCGCGTGGACAGCCGTGGGCATGCCGGCCTGCAGGAGCCGGCGTGGTGCGGGCAAGCGGCTCAGCGCTTGCCGCCCACTTCGATGAAGCGCAGGAACTCGGCGCGGGTACGCGCGTCGTCGCGGAAGCTGCCCAGCATCTTGGAGGTGACCATGCTGACGCCGCGCTTGTGGATGCCGCGGGTGGTCATGCACTCGTGGGCGCCTTCGACGACCACGCCGACGCCGATCGGCTGCAGCACATCCTGGATGCACTGGGCGATCTGCGCGGTCATCTTCTCCTGCACCTGGAAACGGCGGGCGTAGGCTTCGACGACACGGGCCAGCTTGCTGATGCCCACCACCTTGCCGGCCGGCAGGTAGCCGACGTGCACGCGGCCGATGATCGGGGCCATGTGGTGCTCGCAGTGGCTTTCGTACTCGATGTCGCGCAGGACGATCAGCTCGTCGTAGCCGGCCACTTCCTCGAAGGTCCGCTCCATGTAGGCGCGCGGGTCGTCGCGGTAACCGCTGAACCAGTCGCCATAGGCTTCGGCGACACGGCGGGGGGTATCCAGCAGGCCTTCACGGGACGGGTCCTCGCCGGCCCAGCGCAGCAGGGTGCGCACGGCATCCTCGGCCTGGTCCTGGGTCACGTCGCCCTGCGGGGCGGCCTTTTCGTTGTTCTTGCTCATTGCGTACAGCGTCCCGAACGGGGGGCGAGCATCGTACCCGACCGGGGGGTGGGTCGTCCTGTTGGGACGGTTCATCGGGGGTCGTTGTTGGCGCGTCGTTGCTATCGGTTTGGAGTGGGAGAGGGGGCAGCGCAGGACACGCCGTAAACCCGTCCATGGGGGCTCGATGGCGCCATCCATGGCGCCAACGGTCCTGCGCAGCCCCCTCTCCCACTCCCTGGCGGTGTCCCGCGGGCGCGGCCTGCCCCCCGAAAGCGGGGGCAAAAGCGGGGGTTCATGGCTTCGGAAGCGGCGCGCCGCTGCTGTGGTGTCTTGTGCTTTGGTGGGTGCGGACCGTTGGTCCGCACTGCTTCTGCTCTTGCTTCCAAGAGCCAACCCACCGCGCTCGCGGGGGATGGGAAGGCAGCGGGGGCCGGGCGGGGCAGGACCGTCCGCGGCATGGATGCCGCGGCCGAGCCCCCAAGGGTGAGGGCGCTTGCTTGCGAGGCATGCCTCGCAAGCGCCCGAACGCACAGCCGCCAGCGGCTGGGCCGGACCCCGGAGGGGGGTTCACGGCGTGTCCTGCACCGTCCGGCGCCCGCTGCCCCACCCGACACCAGGCAGGCGCAACGCTTTCCTCACTACACCCACCCATTCAGAAAAACCTATTGATAGGAATGAAATTAGTAGTATCCTATCTATCTCCTATGGACCGACCCCTCGACGAGCGCACCGTGCTGCAGATGCAGCTCAGCTCCGGCCTGCTGTACGCAGGGCGGCAGTGGCAGCGCCTGGCCGACAGCCGGCTCGGCAGCTACGGCATCTCCACCGCCTGCACCATGCCGCTGCTGATGATCGGCCGCTCCGGCGGTGGCATCCGTCAGGTGGCGCTGGCGCAGCAGCTGGGCATGGAAGGTCCCTCGCTGGTGCGCCTGCTGGACAAGTTGTGCGCCAGCGACCTGGTCCGCCGCGAGAGCGACGCCAGCGACCGCCGCGCCAACCTGCTGTGGCTGACCGACGCGGGCCACGCGCTGGTCAGCGAGCTGGAAGACCAGTTGATCGGCCTGCGCCAGGACGTGTTCGGCGAGCTTTCCATGGATGAACTGCACGCCGTGCTGAAGGCATGGCGCCTGCTGGCCGAGGCCGCCGACCGCATCACGTAAGACCGCTGCCCCTGAACACCGCCGCTGCCGTGCACACGCCAGCGGCTTTTGCCCGTTGCCGTTGTTTCGTTGTTCCTCCCCTCCCCCCACCTCGCCCCCGCCCCTACCGATGCCCGGTGAATTCAGTCTCCACGGAGTGTTCGTCCCGACCCTGCTCGGGTTGATGTTGTTGGCCTACCTGGTCAACAGCGGCCTGCATGCGCTGCTGCAGCGTGCCGGTGCCTATCGCCATATATGGCACCCGCCACTGTTCAACCTGGCGCTGTACGGGATCGTGCTTGGCCTGCTGTTCCACCTCCTGCGTTGGATGCAATCGTGAACAAGATCGTGAAGAAGACCCTGCCGGTGCTGCTCACCAGCGCAGCCGTGATCATCGCCCTGCTGGTGCTGCGCCAGCTCTGGGTCTATTACATGGATGAGCCATGGACCCGCGATGCCCATGTCGGTGCCGACGTGGTGCAGGTGGCGCCGGACGTGTCCGGGCTGGTGGAAACGGTGCAGGTGGCCGACAACCAGGCGGTGAAGAAGGGTGACCTGCTGTTCGTGGTCGATCGCGCCCGCTACCGCATCGCGCTGGAGCAGGCCCGCGCCAACCTGGCCGAGCGCCAGGCATCGGTGGCGCAGCTGCGCCGCGAGATCGGCCGTGACCGCAGCCTGCAGGACCTGGTCGCCGCCGAGGACGCCGAAGTGCGCCGCGCCAAGCTGCAGGCCGCACAGGCGGCGCTGGCCACCGCACAGGCGGCGGTCGACCTGGCCGAGCTCAACCTGGGCCGCACCGAGGTGCGCGCGCCGGCCGATGGCCGGGTCAACGACCGCACCCTGCGCGTGGGCGACTACGTGGTGGCCGGCAAGCCGGTGCTGGCGCTGCTGGATACCGGCTCGTTCCGCATCGATGGCTACTTCGAGGAAACCCGCCTGCGCGGCGTGGCCCCGGGGCAGAGCGTGGACATCCGCCTGATGGGCGAGTCGGCCCCGCTGCGTGGCCACGTGGAAAGCATCGCCGCCGGCATCGAGGACCGCTACCGCAGCAACGGCAGCACCCTGCTGCCGAACGTGACCCCGGCCTTCGACTGGGTGCGGCTGGCACAGCGCATTCCGGTGCGCATCGCCATCGACGAAGTACCCAAGGGCGTGGAACTGATCGCCGGCCGCACCGCCACGGTGACCGTGGACACCGGCCGCCATCCGCACAACGACAAGGCCGGCACTGCGCCGACACAGGCGGGCCTGTGAACGCCGCCCTGCCCCGTCTCGGTCTGATCGTTGCGCTGGCCAGCTTGGCGGCCTGCAGGACCGTCGGCCCGGATTACGCCCTGCCGGAAGGGTCGGCGTTCAAGCGCCCGGAGGCCAATACAGCCTTCATCGATACGCAGAACCCGCAGGTGGCCGCCAACCAGGCGCTGCCCGACCGCTGGTGGTCGCTGTACAACGACCCGGTGCTGGACGGCCTGATCACCCAGGCGCTGCGTGACAACGTGGAACTGAAGGCCGCCGATGCACACCTGCGTCGTGCCGCGGCGATGTACGAACAAGCGCTGGACGCCGGTGGCTTTGAGTACGAGGCCGAGGCCGGTGTCAGCCGCGCGCAGCTGTCGGCCGAATCGTTCCTGCAGGAGCACGAGCTGCCGGTGATCAACCTGGCCGATGGCAAGTTCGCGGTCAGCTACCAGTTCGACCTGTTCGGCAAGCTCAAGCGCGGCGCCGAGGCAGCGCGTGCCGACGAGCAGTCGGTCGCTGCGGCGCGCGACCTGGCCCAGGTCAGCGTGGTCGCGCAGGTCGCCGACAGCTACCTGGAAATCTGCCACGCCAACCACGAACTGCACGTGGCCGAGCATTCGCTGCAGCTGCAGCAGCGCAGCCGCACGGTCACCGAGCGCCTGATCGCGGCCGGCCGCGGCACGCCGCCGGAACTGGCCCGCGCCAATGCGCAGGTAGCGTTGCTGGAGGCGGCACTGCCGCCGCTACGCGCGCAGCGTTCGGCGGCCGCCTATTCGCTGGCCGCGCTGCTTGGGAAAACCCCGGGCCAGCTGCCAGCCGGCGTGATCGACTGTGCGCACGCCCCCGGCCTGGCGCAGCCGCTGCCGGTCGGTGATGGCCGGGCGCTGCTGCAGCGCCGCCCGGACGTGCGCCAGGCCGAGCGCAAGCTGGCCTCGGCCACGGCGCGGATTGGGGTCGCCACCGCCGAGCTGTACCCGGACATCCGCCTGGGTGCCTCGGTGGGTGCCGCCGGCCTGCTGGAAGACTTCGGCACGCCGATGACCCAGCAGTGGTCGATCGGCCCGCTGATCTCGTGGACGCTGCCGTCGTCCGGCACGCACGCACGCATCCACGCCGCCGAGGCGGGTGCCGATGCCGCGCTGGCCGAGTTCGACCACACCGTGCTGCAGGCGCTGCGCGAGACCCAGACCGCGCTGGACCGCTATGCGCAGGACCTGCGCCGGCTGCAGTCGCTGCGCATCGCGCAGGAGCAGGCCGCACTGGCCGCCGAGCAGAACCGCCGGCTGTACCAGGGTGGCCGTACGCCGTACCTGTCCAGCCTGGATGCCGACCGCAGCCTGGCCACCAGCGACGCCACCCTGGCCGCCGCCGAAGCGCAGGTCTCGCGCGACCAGATCCATCTGTTCCTGGTGCTGGGTGGCGGCTGGCAGGCATCGGTTGCCCCGCCCGCGCCGTCCACCGCACAGGCCTCGGCGAAGTAAGCCATGAACGCGCTGACCGATCGCCAGGCCTGGCTGTTCTCGATCAAGACCTACCTGGCCGCGGTGGCCGCGCTGTACATCGCCATGGCCGGCAACCTGTCGCGCCCGTACTGGGCGATGGGCACGGTGTACATCGTCAGCCAGCCGCTGCTGGGCCCAACCCGCGCCAAGGGCGTGTACCGCATCGTTGGCACCCTGGTGGCCGGCCTGGCTACCCTGCTGGTGCTGCCGGCGCTGGTGGAAACGCCGCTGGTGCTGAGCGCGGCGATGTCGATCTGGCTGGCCGGGTGCCTGTTCATGGCCCTGCTCAACCGCGGCCCGCGCGGTTACGCGTTCCTGCTGGCCGGCTACACCACCGCCTTCATCGGCTTCCCGGCAGTGACCTCGCCGGAGACCATCTTCGACACCGTGGTGGCGCGCAGCGAGGAGATCATCCTCGGCACCGTGGTGGCAGTGCTGTTTGCTTCGCTGCTGTTCCCGGCCTCGGTACGCCCGATGCTGCGCGCCCGCATCGGCAACTGGATGGAGGACGCGGCGCAGTGGTGCCGGCAGATCCTCGAACGCGGCCGCGCGCACGCGCCGCGCAACCGGCTCGCCGCCGACCTGGTGCAGTTCGAGGCGTTGATCGAGTTCCTGCGCCGCGACGACCCGCGCCATGCCGGTTCGGCAGTGTCGATGGAGCGGCTGCGCGAGCGCATGCTGCTGCTGTTGCCGGTGCTGTCCTCGATTGCCGATCGCTTGAGCGCACTGCGCAGCGATGGCCAGGCCCTGCCGGAAGGCCTGCCGGCGCTGGTCGACGACATCCATGACTGGCTGGACGGGCCCACCAACGCCAGCGAGTACGCCCGCCTGCGCGCGCGCATCAGTGCGTTGAAGCCGCAGGTGGACCGCGACCTGCAGCACCTGCAGCTGGCCAGCCTGCTGCTGCGCCTGGAGGAACTGGTGGACCTGTGGCAGGACTGCCGCACCCTGCAGCACGCGATCGACCAGGGCACCGCGCCGCTGGACCGTGCGCACTACCGCATCCGCACCGAGCGCGTAGCCGCCGACAAGCACGTCGACTACGGCATGGCGCTGTTCTCCGCACTCAGTGCCGGCGTGGCGCTGATGAGCTACTGCGTGCTGTGGATCGCGCTGGGGTGGGAAGGCGGCGGCAACGGCGCGATGATGGCCGCGGTGACCGCCGCATTTTTCGCCGCGCAGGACGATCCGGCGCCGAGCATGGTGTCGTTCCTGGTGTGGGCGATGGTCGCCTCGGTGGTGGCCGGCGTGTACCTGTTCGGCGTGTTCCCGGCTGTGCACGACTTCGGCCTGCTGGCGCTGGTGCTGGCGGTGGCGTTCCTGCCGCTGGGGCTGATGCTGCACCACCCCAAGAGCGCGCTGTTCGCGCTGCCGCTGACGGTCAACCTGGCCGCGCTGCTGAGCCTGCAGAACACCTACAGCGCCAACATCCAGACCTTCCTCAACTCGTCCATCGCGATGTTCATCGGCATTGGCTTTGCGGTGGTGATGACCCGCCTGTTCCGTTCGGTGGGCGCCGAGTGGACCGCGCGCCGGCTGGTGCGGCAGGGCTGGACCACGCTGGCCGAAGCCGCCGAAGGTCGTGGCCAGCAGGACCGCCAGCGCTTCGCCGCGCGCATGCTTGACCTGCTCGGCCTGCTCGCGCCGCGCCTGGCGGCAACGCCGGAGGGCAGCGACATCGCCTCGGTGGACATGCTCAATGAAGCACGCATCGGCCTGAACATCCTGCAGCTGCGCCGCGCCCGGCTGGAACTGCCCGAGCGCAGTCGCGAGGCGGTCGAGCACATTCTGGAAGAGGTCGCCGTGCACTACCGGCGGCAGATCGCCGCGCGCAAGCCGATTGTGGCGGCCGACGCGTTGCGCGAGCGGCTGGATACTTCGCTGGGCCGGGTCGGTAGCGTGGCCGCCTGCAAGGCCCGCGATGAAGCCCTGATGGGCCTGATCGGCCTGCGCTTCGCGCTGTTCCCGGAGGCGAAGGCGCTGGCGCCGGGGTGGGCGATGAGTGCAGCCGGACAGCCGTAGCGCGATACCCTGTGTAGCCACAGACCTCGTTGCCGGGGTCGGATCCTTCGCCCCGGGCGAAGGCTCTGACCCCTGCTCTGCACAGGAAGCTCCAATGAGTTACGACATGATGGTGTTCGAGACCAGCGCCGCCCCACGTGAGGCGGCGGCCTTCATCGCCTGGTTCGAGAAGCAGACGCAGTGGAACGAGCGCCACGAGTACGACGACCCGGTGGTCAGCAGCCCGTCGCTGCAGGCGTGGTTCGCGGAGATGGCGCAGGACTTCCCGCCGATGAACGGCCCATTGAGCAACGACGATGACGACCGTGCTGAGGTGACCGAGTACAGCATCGGCCGCGAGGTGATCTACGGCGCGTTTGCCTATTCGGTGGCCGAGCGCGCGCACGGCCGCGTGCAGGACCTGGCCGAGAAGCACGGCGTGGGTTTCTTCGATGTGAGTGCCGATGAAGCGGCGATCGTGTTCCCGGATGGGCTGGTGTTGATCGCGGAATGACGGGGGCGGCAGGGCTGCGCCCTGCACCTGCCGAATCGACGGCAACGGCAACGTCAAATGCGTGCTATCCGTGGGTTGGCGGGGTGGGTCCGGTTGCGGGGGACGCTGCAAGTACATCCTTGTAAGCTCGGTCGCCGCATCCATGCGGCTCACGCCCCCGCAACCGGACCCACCCCGCCTTCGACAGTTTTCCGGTGGCCGGTAGATCCACGCCATGCGTGGATGAGCGTGGAAATGATCGAAGTACGCTTCTGTAGAGTCGAGCCACGCTCGACTCCGTAGCCCATCAGCCGAGCATCGCTCGGCTCTACAGGAAGCGCATCGCGCCCGCGTCAAAACAACGTGCCCTGCACCGTAGGCTGTTCACTGCGCGTCGGTAATTCGATCACGTCTTCCGCACCCAGCCGCCAGGCCAGGCCACCCAATCGGCTGGCGTGGCGTTTCAATGCGGCCTGCAGCACCTCTGCGCTGCCCGCCACATGCAGCACTTGGCGGGCGCGGGTCAGGCCGGTGTAGACCAGCTCGCGCGACAGCACGCGGCTGTCCTGGCGTGGCAGCTGCAACCACACTTCATCGAACTCCGAGCCCTGTGCCTTGTGCACGGTCATCGCAAAGGCGCTTTCGTGCGCGGGCAGTGCGGCCGGGTGGAAGGCGCGCGGCTGGTCGACGCTGTCGCCGGGGAACCAGGCCACCATCGCGCCACTGCCATCGCGCAGGCAGATGCCGATATCGCCGTTGAACAGGCGGTGCCGGTAGCTGTTCTCGGTCACCAGCAGCAGGCGACCCTGGAAGTAGCCAGGGGTGTTGCCGGCCAGCAGCTGTTCGATGCGGCTGTTGAGCCCGCGCGCACCCTGCGGGCCTTCGCGCAGCGCGGTCAGCACGCGCAGGCGCCCGGCCTGCTGCAGGGCAAGCGCTGGATCGGCCGCGTCGGCCAGTGCACGCCAGTGGCCCAGCAGGTGCTCGCGCTGGCCGCGCAATGGATCGGCCTCGCCTTCGTGGAAATGCACGCCTGCCAGCGACCCACCGCGCAGCAGCTGCAATGCGGTACCGCTGTCGCCCTCGCGCACGGCATGCGCCAGCGGTGCCAGGTCCAGCGCATCGCTCTGCCGGTAACCACGTTGCAGCTGCACGCGGCGGCCGGCGAAGGCGCGCGGCGTGGCCTGCGGCTGCAACGTGGCCGGTGCCAACAGACCCTGCAGTGCCTGCGCATCATCGGCGCGGGTGCCGATGCCATCACCGCTGGCGCGCAGGATCGCGCTGAGCACATCACCGGCTTCGACCGAGGGCAACTGATCGGGGTCGCCAAGCAGGATCAGGCGGGTGCCGCTGGCGATCGCGTCGACCAGCTTGGCCATCATCGGCAGATCGATCATCGAGGCTTCGTCGACCACCACCACGTCCACCGGCAGCGGGTTGTCGGCGTGGTGGCGGAAGCGCGGCGAATCCGGGATCACGCCGAGCAGGCGATGCAGGGTGGTGCCGGTACTGGGCAATGCCGCGCACAGCGCCGGGTCCACGCCGTTCTCCTGCAGGCGCTGCACGGCCAGACGCAGGCTCTCGGCCATGCGCTCGGCGGCGCGTCCGGTAGGCGCGGCCAGCGCCACTTCGGGCAGCGGCTGGCCGGCGTGCCGGGCCTGCGCCGCCAGCAGCAGCAACAGGCGCGCGATGGTGGTGGTCTTGCCGGTGCCGGGGCCGCCAGTCACCAGCGCCAGCGGATGGCGCAGGGTCACGCCGGCGGCACGGGCCTGGTGATCCTCGCTGCCCGATGCCTGCGGGAACAGCTGCGCGAACAACGGTGCCAGCGCTGCCATGTCCGGTGCCGGCAGCGGATGCCGGCCGATGCGCTGCAGCCCGGCGGCCAGCTGCCGTTCGTACTCGCGGTAGCGGCGCAGGTAGAGCAGGCCGTTCTCCAGCACCAGCGGCGCATCCTCGGCGATGGCGTCGGCCTGCTCGGGTATAGCCACCCAAGGCGATGCGCGCAGTTGTGCCAGCCAGTCCTGCGCGGCGGGCCACTCGGGCACCCCTTCCAGCAGGCGCTGCGGCTGCGCCGGATCGAAGCCGGCGTGGCCCTGCGCCACCGCCAGCGAGGCCAGCGCCGCCGCCAGCGCCACGCTCTCCGGCGTGTCGCCGCGCAGCCGCATCAGGCTGGTCGCCAACGCGTGGTCGAGGGTGCGCAGCAGGCCCTTCTGGTGCAGTTCCTTCAGCAGGCTCATGCGCTGGCCCCACGGGCACGTGCGGCCAGTTCGGCCTGGGCCTGTTCGCCACCGGCGAACAACGCATCCAGTGCATCCACCAGCGCCAGCGGGAAGCGGTCCACATGCACACCGTTGCCGGTGCCATCGAGGCCGCGGCAGAACAGGTAGCGGATGCCGCCCATGTCACGCTCGTAGTCGTAGGCCGCGCCCAGGCGGAAGCGCAGCCAGCGATGCAGGGCCACGGTATAGATCAGCGCCTGCAGGTCGTACTCGCTGTGGCGCATGGCGATGGCCAGCAGGTCCTGGCTGTAGCCGGGCAGACGATTGGATTTGTAGTCGAGCACGTACCAGCGCCCGTCGCGCACGTAGGTCAGGTCGATCATGCCGGTCATCAGCCCTTCCAGGCGGCGGCGCTGGCCGAAGCCTCGACGACCACTGGAAACACCGTGGGCATGCAGCACCTGCAGCAGCGCCGGCACCGTGGTGGGTTCGATGGCGAAATGGAAGTCGATTTCCGCGCGACGCTCACCTTCACCCAGGCTGTGCAGCGCGCCGCCTTCGGGCAGCGGCACGGTGAGCGTGTGGCCGACCAGCGGCACCAGCACGGCCACGCCATCGTCCAGGTCGACGTCGGCATAGCCTTCGTCGTGCAGCGCCTTGCGCAGTACATCGGCCTGTCCCTCGGGCGCTTCCCGGCCCGGCTTCCAGTCACCCCAGGCAGCAAAGTCGACGTTCTCCATCGCCTCGTGCAGCACGTTGCCGAAGCGGCTGCCCATGAAGCGCGGGTCGATCGGCGCGCTGTCTTCGACGACGGCGGTGGGTTCGGGCAGCGCCGGTTCCAGCGGCAGCTCCGGGCCGGCCGGTTCATCGGCGGCCGGTGCCGGCAGCTCGGTGGCGGCGGCTTCAATATCACTGCCAGCGCCCGCATCGGCATGCGCCAGCTGGGTGAAGCTGTACACCCACCAGTCATGCGGCACGCGCCGGGTCAGAGCACGCACCGCCGGCAGGTCGCCTTCCACTTCGGCCGCCAGCTGCGGCAGCGCGGCCGGTGCCTCGCTGTCATCAATATGCACATCGGCGTGCGCGCGCAGCGCCTGCAGGTCACCCAGCAGTGGCGCCAGACGCGTCCTGCCGAGCCCGGCCAGATCACCCACGGCGATCCACAGCGCATGCTCGGCGCGGGTCAGTCCCACATAGAGCAGGCGCGCATCCTCGGCACGCTGCTCGCGCTCACGCTGCGCGTTGGCCGCTTCCCAGGCCTCGTCCTTGTCCAGCTTCCAGTGCAGCTGGCGCTGGCCGCCAACGTGCACGGTGCAGTGCGAGGCGGTGTTCGGCGCGCCGCCGTCGATGCCGACGAAGGGCAGGAACACCAGCGGATACTCCAGGCCCTTGCTCTTGTGCAGGGTGATGATCTGCACGCGGCGCGCATCCGACTCCAGGCGCAGGAGCTGCTGCTCGTCATCCTGGTCGGCACTGGCCATCTGCCCCTGCAGCCAGTCCAGCAGGCCATGCATGCCCAGCGCCTGCGCCGAGGCCTCCTGCAGCAGTTCACCCAGCTGCAGGTAATTGGTCAGGCGGCGCTCGCCATCGATCAGCGCCAGCAGGCGTTCACCCTGTGCGGCACAGACATCGGCAATCACTGCGAACGGTCCGCCGCGCTGCCAGCGCTCGCGCCAATGCAGCAGGTGTGCCTGGAACCCGCGTTGCAGGTCACCTTCGCGTTCCATTGCCGCGATCGCGCTGGCCCGCTGGCCAAGCAGCACGGTGGCCAGCGCTGCACGCAGGCGGCCTTCGTCGGCCGGTTGCAGCAGTGCCAGCAGCAGCGCACGAAGGTCGCGGGCTTCAGCAGTGGCGAACAGGCTCTGCTTGCCGGCCGCCACCGCGGGAATGCCGACCGCGGCCAGCGCGCGCTGTACCAGGGTGGCCTCGCGATGCGAGCGCACCAGCACCGCGATATCACCGGGCTGCACCGGTCGCTCACGCAACACGGCATTGCCCGTGCGCGCATCGACCAGGATCTGGTGAATCGCGGCCACGCAGGCCTGGGTCGCCGCATCACGCGAGGCATCGGCGCTCATCGCCTTGTCACCGCCACTGCGCAGCACACGCAGGGTGAGTGCCTTGGCGGCCTGCCCGTCGCGCAGGTAGTCCGCATCGCTGCGCACGCCACCGGGCCGCACCGGCTCGAACCGGATGTCGCGTTCGAGGAAGGCGTCTTCGCCACCGTTGTCGTACAGCGCCTGCAACGCGCGCAACACAGACGGTCGCGAGCGGAAGTTCTGGTCCAGCACCGGCGCCTGCTGCGCCACCTGCTTGGCCTTCAGGTAGGTGTGGATGTCGCCACCGCGGAAACCGTAGATCGCCTGCTTGGGGTCGCCGATCAGGAACAGCGCCGGCGCCAGGCCGAGTTCGCGCACCTCCGGCGAATCGCCGAACACGGTGTGGAAGATGCCCCACTGGCGATCGTCGGTGTCCTGGAACTCATCGACCAGCGCGATGCGGTACTGCGCACGCAGTTGCCTGACCAGCGTCAGCCGCTGCGGGCCTTCCAGGGCGAGCGCTACGCCATCAATCAGATCGTCGTAGGTCTGTACCCGGCGCGTACGCTTCAGCGCCTGCAGGCGCTGCGTGGCTTCGGCGCGAAGCGTGTGCAGGAAATCCAGCGCGGTGCCACGCAGCCAGGCATCGCGTTCGGCCAGCAGCGCGACATAGCGCGCCAACGGCGCCTGCAATGGCGACGACGGCGTGCGATCAGGGAATTTCTTGTTGGTCTTGTCGGCCAGCACCTCCGGCAGCAGTGCCGGCAGGCGATCGCTGGCCAGCAGCTCGCGCGGGTCGGCGCGCTCGGCCCAGGCCAGCAGCTGCCGGCCCAGCGCGTGCAGCCAGCCCAGCTTGTATGACACGCCGTTGAGCCACTTGTTGTCGACGGCATCGCAGAGGTCGATGAAGAACTGCTCGCCATGCTCGCGCACGCTTGCGGACAGTGCTTCCGCCGCGCTCTGCAATGCCGGGCGTGGATCGGCCAGCGCCGTCGGCCGTGGCAGCGGATGCAGCGGCGGTGTGCCCAGCAGCGCGCGCAGATCGGCGGCCAGCGCGTCGGGGCTGGACCACAGCCAGGTCAGCGGCTCCAGCGTGACCGGGTCGTTGGCATGCACGCGCCACAGATCGGCCGCGAGCTCCTCCAGCAGTTCACGGTCGCTGGCCAGCAGTTCCGGCGGATCAAAGGTGTGGCCGCTTTCCAGCGCATGCTCGCGCAGCACGCGGGTACAGAAACCATGAATGGTGAAGATGGACGCCAGGTCGATCTCGTCTGCGGCCACCTGCAGGCGGCGTTTCAGTGCGGCGGCGCTCTCGGTGCCGCCCCGCAGATGGCGCTGCAGCACGTCGCGCGTCAATCGTACCTCCGGTGCTTCACCGTCGGCCGCTTCCAGGTCGACCAGGCGCGCGGCCAGCGCCAGCCGCTCGCGGATGCGCTTGCGCAGTTCCTGGGTGGCGGCATCGGTGAAGGTCACCGCCAGGATCTGGCCGATGCGCAGGCCCTGCTCCACCACCAGGCGGGTGAACAACGTGGCCAGGGTGAAGGTCTTGCCGGTGCCGGCGCTGGCTTCGATCAGCCGGATGCCCTCCAGCGACAGCGCCAGATAGGGATCGCGGCTGAGGGATTCGAGGCCGTCTTCGGCGATGGCGGTGTTCATGCGCTGCCCTCCTGGCGTGCTTCGGTGCCGAGAGCGCGGCCTTCGCGCACCGCGCTGAAGACCACCTGGCTGTTGCGCAGCAGGTCAGCGTAGCTGGCCTCGGTAGCGAACGGGTCGGCACCCCGCAGCAGCAGCTGCCAGGCGTCGCTGCTGGATTCACCCCAGCTGCGGTCGCTGCCGTGCCACTGCTTCCAGCCTTCGCTGCGCTGCTTTTCTGCTGGCGCGTTGTACAGCACCCAACCGGTGTACGGGGCAAAGCGCAGCGGCTCGCGCAGGCCACGCTGGCGCAGCTGCAGCAGCGCACGCAGCGCCGCACGTGCAGCGGGAACGCTCAGTGCCGGCAGTACATGCGGGCCGGGACCGGCGTCGCCACCATCATGGAACTGCACAAGCGGCAGCGCGTCGCCCGCCGCGTTCGCCAGCAGCCAGTCCAGGCCGTGGCGGATCACTGCATTGCCATTGAGCGTGCCGGCACGCAAGCGCACCAGCCCTTCCGGATGCCGATCGGCCACGCGGCCATGCAGGCGCACGCCATCGATGTCCACTTCGTAGCGACGGCTTTCCAGTGGTTCGCCCTGCAGCCAGCCCAGCAGCGCACTGGCATACGGGCGTGTCTTCAACTGCTCCACCTCGAACTGACGCTCGCCCAATGGACCCGACGGCAGCAGGCCACGCGCGCGCAGGCGTGGGTACAACGGCTCGGTATCGCCGCTGAGCGTGGCGCGCACTACCGCCGCCTGCACGCTGCGCTTTTCCGGCCCGCGCGAGGACAGCACCAGCGGTTCCAGGTCATCCACCTCCTCGACCTCGTCGGCCAGGCGCAGGCCCAGCGACTGTGCGAGGAACTGCCCGGCCGGGTCGCACAGGAAGCGGCGCAGGGTATCGAGCGCGACCTCCTCCTCCACCGCGTCGTCGAGCGGCGGCGGCAACGGTGCATCGAACCACGGCTGCAGGCCACCGCGCTGGCCGGTGAGGCGACCGGCGGCTGGGTGCCACTGGCGGCGATAGCTGAAGCGACGCGGATCGCCATCACCGAACGCCGCCGGTGAGAACGGCTGCAGGGCGTGGCGCACGGTGAAGTCGCGGACCGCCGCAGGCGGATCGAGGTGATACGCGGCGGCGGCGTCGATCAGTTCGCTGACCAGCACCGACGGCTCGCGCACGCTGCCATCGCGCGGATCGGCGCCGAGATAGCTGAGATAGAACACCTCCTGCGCCGCGGCGAACAGCTGCAGGAACAGGAAGCGGTCATCCTCGCGGGTGGAGCGGTCGCCCGGACGGCGGCGCGGCGTATCCAGCTCGGCAGTGAGCTGGTTGAGACCGGCAGCGGGGTCACGGCGCGGGAAATCGCCATCATTGAGGCCGAGCACGCAGATCACCCGGAACGGCAGCAGGCGCATCGGCACCATGCGGCCGAAACTGATGCCACCGGTCAGCAGCGGTGCGCGCGTATCGGCCTCGCCCAGCGCGCCGGCGAAGTGCGCGCGCACCACCTCTGGCGGCACGCCTTCCTCGAAGCCGGCCTTGGCGGCATCTTCGGCGAACTGGTTGAGCAGCTTGCGCAGGCGCTCCAGCGCGCGCTGGCTGTTGGGGGAACTGGGCGCGGTGGGCAGCAGTGCATCCAGCAGCGACAGCAGGCGTTGCCGCCACTGCGCCGGGGTGAGCAGCTCGCCCAGTCGGCGCTGGTAGATGGCCAGCACGCGCAGCAGGCGCAGCAGCCGGTCCAGCGCGTCCAGCGCACCGCCTTCCAGTTCGATCCACGGCGCCACGCCGGCCAGGTCGGCCTCGCTGCCGGTGGCGTGGCCGAGTACCAGGCGATCCAGCGCGAACTGCCAGGTGTAGGCGTCGTCGGCCGGTGCCTGGTGCTGGTTGCGGTGTTTCGCATCCAGGCCCCAGCGTGCACCGGCCTGTTGCAGCCAGCCATGCAGGCGGTCGAAGTCCACCGCTTCCAGCCCGGCCGCCTCGGCCAGCGGCGCGCTGGCCAGCAGGTCCAGCACTTCGTTCAAGCCAAAGCGCGAGACCGGCAGGCCCAGCAGGTGCACGAACACATCGGCCAACGGCTCGCCGGCCAGCGGACTGCTGTCGGCCAGCGCATACGGAATGTGTTCCTCCTCGCCGCCGCGACCGCCGAACACCGCTTCCAGGTACGGCACATAGGGATCGATGTCCGGTGCCAACACCGCGATCTCGCGCGCCTGCAGCGGCGGGTCGAAGCGCGGGTCCTGCAGCAGGCTGCGCAGCTGGTCGTGCAGCACCTGCAGCTCGCGCAGGCGGGTATGGCAGGCATGCACCTGCAGGCTGGGGTCGTCGCTGCGCAGGCCGTCGCGCAGCTCGCCCGAGGGCAGCGCGCGGCGGTGGAACAGGTCACGCTGCAGGCGATGCAGCAGGCTGTCGGACAGGCCGCCTTCGTCCAGGGTCGGGCGGGTGTCCTCCTCCGGATCGGAATAGGCAGCGATTTCGCCGGCCGGATGCACCACCTCGTAACTGCCCAGCACCGCCATGAAGTCGCGCCCGGCCGCACCCCAGGCTTCCAGCAGGCGGTTCTCGCCGGCCGCTTCGCCGAAGGGGTCCGGTGCGCCGCTGCGCAGGCGCTCGGCCAGCGTCTGCAGGTCACCCCAGTACGACTGCACCGGGGTAGGCATATAGAAATGCAGTTCGCCCACCCGCGCCTGGGTGGCCATCACCCGCAGCACGTCGGGCGAGATGTTGAGCGTTGCGAACGCAGACATGCGCGGTGGCAAGCCCTTCGGCAGCGGTTGGACGGCACCTTCGAAACGGTCCAGGTACTCCTGGATGCGGCGCGCGCGGTAGTCGTGGCCCTGGGTGATGGTGCGCCACAGGATCGCCTGCGGGTCGGCAGGATCGGCACCGGCTGCCCAGCGCAGCAGCCAGTCACGGCGCCACGCCTGGTACTTTTCAAATACCGAGGCCAGCTCGCCGGCCAGCGCCCAGGGTTTCAATGCGTCACCGCCGGCAAGATAGGACTGCAGCGCACGCATCGGTGGCTGCGCCAGCAATGTCGGGTCGCGCAGGGCCTGGTACAGCTTCCAGTGCAGGCCGGCCGCGTCCAGATCGTCCTGCTCGCCGCTGACGTTGGCCTTCAGCGCGCGGGCCACGAACTCGCCCGGGGTGAGGAATTCGAGGTTGGCGGCGACACCGAATTCGGCGGCCAGTGTCGCTTGCAGCCAGCGGCGCATCGCCACCTGCGGGATCAACACCACTTCCGGCGCCAGCAACGGCTGGCCTGGCACCGGCGCACGCACGTTGCGCGCCAGCAGCGCGGCCAGCACGTCCAGCGAGTTGGAATGGTAGAGGCGGAAATCGCTGCCTGGGTCACTCATCATGCACAGTGTGCAGGACGGCAGGCAGTATTCAATGGTCGGCCCATCGACGGTACGGATTGTTCCGGGCTGCCGGCCGATTGTCCCGGCCTGCGCCACGCCCTGCCGTGCAACAATACTGCACCGTCCAGTCTGCTTATGTTCAGCCGGCTGGCCCGATCCTTCGATGTCTAAAAAACGTTAATGGTGCCCATGTCGGCTTCCACCTCCAGTCTGGTGCAGTTGTCCAACGTCCGCATCGACCGGAGCGGACGCACGATCCTGCGTGACGTGTCGCTGCAGGTGCCGCAGGGCAGCATCACCGCCGTGCTCGGCCCCTCCGGCAGCGGCAAGTCGACCCTGCTGGCGGCGCTGACCGGCGAACTGCGACCGGTGGCCGGCGACGTTACCCTGTTCGGCAAGCCGATCCCGCATGACAGCAGCGCGCTGCTGGAGATGCGCAAGAGCGTGGGCGTGCTGCTGCAGGGCAATGGTCTGCTGACCGACCTCACCGTGGCCGAGAACGTCGCCCTGCCGCTGCGTACGCATACCCGCCTGCCGGCCGCCGTGCTGCGCCGGCTGGTGGAGATGAAGCTGCATGCGGTGGGCCTGCTGGCCGCCGCCGACGCCTGGCCGCGCGAGCTGTCCGGCGGCATGGCGCGCCGTGTGGCGCTGGCCCGTGCGCTGGCGCTGGACCCGCCGCTGATGATCTACGACGAGCCGCTGACCGGGCTGGACCCGATCGCCTCCGGGGTGATCATGAGCCTGATCCAGCGCCTCAACCACAGCCTGGGCCTGACCAGCATCATCGTCAGCCACCACGTGCACGAGACCCTGCCGATCTGCGACCAGGTGATCGCCATCGCCAATGGCGGCGTCGTGTTCCAAGGGACGCCCGAGGCACTGCAGTCCAGCCAGGATCCGCTGCTGCGGCAGTTCCTGCATGGCCAGCCGGATGGCCCGATTCCGTTCGATGCCGCGCCACGCGCGAGGGTTGCCTGATGCCGTTCGTCCAAGCCACCCGCTCGCTGGGCCGCGCCGGGCTGTTCTCGCTGACCGTGCTGCGCGGTTCCCTGCCGACCCGTGATTTCCTGGCCGAACTGACCCGCGAGATCTACAAGATCGGCGCGCGCTCGCTGCCGATCATCGCCGTCGGTGGCGCCTTCGTCGGCCTGGTGCTGACCCTGCAGGGCTACCGCACGCTGACCACCTTCGGCGCGGCCGACGCGTTGTCGACCCTGCTTGGCCTGTCGCTGTACCGCGAACTGGCGCCGGTGCTGACCGCGCTGCTGTTCATCGGCCGCGCCGGCAGTTCGATCGCCGCCGAGCTGGGCCTGATGCGCGCCACCGACCAGATCAAGGCGCTGGAGCTGATGGCGATCGACCCAGTGGCCAAGGCCGTGGCGCCACGCTTCTGGGCGGCGGTGCTGACCGTGCCGCTGCTGACCGGCATCTTCTGCTCGCTGGCGATCAGTGCCAGCTACTTCGAGGCCGTGCACGTGCTGGGCCTGGACAATGGCGTGTTCTGGTCGGCGCTGCGCAACAGCGTCGATTTCTGGGATGACTTCGGCGTGGCGATGCTGAAGTCGGCGATCTTCGGCGGCACCGCCGCGCTGGTCGCCGCCTATGTTGGTTTCCATGCCGAGCCGACCATTGAAGGCACGTCGGTGGCGACCACCCGTGCAGTGGTCAACGCTTCGCTGCTGGTGCTGATGTTCAACTTCGTTCTGTCGGCAATGTTGTTCACCTAACCCCTCCACCGGCGGTGCGCAGGCGCGCGCGGCCACCACGACTCGATCAGGTAATCCACATGGCCATCCGCGGTCCCAGACTCGAATTCTCCGTCGGCGCTTTCCTGCTGCTGGCCCTGGCCTCGCTGATGGTGCTGGCCGTGGCCTCGACCAACCAGCGCTGGAGCTGGGGCAGCCAGGGCTACGAGCTGAAGGCGCGCTTCTCCCAGGTCGGCCAGCTGCGCAAGCAGGCGCCGGTGAAGATCGGCGGCGTCACCGTCGGCCAGGTCGCCTCCATCGACCTGGACCCGGTGAAGTTCGAATCGATCGTGACCCTGCGCATGGACAGCAAGGTCAAGGACCTGCCGGCGGACACCTCGGCCGGCATCTTCACCAGTGGTTTGCTCGGCGAGAGCTATATCGGACTGCAGCCGGGCGGTGATCCGGACGTGCTGAAGGCCGGCGACGAAATTGTCTTCACCCAGCCGGCGGTTGACCTGATCCAGCTGGTCGGCAAGTACATGTTCAGTGGCGGCGCCGGTGGCGGCGCTGCTCAGAAGCCCAACGATGGCGCGCAGGCGCCTGCAACGGAACCGCAACCATGAAGATGAAACTGATCCCGGCCCTGCTCGCCTCGGCGCTGCTGGTGGCTACTCCGTTCCTCGCCCAGGCCCAGGCCGCCGCCCCCGCCGCTGCCGCGGCGCAGGGCCAGGCCGGCAAGGTGGTGATCGATGCCAGCACGCGCATCCTCACCACCCTGCAGCAGCGCAGGAGCGAATTCGGCAGCAACCCGGCCAGCCTGCGCAACTACATCGACAGCGAACTGAACCGCACCTTCGACCGCGACTATGCCGCGCGCCTGGTGCTGGGCCCGCACGCCCGTGGTGCCTCGGATGCCGACATCAAGCTGTTCGCCGATGCCATGGCCGACAGCCTCATGCAGCGCTATGGTTCGACCCTGCTCAACATCCAGGGCAAGCCGAGCTTCCGCCTGAAGGGTGAAAGCCCGCTGCCGGGCAACCGCGGCGTGCGCGTGAGCACCGAGCTGGTGCGTGCCGGCAGCGAGCCGACCCCTGTCGAGTACTGGATGCGCAACGTGAACGGCCAGTGGAAGATCTTCGACGTCAACATCGAAGGCATCTCCTACGTGCAGACGTTCCGCAACCAGTTCGACACCCCGCTGCGCCAGAAGGGCATCAAGCAGGTGGCCAGCGAGCTGCACAGCGGCAGCATGCAGGCCGGGCCCGCGGGCAATGGCAAGTAACGCACTGGCGCTGCTGGAAGGCGACACCCTGCGCCTGCGCGGGGTGCTCGACCGCGCTGCGGTGATCGCGCTATGGCCGCAGCTGCAGGCCCTGCCGGCAAAGCTGGCACGGCTGGATCTGGCTGAGGTCGAACGCGTGGACAGCGCCGGCCTGGCCCTGCTGGCCGAGCTGGCGGCACGTGCGCGCAAGGCCGGCCATCCGCTGGTGATCACCGGCGCGCCGGCTGGCTACAACGAACTGAGCGCGGCCTACCGGCTGTCGCCCAACCTGGATTTCAACGCTACTTCTGCTGCGAGCTGACATGAACGTCGTGCGCACTCTCCCCCTGATCGTCCTGGCCACCGCCCTCACCGCCTGTGCCGGCAAGCCCGCGCGCAGCGATGCACCGGCAGCCAGCACCGTGGTCCCGGCCAGTTCTTCCACCTCGCCCGCCGTCGCGGCCACCGATGCCGGCACGGCTGACGCTGCCCTGGTCGCGCCGGTGGCCAATCCGCCGGCTGCTGCCGCATCGTCGCCGGCTGCTCCCACCGACAGCGGCGACGGCAGCGCGGCGAAGACCTCAGCCGCCACCGCGCCCGGTGGCGATGACGACTTCGATGCCCTCTATGGCGGTGCCGGCAACACCACCAACGCAGCGGCCTACGATCCGTGGGAACCGTTCAACCGCAAGGTGCACAAGTTCAACAACGCGGTCGACCGCGGCGTCGCGCGTCCGCTGGCCACCGCCTATACCCACGTGGTGCCGCGCTTCGCCCGCACCGGCGTCAGCAACTTCTTCAGCAACCTGCGCGCGCCGGTGACCATCACCAACCAGCTGCTGCAGGGCCGCGGTGCCGATGCATGGGACAGCCTCGGCCGCTTCCTGATGAACAGCACGCTGGGCATCGGTGGCCTGTTCGATCCGGCCAGCAAGGCGATGGTGCCGCGCCGCAATGAGGACTTCGGCCAGACCCTGGGTGCCTGGGGCTGGCGTCGTTCGCGCTACGTGGAACTGCCGTTCTTCGGCCCGCGTACCGTGCGCGACGTGTTCGGCCTGGCCGGCGACATTCCGTTGTCGCCGATCCGCCGTATCGAAGAGGACAAGGTCCGCATCGGCCTGCAGGGCCTGCAGCTGGTCGATACCCGCGCGCAGCTGCTGGCGATCGACGACCTGCGTGACACTGCCGTGGACGAGTACTCGCTGGTGCGCGATGCATGGATGCAGCGTCGCAACTACCAGATCGAGAACGATCTGCGCAGCAAGCGCGAGCGTGGCCACGACGACGCCAATTCGCCGATCCCGGTCGATGCGATGCCGATGCCGCAGTGGACGCACTGAGTCCTTTCAGCGACGCATGAAAAACCCCGCCTCGGCGGGGTTTTTCTTTGGCCCCGTGGGTGGGGTCGGAGCCCTTTCCCGTGGAAAGGGATCCGACCCCGGCCGATCAGGCAGCCAGCGCGGCTTCGATGGCTTCGCGCAGGCGCGCGTCGTCAGCCGCCACGTCCGGGGCGAAGCGGGCGATGACCTTGCCGTCGCGGCCGACCAGGAACTTCTCGAAGTTCCACAGCACCGCCGGCGCGGCGTGGATCGGAATCTCCTTGCTGGCCAGGCGCTCGCGCAGCGGGCCTTCGCCGATCGACTGCGGCTGCGCAGCGGTCAGCTGCTGGTACAGCGGGTGGGTGTCGTCACCGGCCACGCTGATCTTGGAGAACATCGGGAAACTGACATCGTAGGTGAGCTGGCAGAACTGCTGGATCTCCGCTTCGCTGCCCGGCTCCTGGCCGAGGAAGTTGTTGGCCGGGAAGCCCAGCACTTCCAGGCCCTGTGCGTGCTTTTCCGCATACAGCGCCTGCAGGCCTTCGTACTGCGGGGTCAAGCCGCACTTGGAGGCGACGTTGACCAGCAGCAGTACCTTGCCCTGGTAGTCGGCAAGCGAGGACGGCTGGCCGTCGATGGTGGTGAGGGAAATGTCCTGGATCGAAGTGCTCACGCGGGGGCTCCGGCAACAGCGGGGAATGGCCCACCAGCATAGCGCCGCGCGATGTCGGTCGTGCCGGCCGCTGGCCGGCAATCGTGCGATCGTTCGCAAGGGTTCATGAGGCTGCCGGCCAGCGGCCGGCACTACGATCAGTCCACGCAGATCATGCCCTGCGCCTTGCCCTCATCAATGCGCTGGCGGCAGCCGAAGTTCTGGCGGGCATCGCGCTGGCAGGTGCCGGTGGCGGGGCTGCCAACCGCCACTTCGCCGCCGGCAAGGCACTGGCCCGTGCAGTCGCTCTTGCGGCTGCAGGCCTTGCCGGCATCGGCGTAGGGAATCACGCACTGTTCGCGCTGCAGCCGGCCCAGCCGCTGCAGGGTGCCGCCAGCGGCCTGGCAGTCCACATCGCGCGCTTCGCGGTAGGCCTCGGCCGCTTCGGGACTGGTGGCTGCGGCGGGTGCCGCCGCCGGATTGGCAGCCGGCGGTGCGCTGCTGCAGGCGACAAGCAGCGCGGTCAGGATGAGACTGGTGCAGAGGCGCAGGCGCATGGCGTTACCTGATCCAGTAGGACAGGCCGCCAGCATACGCATCGACCATGCAGGCGGCGTGTCGACGTAGCTCAGGCTTCGTCGCCGTCGTCGCCTTCGTTGCCTTCGTCCTCGGCCGTGGCATCAGCATCGGCCAAGCCGCCCAGCAGGGATTGCGCCTGCTCTGACGCCAGCGACTCCACGCCGCGCAGGCGCCGTTCGATGGTGCGCGTCTTGCGGCTGGCTTCGCCGATGCTGCGGCCGACCGTGGTGATCTGCTTCTCGGCCTTCTCGAGAATGCCGGCGAACTTGCCGAACTCGCTCTTCACCGCACCCAGCAGGCTCCACACCTCGCTGGAACGCTGCTCGATGGCCAGCGTGCGGAAGCCCATCTGCAGGCTGTTGAGCAGCGCGGTGACCGTGGTCGGTCCAGCCACCACCACGCGGTGCTCGCGCTGCAACAGGTCGACCAGGCCCGGGCGCCGGATCACTTCGGCATACAGGCCTTCGGTGGGCAGGAACATCACCGCGAAGTCGGTGGTGTGCGGCGGCGCGATGTACTTGTCGCAGATCGACTTGGCCTGCACGCGCACCGCGCGTTCAAGCTGGATGCCCTGCAGGCGCACGCCCTCGGCGTCACCCTGTTCCTGCGCGTCGAGCAGGCGCTCGTAGTCCTCGCGCGGGAACTTGGAGTCGATCGGCAGCCACACCGGCGTGTCGTCACTGCTGCGGCCCGGCAGGCGCACCGCGATATCGACCATCTCGCCACTGTCCGGGCGTACCTTCACTGCCCGCGCGTACTGTTCCTGGGTGAGCGTCTGTTCGAGGATGTTCTCCAGCTGTACTTCGCCCCAGCTGCCACGGTTCTTGACGTTGGTCAGCACACGCTTGAGATCGCCAACGCCGGTGGCCAGCTGCTGCATCTCGCCAAGACCGCGCTGCACCTGTTCCAGGCGCTCGGAAACCAGCTTGAAGGAGTTGCCCAGGCGTGTTTCCAGCGTCGACTGCAGCTTTTCGTCCACGGTGTGGCGCATCTGCTCCAGCTTCTGCGCATTGTCGTTCTGCAGCGCGCGCAGCTGCTCTTCCAGCGTGGCGCGCATCTCGGCGATGCGCTGTTCGTTGCGCTGGGTCAGTTCCTGCAGGCGCAGGCCAAGGCTTTCGGTCAGGCGCTGCTGCGACTGCGCACCTTCCTCACGACCCTTGCGCGCATCGTCCACCAGGGTCTGGCGCAGCGCGCCCAGCTGGGTATCGGTCCGCCCGGTGAGTTCCTGCAGCTGCTGGCCGAAGGCGTGGATGCGCGCTTCCTGCTGCTGCCCGAAGGTTTCCAGCTGGCCGCGCAGTTCCTGCAGGCGCTGCCCCATGAGTGCGGCGCCACGCTGCTGGCTCTCCGCCGCCTCGGCACGCGCCTTGCGGGCGTCCTCGCCCAGCGCCTCGCGCAGCAGGTCCAGGCGCTGGTCGGTGCGGGTGGACAGATCGGTCAGCGCGCGGGCAAAGCCATCGAGCTGTTCGCGCAGCTCGCTGCGCCCGGCGCGCGCCTCCTCACGCACCGCCTGTTCGAGGCGGTCGTGCGGCGGGCGGCGCAGCAGGGCGACAAGCTGCAGGATGAGCACGGCCAATAGAAGGCCGCCAATGAGCAGATATTCGGTTTGCATGGGGCAAGTGTAGGCTGGCGGAGTCTCAGCTGCTGCGCCAGGACCATGCTCGCTCTGTACGGAAAGCCCACCTCCATCAACGTGCGCAAGGTGCTGTGGCTGTGCGCGGGGCTGGATCTGCCCCCGCGCCACGAGCCTGCGCCACCCGCGGACCTGCTGGCCGCACTGAATCCGAACCGGCAGGTACCGGTCCTGCGCGATGGCGACTTCGTGCTGTGGGAATCCAACAGCATCTGCCGCTACCTGGCCGCCCGCGCCGGCCGTGACGACCTGCTGCCCGCAGCAGCGCAGGCCCGGGCCCGGGTGGAGCAGTGGATGGACTGGCAGTCCAGCGACCTCAACAGCGCCTGGCGCCATGTGTTCATGGCGCGCGTGCGCCAGCATCCGGACTACCCGGACGATGCCCGCGCCGAGGCCAGCCTGGCGCAGTGGAACCGGTTGATGGGGGTGCTTGATGCACAGCTGGCCGCTTCCGACGGCTATGTGGCGGGCGACACCTTTACCCTCGCCGATATCGTGCTGGGGCTGTCGACCCAGCGCTGGCGCAGCACGCCCGGCCACAAGCCCGCGCTGCCACACCTCGCGGCGTGGTTCGAACGCCTGCGCCAGCAGCCCGGTTTCGCCGAACACGTCGACAACGGCGTGGCCTGAGGCAGGGGTCAGATCCCTTTCCCAACGGGAAGGGGATCTGACCCCACGAGCGGCTCCCAAGGGCGCGGGAACAACCAGCGTTACCAGCCTTCCAGCACGATCTTGCCCTTGGCGCGGTGACTCTCCAGCAGCGCATGCGCGCGCCGCAGGTTGGCCGCGTCGATGCGCCCGAAATGCTCGCCCAGGGTGGTCTGCAGCACGCCGGCATCGATCAGCTCGGCCACCCGGTTCAGCAGGTCGTGCTGGCGCTGCATGTCCGCGGTCTTGTACAGCGGGCGGGTGAACATCGACTCCCAGTGCAGTGACAGTGCCTTGCGCTTGAGCGCCATCACGTCCACCTGGCCCGGATCGTCGATCAGGCCGAACTGGCCCTGCGGCGCCAGCAGCTCCACGATCTGCGCGTAGTGCTGGTCGGAGTGGGTCAGGCTGGCCACGTGCTGCACCTCGCTGATGCCCAGCCGTGCCAGTCCCTCGGCCAGCGGCAGGCTGTGGTCGATCACGTGGTGCGCGCCCATCGCATACACCCAGTCCTGGGTGTCCGGGCGCGATGCGGTGCCGATCACCGTCAGTTTCGTCAGCTTCCGCGCCAGCTGCACCAGGATCGAACCGACACCGCCGGCCGCACCGATCACCAGCAGGGTCTGGCCTTCGCCACCGCCCTCGGGGATGCGCAGGCGGTCGAACAGCAGCTCCCAGGCGGTGATTGCAGTCAGTGGCAGCGCGGCGGCGGCGGCATCATCGAGGCTGGCCGGCTTGCGGCCGACGCTGCGCTCGTCCACCAGCTGGTACTCGGCATTGCTGCCCGGGCGGTCGATCACGCCGGCGTAGTAGACCGCGTCGCCAGGCTGGAACAGGGTGACTTCGCTGCCCACCGCGTCGACGATGCCGACCGCATCCCAGCCCAGCACGCGCGGGCCGTCGGTGGCCACGCCGCGGCGGACCTTGGTGTCGACCGGGTTCACCGCCACCGCGCGCACCGCCACCCGCAGGTCGCGTGGGCCGGGCTGCGGCAGTTCCAGTTCGATATCGATCAGGGCCCGGGTGTCGTCGATCGGCAGGCCGGCGTGGGTGTAGGCAATGGCGCGCATGGCAGTGGTCCAGTGGGGAAGGAGTGCACAGGTTGCGCCGCGCACGGTCGCTCAGAAAGGCGCAGAATCGGGCAGCACTTTCACTCCGGCAATGAAGATGATCCGCTTCGACGACCTGCAGTTGTTCGTCCGCACGGCCGCACTGGGCAGCTTCTCGCAGGCGGCCCGCGAGGCCGATCTGTTACCCGGCCAGGTCGCTGCTGCCGTGGCGCGGCTGGAACGCGAACTGGACCTGCGCCTGTTCGTGCGTACCACCCGCAGCCTGCGCCTGACCGGCGAGGGCGCGCTGTACCTGCCGTATGCGCAGGAGGTACTGGCTACCCTGCGCGAAGGGCGGGCCCGCGTACAGGGCGAGGACGCCGAACTGCACGGCACGCTGCAGCTGTCGGCACCGTCGGACTTTGGTCGCAACCTGCTGCTGCCGTGGCTGACCGCATTCCGAGCCGCACATCCACGGCTGCGCCTGCACCTGCGGCTGTCCGATGAAGTGGCCGACGTGTTCCGCGACCCGGTCGACGTGGCCATCCGCATCGGCCACTTCGATGACGCCAGCTACGTCGCCCTGCCCCTGCTCGAAGGCAACCGTCGTGTGCTCGCGGCGTCGCCCGATTACCTGCAGCGACGGGGCACGCCGGTGCGTCTGGACGAACTGCGTGAGCACGATTGCCTGGTCTACCAGCTCAGTGGCCGCGCCTACGATCGCTGGTCGTTCGAGGTCGACGGGCGCCGCACCGTGATCCCGGTGCGCGGCCCGCTGGTCTGCGACGACGCCGACGTGGTGCGGCGCTGGGCGGTGGCCGGCGAAGGCATCACCTACAAATCCTGGCTGGACCTGCGCGAAGACGTGCTGGCCGGACGCCTGCAGCTGCTGCTCGACGGCCTCGGCAGCCACATTCCGCTGCAGCTGGTGTGCCCGCACCGCAAGCAGTTCTCGCCGGCGGTGCGGCAGCTGCATGCGCAGCTGCGCCAGCACCTGCAACCGCTGCTGTCTGGCATGCCCGATGGACTCCCCCACCCCCTGTCGCCCACCCCGGTGCTGGCCGACAATGGCAGCCCCCCGTAAGAGAGAACACCGCCATGCCGTGGATGGGCATCCAGGACCTGTGGACGTTTCTGGTCGCTGTGCTGGTGTTTCTCGCCCTGCCCGGCCCCGGCACCTTCACCCTGCTGACCGCCACCGGTCGGGGCGGCGTGCGCGGCGGCTACACCGCACTGGCCGGACTGCTGGTCGGCGATCAGATCCTGATGTGGCTGGCGCTGGCCGGTGTCGCCGCACTGCTGAAGGCCAACCCCTTGGTCTTCCACGCTGTGCAGTACCTGGGTGCGGCCTACCTGGTATGGGTGGGCATCAGCCTGCTGCGTACGCCGAAGCACGAGGGCGGTGATGCTGGCCCGATCCGCATGCAGCCGGGCCGCTATTTCCAGCAGGCAATCCTGGTCAGCCTGCTCAATCCGAAGGCGATCCTGTTCTACATGGCCTTCCTGCCGCTGTTCATCGATCCGAAGGCGCACCAGGGCATCGCCACCTTCGCGGCGCTGGCCGGGATCATCCTGGTGGTCAGCATCGCCTACTGCTCGATGCTGATCGGTGTGGGCAACCTGGCCCGCCGCCGGTTGATCCAGCATCCGCGCATCAGCGATGCGCTGCGCCGGGTGGCCGGCCTGTTCCTTGTCGGGTTCGGCATCCGGTTGGGGTTGAACGGATGAAGGCCTGGCTGGCAACCGCGGTCGCACTACTGCTCGCCGGCACCGCCTCTGGCACCACCGTGCAGGACCATCGCTGCCTGAGCGGCGGTCGCAATGACAGCATCCACCTGGAATGGCGCTGGCTGAAAGACGGCCGGGCCGATGTGCGCTACGCCGGGCAGCGTGAGCGCCTGCCCCTGCACCGGATCTCGATGGAGACCACGGTGCTGGCCGAAGATCGCCCGTACCAGTTCGACAGCGTCTGGGAAGAACGCATCGACGGACGCCTCAACGGCCGCTACCTGCTGAGCACGCAGGGTGCCCTGGTGCTGGATCTGCGTTACGAACGCGCCCGCGATGGCCGCAGCACCACCTTCCACGACGACCCCGAAGCCTGGCAGGAAGACGGCTGCCGCTGGCCCGGCAGGGTGGCTGAGTGAGCACCATCGACGACGACACCCTGCTGGAGCGCAGCTGGGAGTATCGGGAGGAGACGCTGTACCGGCGGTTGTTCGGCGATACCGGACCGGGGATCTACCCCCTCGACATGGATCTGCTGCGCAACGTCTTCAAGCAGGAGCAGATCGACCCGCGCTGGCTGCATGTCGGCGTCAATGCGTGCCCTCCGCACGGTGATCGACGGCACTGGATCTATGTCAGCACCGGCCTGTCCAACCCCTGGGAAGGGCGGCACGAAGATGGAGATTCGGGGTGGGGCATCGAACTGATGCTTGAGACCCAGGATGAAGCGACGTGGGCGCTGACCACCTTGCGCTGGTTCACCGCGTACCACCTGCTGCTGTGCCACTCACGCATGCCCGGCAATCCGTTGGCGCCATGGGACCGGCTGAAGCTGGGGGGGCCGGTGGATCACGCAGGGAGCATGCTGCAGGCGGCCGTCTTCGTTCCGTCATTGCACTTTCCGGGACCCCAGCAACTGCCATCGGGACGATTCGACTTCCTGCAGCTGCTGCCGTTGACCCTGGACGAGCACGCGTTCGGCCGCGCGCATGGCTTCGAAGTGCTGGTGGCCCAGTTGAGAACCCAAGGTGCGGCGCCGGTGATCGATCCGCAGCGGGTCAGCATCGATCTGGCCCCTGCTCTCGTACTTCAATCGCCTCCGGGCTCGCCTTGAGGGATCGAATCATTTCGAACCCTGCCAGCATTTGTGCCGATTCCGGCAGCGTGGCCGGGGGGCAGCGCGCGCGCCGCCATGCATGACCCCCGTCAGTGGTAATGCTGCGCTGCGTTCGGTCACACTCGGGAACTTGTCGTTCTTAGTCACCCCTTCCGAGGCCTGCATGTCCCTGTTCCGGCGCAAGTCCCTAGATTCCGTCACCGTCCACGAAGCCGGCAGGCGTCTGATCCCGACGCTCAGCTGGCCGCACCTGATCGCGCTGGGTATTGGCGCCATCGTCGGTACCGGCATCTACACGCTGATCGGCGTCGGTGCCAACCTGGCCGGCCCGGCCGTACTGATCTCCTTCGCCATCGCCGGTGCGGTCTGCGCCTGTGCGGCGCTGTCCTACGCCGAGCTGTCGACGATGATGCCGGCCGCCGGCAGTGCCTACACCTACAGCTACAGTGCGCTGGGCGAGGTGTTTGCCTGGGTGGTGGGCTGGAGTCTGATCCTGGAGTACTCGCTGGTGGTGAGTACGGTGGCGGTGGGCTGGTCCGGCTACTTCGTCGGCTTCCTCGAATGGGTCCACACCCAGTTCGGCTGGAACGTGCACCTGCCGGCCTGGCTGGCGGCCGGCCCGCACGTGGAAGGCGGCATGATCAACCTGCCGGCGATCATCATCACCTGGCTGGTGGCCGGCATGCTGATGGCCGGCACCAAGGAAAGCGCCACCCTCAACGCCATCCTGGTGGTGTTCAAGCTGATCGCGCTGGCTATCTTCGTGGCCGTGGCCCTGCCCGCCTTCGACAGCGCCAACCTGCAGCCGTTCATGCCGTATGGCTTCGCCAAGTCGATGGGCCCCGATGGCGTCGAGCACGGCGTGATGGCAGCGGCGGCGATCATCTTCTTCGCCTTCTACGGCTTCGATGCGATCTCCACCGCCGCCGAGGAAACCAAGAACCCGGGCCGCGACCTGTCGATCGGCATCATCGGTTCGATGATCGGCTGCACCATCGTCTACGTGCTGGTGGCGCTGGCCGCCGTGGGTGCGATGAGCTACGCCGTGTTTGGCCACAGCGCCGAGCCGCTGGCGCTGATCATGCGCCAGCTGGGCCATCCGACCGCGGCGATGGTGATCGGCGTGATCGCGATCATCGCCCTGCCGACCGTGCTGCTGGCCTTCCTGTACGGCCAGAGCCGCATCTTCTTCGTGATGAGCCGTGATGGCCTGCTGCCGCGTGGCCTGTCCAAGGTCAACGCGCGCACCGGCACGCCGGTGGCGACCACGCTGTTCACCGCAGTGGTGGTGTCGGCGCTGGCCGGTGTGGCGCGCCTGGACGAGATTGCCGCGCTGGCCAACGCCGGTACCCTGGCCGCGTTCACCGCCGTCGGCATCTGCCTGGTGGTGCTGCGCCTGCGCGAGCCGAACCGCGAGCGCACGTTCCGCACGCCGCTGGCCTTCGTGGTCGGCCCGCTGGCCGCACTGGGCTGCATCTACCTGTTCCTCAGCCTGCCGCACACCACCCAGCTGTATTTCCTGCTGTGGAACGTGGCCGGCCTGGTGCTGTACTTCCTGTACAGCCGTCGCCACGCGCTGATCGCGAAATAACCGGATCACCGGTAGTGCCGGCCGCTGGCCGGCACCTCTCATCCTGTTGATACGGGCAATGCCGGCCAGCGGCCGGCACTACCACAGGGCGGTCAACCGCCCTGCTTTGCCGCATAGTCCTGCGCCTGGCGCATCACCCGCAGCAGGTTGCCGCCCCAGATGCCGGCAATCTGCTGCTCGGTGTAACCCTTGCGCAGCAGCCACGCGGTGATCTTCGGCAGCTGGCTGACATCGGGCAGGTCGCTCAGGCCGCCGCCGCCATCCCAGTCCAGGCCGATGCCCACGTGCTCGGGGCCGACCACCTTGAGGATGTGCTCGAAGTGGGCGAAGAAGTCGTCGAGGCTGGCATGGCGCACCGGGTGCTCGTGGTCCAGCGCCCGTTCGGCCTTCAGCAGGGCAACACCCTGCTCGATGCCCATGCCTTCCCAGCCACCCAGCTGCTTACTCAGCGCTTCCTCGGCCTGCTTGCGCTCGGGCGTCTTTGCGGTGTCGATCAGGTAGCCACCATAGGCGTTCACCTGGATCACGCCGCCGGCCTTGGCCAGCTTGCGCAGGCGCGCATCATCAAGATTGCGCGGGTGGTCGTAGACCGCCTTGGCTGAGCTGTGCGACAGCACGAACGGCACCGGCATCATTGCCAGCAGGTCATCGAACACCGCGTCGGACGCATGCGACTGGTCGATCACGATGCCCAGCTTCACCGCCTGCTGCACCAGGTCCTTGCCGGCCGGGCTCAGGCCTTTCCATTCCGCTCCCTTGGGGTCGGTGGCCGAATCGGCGAACTCGTTGTTGGCGAAGTGCACGGTACTGAGCAGGCGCAGGCCGGCACGGTGGTAGAACGAGAGCAGGCTGGGGTCTTCCACCAGCGGGCTGGCGTTTTCCATGCTGATGTAGACCACGCGCTTGCCGGCGGCCTTGATGCGTGCCGCGTCATCGGCGGTCAATGCCAGCGCGAAACGCTCGGGATTGGCGGCCAGCATTTCGCGGATTTCCAGCAGCCGCTGCAGGCCATGGTCACGCTCGGCGAGGTGCGCGGCTGGGCTGCGGTCGCCCTGATCGGTGTAGATGGCCCAGAAGCCACCGTCCAGCGCGCCCTCGACCATGCGCGGGTAGTCCACCTGCGAGAGTGCGTTGCGGTCGTGGCGCTGCTCGATGTCGAAGCCGGTCCGGCCGAAATTGGCCGGCGTATCCAGATGGCTGTCGAGTGTGACCAGGCGCTGCTGCAGCGCCTTGGCGCGGGCCAGTTCCTGTGCGCTGAACTCGATGGCATGAGCCGACAGCGGCGCACACAGCGCCAGGGCAAGCACGACGGACAGGTGGCGCAACGATGGCATGGGCTCTCACCGGCAATGGGAAGAGCCCGACCATAGCGCTGCAGCCAGCAGATTTGTAGAGTCGGGCTCACGCTCGGCTGCCAGGCACCGCGAGTCGAGCATGAATCGTATTCACGGCCCAGCGGCCAGCTTCCCGCGCATTGCGATGCGTTCGAAACAATGGCGCCCCCAGGATCAGGTGGCGCGGCTCGCCTCTACATCGTCCCGCGGTCAGTCGACCACGCGGCAGAACACGGCCTTCAGGTAACGCGATTCCTGCACGTGGGCCATGAACGGATGGTCCGGACCCGCACCAGCGACCTTCAGGATCTGGATCGTGCGGCCGGAGAAATAGGCCGCGCGGCGCAGCATGTCGAGGAACTGGTCCTCGGCCACCAGGCCGGTGCAGGAGAACGTGGCGAACAGGCCGCCCGGCTTGACCACGCCCAGCGCCAGCTTGTTCATGTCCAGGTACTTCTTCAGCGCGGTGATGACCTGGTCGCGGTCGCGGGTCATCTTCGCCGGATCCAGGATCACCACGTCGTACTGCTCGCCGCGGTTGGCGGCGTCGCGCAGCCACGGGAAGATGTCGGACTGGATGAACTTCGGGCGCACGTTGTTCAGGCGCGAATTGCCCTTGGCGATCTGGATGACGTCCTCATCGATGTCGATGCCGACCACTTCCGAAGCGCCACGCGCAGCGGCATACACGGCGAAACCGCCGGTGTTGCAGCACAGGTCCAGCACGCTCTTGCCTTCCACCTGCTGGCTCAGCCACTCGCGGTTCTCGCGCTGGTCGGCGAAGAAACCGGTCTTGTGCGCGCCGGCCGGGTCGGCGCGGAACTTGATGCCGTACTCGGTGATCACCGACGCTTCGGTGGTGGTGTTGCCGTGGAAGTCGAAGCTCTCCTGCTTCTGTACGTGTTCGTCGGCGAAGCTGTGGAAACGGCAGCCCGGGAACTGCTCGCGCAGGGCGTCGTAGATCCATTCGCGGTGGCGGAACATGCCGGCGGCGAAGAACTCGACCACCACCAGGTCGCCGTAGCGATCCACCACCAGGCCGGACAGGCCGTCGCCTTCGCTGTGCACCACGCGCCAGGCGTCGGAGACCGCGTCGAGCTTCAGCACCTCACGGCGCAGCGACACCGCCTGGGCGATCTTGCGCGAGAACCAGCCGGCATCGACCGGCACGTTCTGGTCGGTTTCGAGGATGCGCACGGCGATGCGCGAGTGCCCGTTGTAGAACCCGCGGCCAATGAACTCGCCATCGATGCCGACCACGTCGACGATGGAACCGGGCTTGGGCCGGACGGTCGGTTTCTCGACCAGTTTCTGGAAGATCCACGGGTGGCTGGAACGCCACGCATTCTTGAGGCGGACAATCGGAAGGGGGGTATTCATCCACCCATTGTAAACCGGGTGCCGGGGTCGGATCCCCGCAGGGGCTCTGACCCCAGTGTGGCGACGATGGGGTCGGAGCCCCTTTGGGGATCCGACCCCTGGCCTCCCCATTTGACGGCGGCGGGGCCAGACGGCAGAATCGGCGCCAGAAGGGGAGTAGCTCCCAGACGTTGTCGCCGTCATTTCGAGCCCGCAGGCTCCGGTGCAACGGCAGTTCCAGCCGACTGGAACTGCGAGCGAGACCTTCGCCGTACTGGCGAAGCTCTGTCCCTGGATCCCCCTCCCGATCCTCCGTTGCAGATCCTCGCCGTCCGGCCTGGCATTCATCTTTCCAACGGACATTCCCAATGCAGACGATCGGTAACGTGTGGTTGTGGGGCGGCTTCGCAGCGGTGGTGGTCATCGCCCTGCTGGTCGACCTCGTGTTGATGCGCCATGGTGGACCGCACAAGGTCACCTTCAAGGAGGCCCTGTGGTGGTCCATCGGCTGGGTAGCGCTGGCCCTGCTGTTCAATGCGGGCCTCTGGTACTACCTGAATGAAACCGCCGGCCAGGTGGTGGCCAACAAGGTCGGCCTCGAATTCCTGACCGGCTACCTGGTCGAGAAGGCGCTGGCGGTCGACAACATCTTTGTGTTCCTGATGATCATGAGCTACTTCGCGGTGCCGGAGGAGCAGCGCCAGAAGGTGCTGATCATCGGCATCCTGGGCGCGATCGTGCTGCGTACGATCATGATCTTCGCCGGCAGCGTGCTGATCAGCCAGTTCCATTGGCTGCTCTACGTGTTCGGCGCCTTCCTGCTGTTCACCGGCTGGAAGATGTGGTTCGCCGCCGGCCAGGAGCCGGACCTGGAAACCAATCCCGCCCTGCGCTGGATGCGCAAGCACCTGCGCCTGCTGCCGGACTATGCCGGCAACGCACTGAGCGTGAAGCGCGACGGCGTGCGCTGGTTCACCCCGCTGTTCGCGGTGCTGATCCTGATCGCGGTCACCGACGTTATCTTCGCCGTGGACAGCATCCCGGCGATTTTCGCGATCACCACCGACCCGTTCATCGTGCTCACCTCCAACGTATTCGCGGTGCTGGGCCTGCGCGCGATGTTCTTCCTGCTGGCCGGCATGGCCGACCGCTTCCACCTGCTGCCGTATGGCCTGGCGCTGGTGCTGGGCTTCATCGGCATCAAGATGATGATCATCGACCTGTTCAAGATCCCGACGCCGGTGTCGCTGGGCGTGGTCGCGGTGATCATCGCCGCCACCGTGGTACTGAGCCTGAAGTACCCGCCGAAGGAAGGCTCCGGCCACGCCTGATCATGGCCGGCCGGCGGGATTGTCCCGCCGGCCTCACCCACTCTCCCGTTGCGGTGGCCTTGGTTTCGCGCCAGTCACCGCCATTGCTGAGGTATGGACAACAACGCGCCCCTGCCCGCCGGCGACGTACCGGCCCCCCGCAATGACCGCTCGCGCATCCTGCGGGCGTTCAATGTCAGCCTGGCCGCCGTGCTGGTGCTGGTGGCCGTGTTCGCCCTGCAGGGCACCTTCGACTGGCGGCCCTGGGCGGTCGCGCCGCTGGAAGCCAAGGGCCTGCTTGGCCTGATCGGCGGCCCGATGCTGCATGCCTCGGTCGAGCACATCGCCGCCAACAGCATCGCGATCCTGATCCTGGGCACGCTGGCCGGCAGCGTCTACCCGAAAGCCACCGTGCGCGCCCTGCCCCTGCTGTGGCTGGGCTCGGGCATCGGTGCGTGGATGCTGGGCAATCCGGGCAGCGTGCACCTGGGCGCCAGCGGCGTCACCCATGGCCTGATGTTCCTGCTGGCCAGCCTGGGCCTGCTGCGCCGCGACCGTGCAGCGATTGCCACCGGCCTGATCGGCATGCTGTTCTACGGCGGCATGCTGATGACCATCCTGCCGCACGCCGACGGCGTGTCCTGGCAGTCGCACATGGGCGGCGCCTTCGCCGGCATCATCGCCGCGCTGCTGTTCCGCAACGCCGACCCGCTGCCGCCGCGCCCGCGCTACAGCTGGGAAGACGAAGAAGACGAGGCCGAACCGCTGGCCGACGACGAGCTGGAACCGCCGTCACCGCAGCGCGTGCCGGTGCTGTGGCAGCCGCGCGAAGGTCAGGACTACGTGGTGATCCCGTTCCGCCGGCCAGACGAGCCGCGCGGCTGAAAATGCCCCGGTAGTGCCGGCCGCTGGCCGGCACCCTCATGAACCGGTAGTGGCCGACCTTGGTCGGCGCGGTTGTAGTGTGCCAACCAAGGTTGGCACCTACCAGAGTCCGTCAGTTCGCCGCATTCCCCGCCGCGCCCATGCCATCCACCGCCTGCCGGCCCAGTGCCGGGTCATCGGTGAAGAGGGCATCGATGCCGGTGGCCAGATAGGCACGCATCTCGGCAATCGAACCCTCGGCATTGCGCGCGTTGTCGGCGCCCTTGCGCAGGTTGCTGGCCTGGAAGTGGTTCTCCGGACGGAAGGTGTACGGAATCACCATCAGACCCACTGCATGTGCGTCCTGTACCAGCGTGGTCGGAGTGCTCAGCGCGCCCTTGGCGTCCAGCGGAATGATCGAGCGCAGTTCCGGGCCGATGCTGTCGGCGTAGCTGGCGATGTCCTTCAGTCCTGCCGGCGTCATCATCTGCGCGTAGGTCAGCTTGCCACCGGCCTTGGCGATGTCGGCCGGCTGGGTGTCGCCCTTCCACAGCAGTTGCAGCAGGCGGATGTTGCTGCCGCGCGGGATCTTGCCGCGCAGGTAGCGCAGGTTGGCGGTCTCGAACGACTGGATGGTGACCGGGCCGACGTTGGTATAGGCATTGCCACGCAGCGCGGTCAGGAGCTTGTCTTCCATCGGCAGGCCGATCGACTGGAAGTAGGTCGGGTGCTTGATCTCCGGCACCAGGCCGATGCCACGGTTGGCACGCCCGGCCTGCTGGACCAGGAATGCGAGGATCTCGTCCAGGCTGGCGATGCGGAACTGGCCGTCATAGGCGGTGCTGCGCAGTTCCGGCAGGCGCTCGCGCGCGTACAGGGTCTTCAGCTCGGCCAGGGTGAAGTCTTCGGTGAACCAGCCGTCCACCTTCTGCCCGTCGATGACCTTGCTGGTGCGGCGGCTGGCGAACTCCGGATGCGAGGCCACATCAGTGGTGCCGCTGATCTCGTTCTCGTGGCGGGCCACCATCACTCCGTCCCTGGTCATCACCAGGTCCGGCTCGATGTAGTCGGCGCCATCGGCGATCGCCTGCGCATAGGCGGCCAGGGTGTGCTCGGGCAGCAACGCGCTCGCCCCGCGATGGCCATAGACCGACACCTTGTGCGCGGCCGAGGTGGAGGATTCAGCACTCATGGCCACCGATGGTGCCACGGCCAGCGACAACAGCAACGCACAACCCCACGACTTCACTGCGACTTCCCCAAGCGGTATGTGATGGGCGTCAGTATGCGGCGGCAATGTGACAGGTGGGGGACCTGGGGTCGGATCCCCGCAGGGGCTCCGACCCCGTAGCGATCCCGGGGAGCTCGTTCGGCTGGGTTGCCGGCCAGCGGCCGGCACTACCAAGGCTTACTTGCCGATGCAGAAACTGGAGAAGATCCTTCCCAGCAGATCATCGGCACTCATCTGCCCAGTGATCTCACCCAGCGCGTCATGCGCCAGCCGCAGTTCCTCGGCGGCCAGCTCCAGGTGCTCGTGCGCCAGCTCGCCATCGGCGCGCTGCGCATGTTCCTGCGCACGTTCGATTGCATCCACATGGCGCGTGCGCGCGGAGAACTCGCCATCCACCTGCTCCCCTGCCCCGGCCGAAGCGATCGAACGCAGACGCGCGTGCAGATCGTCGAGCCCGGCGCCGGTGGCGGCCGAAACGAACACGCGGTCCGGATCGTCCAGCGACGGCAACGCCTCCAGCAGGTCCGACTTGTTGTGGATGTAGACCTTGTGCGGCACCGCCGCCACGGCCTCGCCCAGCGCCGCTTCGCCAGCCGCCGGATCGCGCGCATCCAGCACGATCAGCGCCAGATCGGTGCGCTCGATTTCCACGTGGGCGCGGCGCATGCCTTCGCGTTCGATGGCGTCACCCCCGTCGCGCAGGCCGGCGGTGTCGACCAGGGTCAGCTCCAGGCCGTCCAGGCGGATGGTCTCGCGCAGGGTGTCGCGGGTGGTACCGGCGATGTCGGTGACGATGGCGCGTTCGCTGCCGGCCAGCGCGTTGAGCAGTGAACTCTTGCCGGCGTTCGGCGGACCGATCAGCACCGCGTGCAGGCCATCGCGCAGGCGACGGCCGCGTTCGGCATCGCGGCGCAGCAGGGCCAGATCGCTGCGCGCCTGTTCCAGCCCACGCCGCACCTGCGCGCCACCGAGCGTATCCAGCGGTTCGTCGGCAAAATCGATGGCCGCTTCCACGTGGATGCGCAGCAGCACCAGCTGCTCGACCACGGCGTCGATGCGGCGCGAGAACACGCCATCCAGCGAGCGACGTGCCGCGCGCGCGGCGCGGTTGTCGCCCGCGGCGATCAGGTCGGCGATGGCCTCGGCCTGGGCCAGGTCGAGCTTGCCGTTGAGGAATGCCCGTTCACTGAACTCACCCGGCCGCGCCTGGCGCGCGCCGAGCGCGATGCAGCGCGCGACCAGCTGCTGCAGCAGCACCGGGCTGCCGTGGCCCTGCAGTTCCACCACTTCCTCGCCGGTGAAGCTGTTCGGTGCCGGGAACCACAGCACGATGCCATCGTCGATGACCTCGCCGTCGGCATCACGCAGGCGCGCGTAGTGCGCGTGGCGCGGACGCAGTGCAGGTGCACCCAGTGCATTGGCGATGGCCGCAGCACGCGGGCCGGACAGGCGCAGCAGGCCGACACCGCCGGCGCCAGGGGCGCTGGCGATGGCGACGATGGTGTCGGTGCGGATCGCGTCGTTCATGGCTCAGAGCTTCTCCAGCTGTGCGCGCGCCTGGGCCGCGCCACTGCCCTGCGGCTGCAACGCCAGGTAGGTGGTGTAGGCCTGCTTGGCCTTGGCCTTGTCGCCGGCGTTGAAGTAGGCATCACCCAGGTTGAGATAGGCCACTGCACGCGAGGGGTCGATCTTCAGCGTGTTCTCCAGCCAGCGCGCAGCTTCGGCATAGCGCTGCTGGCGGTAGTAGACGAAGCCGAGGTTGTTGGCGGCCTGGGCGAAGTCCGGACGCAGCTTCAGTGCCTCGGTGAACTGCGCCACCGCCTCGTCGTACTGCTTCTCGCGGTACAGCTGCAGGCCGCGGTCATTGGCCTGCTGCGCGCGCTGGCGATCCGACGCCGGGCCCGCAGTGGGCACCACCAGCTTGGCCTTGCCGCCCTGCAGGTCGGCCACCGTCACCGGCGCCTGGCTGCCCTTGGCTTCGCTGGCGGCTTCAACCTTGTTGTTCAGTGCGATCGCATCGGCGGTCAACTGGCGCGTATCGGCATTGAGGAACTCCTGGCTGTCCGGCACCTGGAACACGAACTCGCCGCCCTGCGAACCGGGCAGGCTGCCGAAGGCCGGGGTCTGGTGTGAAACGGCTGAGACGGCCGGCGCAACGTAGGCGGCCAGTTCGGTACCGGTGATCAGCCCATCGCCGTTGAGGTCGCCCTTGCCGGCCAATGCCTGCAGCAGCACCCAGGTGAACACCGAGTGGCCGTTCGGACCGGCGTCGGCCACCTGCTGGTCGGCACCGCCGGCGGTCAGCATCTGCCGCGCGCTGCGCCGCGCGTTCTCGCGCAGGAACGACGACGACGATGGACCGCCACGGGTCAGGCCCAGGCCGCTGTAGCAGGCATCCATCACGAACATCACGTGCTTGGCCTGCATGCTCTCGGCGATGTTCTGGATGTCGGTCATCGCGATGGCGTCGGTAGCGAATTCCTTCGGGTCCGAATCGACCGGGATGATGTAGCCGAGGTCGCGCCCGGAGGCGAGCTGGCGGGTCGCGCCGTGGCCGGCGAAGAACACGAACACGCGATCGTTCTTGCCAGTGCGGTCATCGGCCAGGCGGTCGTGGAAGGCAGCCAGGATGTTGTTGCGCGTGGCCTGCTCGTTCTTCAGCACGATCACCTGCGAGGACGGGAAGCCGAACTGCCCGGTCAGGGTATCGGCCACCGCCTGCGCATCGTGGCTGGCGTACTCCAGCTTCGGCCACTTGGCGTAGTTGTCGATGCCGACCACGATTGCCCAGGACTTCTCGTAGCCGGTGGTGACGGTGGCGGCACCGGTATCGCCCTTGCGCGCACGGGCGACCGTGAAGTCGCGGCCGTTCCAGCCAGCGAACTGGTAGCCATCGGCGATCAGCCGGTCGAGGATCTGCGGCAGCGCCTTCACCGCACGATCGTGAATGTCGTGGAACAGGATGATGCCGCGCTGTTCCTTGTTCACCTGGTCGAGCACGCGCTGGACGATCGATTCCGGCACCGGGTCGGCCCAGTCCATCGAGTCGATGTTCCACATGATCGACTTCAGCCCGGCTTCGTTGAGCAGCTGCAGGCCGTCGGCATTGCGTGCGCCATAGGGGAAGCGGAACAGCGGCGCGCGCTTGCTGTCGACATCCTTCAGCAGCGTGTCGGTGTCCAGCACCTGCTGGCGCAGCGCGTCACCGGTGGTCCGCGACAGCTGGGCGTGGGTCAGGCTGTGATTGCCGACCGCATAGCCCTCTTCCATCAGGTTGCGGCTGATCTTCGCCATCGGGCCGAGGCTGACCTTGCCGTCGGCCTCGACCTTGCCCAGGTTGCGGCCCACTTCGAAGAACACGCCCGGCACGTCGTAGCGCTTGAGGATGGCCACCACTTCATCGGTATAGGCCTTGTGCGGGCCATCGTCGAAGGTGAGCACAACGGTCTTGGCCGGCAGGTCGCGGCCGAAGATCTCGCGGTCGCTGTCCTTCATCGACATCGGGTACGGCTCGATCACGCCGTAGTCACGCAGGATCGCTTCGCGGCTGTAGTCCTTGTGCAGGTGGGCGATGTAGTCGTCCCACTTCTCACGCTTCAGTTCGATGGCGCGGGTGCGCTCGAAACGGCTGAAGATGCGGGTCAGTTCCTGGTTGTAGTTGCGCTCGATCTCATCAAGCGCCTCCAGGTCCTCACCGATGCGCTGGTGCAGCTTCACCGCCGGCAGCGACGAATCGGTGCCGACCCGTTCATGCAGGTCACGCAGCACTTCGCGGAAGGCCAGGCGGTCGGCGTCGAACAGTTCCGGCGCCAACTCGATGTAGTCCAGCACGGTGCCGAGGGTGGCGAAGCGCTGCGGACTGGAGCCGCGCAGCAGCGTGTCGAACTGCGCGGCGATGGCCGTGCGCTGTTCCAGGCCATCGTGGAACAGCTGCTGGCCCACGCGCGTGGAGGTACCGCGGTCGGCAGCCGACTGCTGTTCCTCGTCGGCCAGCAGCACGATGATGCGGCGGTAGCCGTCGAGCTGCTTCTGCAGCGCGGCCAGCAACGATGCAGCGGCGGGATCGGCGGCGGCCGCGGCCTGCGCGCTGGGCTGGGTGACCGTGGTCGCCGGCGCCTTCGCGTCGTTGTCGCCACAGCCGGCAACGACCAGGGTCAACAACAGCGACGGCAGGAACAGGCGGAACGACGACGCACGCTGCATGGTGGACTCGAAGGTGGGAGGAACGGTGTGCCGGCGATTCTAACGCCGCATGCGAAAAGCCCGCCTTGCGGCGGGCTTCTCATCGACCGGGGCGGTAGTAGAGTCGACTGTTAGTTGTGTAAACCCACCACGTTGTTCAGCAGGACTCTGGAAATAGGTGGCTGGCCACCGATCCCCATGTGAGGGCGGTGCCAGTTGTAGTGGTGCAGCCATTGGGTCAGCACGGAATTGCGCTGGT
>NZ_JCAFUN010000022.1:0-56186 GCF_059371375.1 Stenotrophomonas sp. YJH_SMC_64 | reverse complement strand
GGCGGTTCAGGGAGAATCCGGCGTGGGGACCCAAGCTACTTCTCGGTCGCAAGACCTGGATCCACACGGTCGCCCACGCCGGGCTCTCGGCACCCAAGGTGCCAGATTGGCAAGAGATAAGATCCACGCCATGCGTGGATGAGCTTGCCGGGATGGCCAGGGCGCCAGACGCAGAAAGGCCGCCCGGAGGCGGCCTTTCTGTTTTCAAGCAGCCGGCCAGCGGCCGGCTCTACAGCATCGTCTGCCGGAGGCAGTCGATCTTATTTCACCAGCTTGGCGATGGCAGCGCCCAGGTCGCCCGGCGAGCGGACGGTGACAACACCGGCCGCTTCCATGGCGGCGAACTTGCCTTCGGCAGTGCCCTTGCCGCCCGAGGCGATCGCACCGGCGTGGCCCATGCGCTTGCCGGCCGGAGCCGACGCACCGGCGATGAAACCGACGACCGGCTTCTTCACGTGGTTCTTGATGTACTCGGCGCCGGCTTCTTCGGCGTCGCCGCCGATTTCGCCAACCATGATGATGCCTTCGGTCTGCGGGTCTTCGTTGAACAGCTTCAGGCAGTCGACGAAGTTCAGGCCGTTGATCGGGTCACCGCCGATGCCGATGCAGGTGGACTGGCCCAGGCCGACTTCGGTGGTCTGCTTGACCGCTTCATAGGTCAGGGTGCCCGAACGCGACACGATGCCGATCTTGCCCGGCTGGTGGATGTGGCCCGGCATGATGCCGATCTTGCACTCACCCGGGGTGATGACGCCCGGGCAGTTCGGCCCGATCAGCACGGTGTCCGGATGCGAACGGGTCAGCACGTTCTTGACGCGCAGCATGTCCAGCACCGGGATGCCTTCGGTGATGCAGACGATGACCTTGATGCCGGCAGCAGCGGCTTCCAGGATCGCGTCAGCCGCGTACGGCGGCGGCACGTAGATGACCGAGGCGTTGGCGCCGGTGCTCTGCACGGCGTCGGCAACGGTGTTGAAGACCGGCAGGTCGATATGGGTGGTGCCACCCTTGCCCGGGGTCACGCCGCCGACAACCTGGGTGCCGTACTCGATCATCTGAGTGGCGTGGAAGGTGCCCTGCTGGCCGGTGAAGCCCTGCACGATCACCTTGGTGTTCTTGTTGATCAAAACAGACATTGGAATTCCTTGGTGTCGGTATCAGGCGGCGTTCTTGACAGCTTCAACGATCTTCTTGGCGCCATCGTTGATGTTGTCAGCCGGGATGATGGCCATGCCGCTGTCACGCAGCAGCTGCTTGCCTTCTTCCACGTTGGTGCCTTCCAGGCGCACCACGACCGGAACCTTGACGCCCACTTCCTTCACGGCGGCGATGATGCCTTCGGCAATCATGTCGCAGCGGACGATGCCGCCGAAGATGTTGACGAAGATGCCTTCGACCTTGTCCGAGGACAGGATCAGCTTGAAGGCTTCGATGACGCGCTGCTTGTTGGCACCGCCGCCCACGTCCAGGAAGTTCGCCGGCTCGCCGCCGTTGAGCTTGATGACGTCCATGGTGGCCATGGCCAGGCCGGCGCCGTTCACCATGCAGCCGATGTTGCCGTCCATGGTGACGTAGTTGATGTCCAGTTCCGAAGCGATCACTTCGGTCGGATCTTCCTGGGTCTTGTCGCGCATGGCGACCAGGGCCTTCTGGCGGAACGCGGCGTTGTCGTCGCTGTCGAACTTGCCGTCCAGCGCGTACAGGTTGCCGTCGTCCAGGATGGCCAGCGGGTTGATTTCAACCAGGGCCAGGTCCTTTTCGTTGAACAGGCGGTACAGGTTCACCATGATGCTGGCGAACTGGCCGGCCTGCTTGGCGGTCAGGCCCAGCTTGAAGCCGAAATCGCGGCCGTGGTAACCCTGCACGCCTTCGACGAAGTCGACGTTCAGCGAGTGGATCAGCTCCGGGGTTTCAGCAGCGACCTGCTCGATCTCCACGCCGCCTTCCGAAGAGGCGATGTAGGTGATGGTCTTGGTGCCACGGTCGACCAGCACCGACAGGTACAGTTCCTTGACGATCTCGCCGGCGGTGGTCACCAGCACCAGGTTGACCGGCAGTTCAACGCCAGCGGTCTGGTAGGTGGCCATCTTGGTGCCGAGCATCTTGGCCGCAGCGGCCTTCACGTCGTCGGTGGTCTTGCAGAACTTGACGCCGCCAGCCTTGCCGCGGCCGCCAGCGTGGATCTGCGCCTTGACCATCCAGGGGCCCTGGCCCAGAGAGTTGGCAGCGGCAACCGCTTCGTCCGGGGTCGCAGCGACCTTGCCGGCCGGGACCGGGATGCCGTACTCGGCAAGCAGTTGTTTTGACTGGTATTCGTGGAAATTCATGCGTCACCGTGGGAATAGGAACGACCGCACGCAATTCCTCAGGGCCCCGGCGGGGCGCCGGCATGGACCGCGGCGGGCCCACTATTGTGGCCGAGCCGGCGCCGGGGCGCAAAGAAGTCTGTACAAAACGCCAGACGCGGGCAGATTTCCACCGTCATTCAGGCAGTTGCGCCCGGGCCGGGGCTGGCCACCGGTGTCCGCAACGGGCCAAATGCGCGATCCGGACCACTTCGGCGGCGCCCGGCCGGGGGCCCTATACTGCCCTTCGCAAACGCGACGTGCCGGCCCGACTTCAGGGGACGCCGGACAGGCCCGCCGCAGAATCCAGACCCAGGCAGCCAGAAGGGGAGTTCCGGCGTGTCACCCAGTGCTTCATTGATTGACCGCATCGAATCGATTCCGCGGCGTGAACTGTATTTCTTCGCGCTGTACCGGGTGCTGATCGCTACGGTCATTGCCGCCCTGCTCTACAGCCCGTTGTCGGCCATGGTCGGCGAAGCCCACCACCCGCGGCTGGCCGATGTCGTTGCGGTCATCTACCTGGCCCTGGCGCTGCTGGCCCTGGTGGTCGGCCGCAACGAACGCTGGCTGCGCCCGATCGTGGTCAGTGGCGTGCTGGTGGATATCGTGGCCGCCACCCTGCTGTCGCACGCCCTGCCCGGCGCCAGCGCCGGTATCTCGATGTCGCTGCTGTTCAACATCGCCGCCGCCGCCACTCTGCTGCCGCTCAGCCTGGGGCTGGGCCTGGCGCTGGCCGCCAGCCTGGCCACCGGCGTCGAGTACACCTGGAAGCTGCTGGAAGGCGGCGACCCCACCCGCACCCTCGCCGAACTGGCGATGTTCGCCACCAGCTACCTGGCACTGGCCTTCATCAGCTACCAGGTGGGCAACCGCGCCCGCCGCAACCAGCAGCTGGCCAACCAGCGCGGCGATGAAGTCGCCAACCTGTTCCAGATCAACGAACTGATCATCCGCCGCATGCGCACCGGCGTGCTGGTGGTGGACGCCGACAACCGCATCACCCTGGCCAACGAAGCCGCCTCGATGCTGCTGGGCGACAACGACGGCAACGGCGAAAGCGGGCGCCTGGACCTGGCCAGTGCCGCACCGGAACTGGCGCGCCGGCTGCAGCGCTGGCGCAATGGCTGGGCACAGGACGAACTGCCGCTGCAGCTCAACCCCGACCAGCCGGAAGTGCAGCCGCGCTTTGCCCGCCTGCTGGCCGGCAGCGACCTTGCGCTGGTGTTCCTGGACGATTCCAGCGTGGTCTCGCGCCGCGCCGAATCGCTCACTCTGTCGGCGATGGGCCGCTTCTCGGCCAGCCTGGCCCACGAGATCCGCAATCCGCTGGCGGCGATCAACTATGCCGTGCAGCTGCTCGAGGAAGGCACCGGCTTCAACGAAAGCGACCGCCGCCTGCTGCAGATCATCCGCCAGCAGTGCCAGCGCACCAACGGCATCGTCGAGAGCGTGCTGGGCCTGGCACGGCGCGAACGCGCCACGCCCGAGAACGTGGACCTGGTCGCCTTCGTGCGCCGCTTCGTGCTGGAGTACAAGCAGGGCCAGACCCTGGAGACCGACAGCATCGAACCGATCATCAGCGACACATCGGTGATGGCCCAGGTCGACGCCAAGCATCTCTACCAGGTGCTGACCGTGCTGGTGCACAACGCACTGAAGTACGGCCGCATCGGCCAGCAGCCTGCACGGGTGCGGTTGCGCGTGGCCCAGCACGAACGCAGCGCGGTGATCGACGTGATGGACCGTGGCCCGGGTATCCCGGAGAGCGTGGCCGCGCAGCTGTTCCGGCCCTTCTTCACCACGTCCGAGCATGGCACGGGACTGGGCCTGTACATCGCGCGCGAGCTGTGCAGGGCCAACCAGGCCCGCCTGGACTACATCGCGGTGCCGGCCGGTGGCTCCTGCTTCCGCCTGGTGCTGCCCGGTCCACATACGCTGCTGCCGAGCTGATCCCCATTCTGTGCGTCAAACATTTGTCGCTTCCAGCCCCCTCGTTTATCTTTCACGCCCATGAATGAAACCCGCAGCGCCCTCGTCGTCGACGACGAACGCGACATCCGCGAACTGCTGGTGCTGACCCTCGGCCGCATGGGGCTGCGCATCAGTACCGCCGCCAACCTGGCCGAGGCACGTGAGCTGCTGGCCAGCAATCCGTACGACCTGTGCATCACCGACATGCGCCTGCCCGATGGCAACGGCATCGAGCTGGTCAGCGAGATTGCCCAGCACTACCCGCGCACGCCGGTGGCGATGATCACCGCATTCGGCAGCATGGATCTCGCCGTGGAGGCGCTGAAGGCCGGTGCGTTCGATTTCGTCAGCAAGCCGGTGGACATCTCGGTGCTGCGCGGACTGGTCAAGCACGCGCTGGAACTCAACAACGCCGAGCGCCCCGCACCGGGCCCCAACGCCGAACAGGGCGGACGCCTGCTGGGCCACTCGCAGGCCATGGATGTGCTGCGCACCACCATCGGCAAGGTCGCGCGCAGCCAGGCGCCGGTCTACATCCTCGGCGAGTCGGGCGTCGGCAAGGAGCTGGTCGCACGCACCATCCATGCCCAGGGCGCGCGCGCGGCCGGCCCGTTCGTGCCGGTCAACTGCGGTGCCATTCCCGGCGAGCTGATGGAGAGCGAATTCTTCGGCCACCGCAAGGGCAGTTTCAGCGGCGCACACGCTGACAAGCCTGGCCTGTTCCAGGCTGCGCACGGCGGCACTCTGTTCCTGGACGAAGTGGCTGAACTGCCGCTGCAGATGCAGGTGAAGCTGCTGCGCGCGATCCAGGAAAAGTCGGTGCGCGCGGTGGGCGCGGCCAACGAGGAGCCGGTGGATGTCCGCATCCTCTCGGCCACCCACAAGGACCTGGCCGAGCTGGTCGAGGACGGGCGCTTCCGCCACGACCTGTACTACCGCATCAACGTGATCGAACTGAAGGTGCCGCCACTGCGCGAACGCCGCCAGGACCTGCCCGAACTGGCCGCCGCCGTGCTGGCCCGCCTGGCCCGCAGCCACGGCCGCGCCACCCCGCTGCTGGCGCCCTCGGCGCTGGAAGCACTGGCGCAGTACGCGTTCCCGGGCAATGTGCGCGAACTGGAGAACATCCTGGAACGTGCGCTGGCCCTGGCCGAGGAAGACTGCATCGGTGCCGACGACCTGCGCCTGCCGCAGCACGCGCCGCGTGCACCTGGCAGTGCGGCGCCCGCCGAAGCCGTGGCCGACCTGCAGCCGGGCAGCGCCGCCCTGCCCTCCTATATCGAGCAGCTCGAGCGCAGCGCCATCCAGCGTGCGCTGGAAGAGAACCGCTGGAACAAGACCCGTACCGCCGCGCAGCTGGGCATCACCTTCCGTGCGCTGCGCTACAAGCTGAAGAAGCTGGGGATGGAGTAAACCCGGGGTCGGATCCCTTTCCAAAGGAAAGGGCTCTGACCCGGCGCGTACCACCAACCTGGCAGTGCCGGCCGCTGGCCGGCAACCCCATGCATCGCGTCATCCACGCATGGCGTGGATCTACCTCAATCCTTGGTGACGCGGTTGATCTCGGCCAGGCTGGTGATGCCCGCCGCCGCCTTCTTCAATGCCGACTGGCGCAGGTCATTCACCCCGATCTGCTGCGCCGCCTCGGCAATCTGCAGCGCATTGCCACCGGCCAGCACGATGGTGGCGATCTCATCGGTCATCGGCATGACCTGGTAGACGCCGGTCCGGCCCTTGTAGCCCTCGGTGCATTCGTCGCAGCCCACGGCCTCGTACAGCTCGATGCCCGCATCCAGCTGCGCCTGGGTGAAGCCTTCGGCCAGCAGCGCATGTTCGGGCAGGCTGGACGGACGCTTGCAGTTGCCGCACAGGCGGCGCGCCAGGCGCTGGGCGATCACCAGCGTTACCGAGCTGGTGATGTTGTACGGCGCGATACCCATGTTCATCAGGCGCGCGATGGTCTGCGGCGCATCGTTGGTATGCAGCGTGGACAGCACCATGTGGCCGGTCTGCGCGGCCTTGATCGCGATCTCCGCCGTTTCCAGGTCGCGGATTTCGCCGACCATGATGATGTCCGGGTCCTGTCGCAGGAACGAGCGCAGCGCCGCGGCGAAGGTCATGCCGCGCTTGTTGTTCTGCTGTACCTGGTTGACGCCGGGCAGGCGGATTTCCACCGGGTCTTCGGCAGTGGAGATGTTGCGCGTCTCGTCGTTGAGGATACCCAGCGCGGTATACAGCGACACCGTCTTGCCCGAACCGGTCGGGCCGGTCACCAGCACCATGCCGTAGGGCTTGTGGATGGCATCCAGGAACAGCTTCTGCTGGTCCGGCTCGTAACCCAGCTTGTCGATGCCCAGCTTGGCCGCGCTGCCATCGAGGATACGCAGCACTACCTTCTCGCCGAACAGGGTCGGCAGCGTGCTGACGCGGAAGTCGATCTGCTTGGTCTTGGACAGGTTGAGCTTGATGCGGCCGTCCTGCGGGACGCGCTTCTCGGCGATGTCCAGCTGTGCCATCACCTTCAGGCGCGCGGCGATTCGCTGGTTCAGCTTCACCGGCGCGCGCGCCACCATCTTCAGCAGGCCGTCGATGCGCAGGCGCACGCGGTAATCGTCTTCGTAGGGCTCGAAGTGGATGTCCGAGGCGCCCTTGCGGATCGCATCGACCAGCACCTTGTTGACGAACTTCACCACCGGGGTGTCGTCACCCTTGGCGTCGATGCCGGAATCGCCGCCGGTGGCGCCGAGATCCTCGTCGCCGGCCGCCACGTCCAGGTTGCCCATGCCATCGTCATCGCCACCCAGGGCGTCGCCGAGGGTGTCATGGCTGGCGTGCCACTGTTCCAGCGTGCGCCGGATCTGGTCCTCGTCGACCAGGATCGGCTCGACCACCAGGTTGGTATGGAACTTGATCTCGTCCAGCGAGTGGGTCGGGTTGCTGGTGCCGACGAACAGCTTGCCACCGCGCTTGAACAGCGGCAGCACGTTGTGCTTGCGCAGCAGCTCCTCGCTGACCAGGCTCATCGCGTTCTGGCTGGCGTCGAAGGTGGACACGTCGAACAGCGGCATGCCGAACTCGACCGCATTGGCGGCGGCCAGCTGCGAGGCATTGACCAGCTTGTTCTGCGCGAACCACGTCGGCAGCGGCTGGCGCGCGGCGGCGGCCTTGGCCATGGCGTCGCGGGCGGTGGCCTCGTCCAGGGCCCCGTCCTGCACCAGGCGACGGGCCAGGCCGGTGATGCCGACAAGATTGGCGGTGGTGACAGCGTTCATATGAATCCTTGGCTCATGGGGTCATGCCATGCCGTGCGTCTTGCACGGACACCGCACGGGGCAGCAGAACCCGCCGCGACCCAATGGCCATCGGCATCGCCAATCCATGAGCAACACTGCCTTGCCCGGCACTCCCGGCCCGGCAGGCACGATCCTGACTCCCCCGGGGATGATAGCCCCGTCAAGGGGCAGCCAGCATCCCATCGGAGCGCTGAAGTGTGATCAGCAGCCGGTCGGGCGATAGCGCGCTTCGAACGCGCTGCCATCGCAGCTCCAGATGCCCTCGGCGGAGCGGCGCAGGATCAGGTCCTTGCCGTCCAGCACGCTGTGTCCCTTGAGGGTGCAGCTGATGTGGCCGACACCGGAGTCGCTGAGTTCGGCTTCGACGTTCGAGCAGTGGGCGTTCTGGGCGACACCGATGTAGTTCGGCGTGACCAGGCTGGCCGAACGGCCCTCATTGACGAGGATTTCCACCTTGGTCTTGCCTGGTGTGAGATCGGCCAGCGCGGCGGTCAACTGAGTGCGGACGATGTATGGCTGGAACGCCACCGTCGCGATCGCCGCCAGGATGGCGATGATGGCCACCACGATCATCAGTTCGATGAGCGTAAAGCCCTTTTGAATCTGCATGACTCCCCCTGTGTTTTTGCAGCAATCCCCATTGCTGTGTGCTGATCGGACTTTGCCAGCCCGGTCAGCACAAGGCCCGCCGAAGCGGGCCTTGTGTCTTCTTACCAGCGCGCGGTTCGAGCTAAAGCTCTCAACGCGCAGAAGGCTTACTCAATTACTTGCCCTTGGTGCAACCCTTCGGGATGAACTTGTCGTCCATACCCTTAACAACGCAAGCAAAGCCACCCGGGGTGGTGATAGCACCGGTGCCGTCGGTCACGGTATCGGTGTACTGCAGCGCCAGCTGGGCACCGGCACCGATACGGCTGCCCGGCTCACGGATGGTGCAGGTCATGCCGGTATCGGCGACAGCGATGACCGAGCAGGAACCGGTTTCTTCAGCCTGGAAGCCCGCGGTCGCCGGCGTCGGCACACGACCGGCGCTCTTTTCCATCTCGAACTGGGTCTTGTGCGAAGCCAGGTCGGCCAGCGCAGCGGTGACCTTCGACTTGGCGGTGTAGTCCTGGTATGCCGGCAGCGCGATGGCGGCCAGGATGGCGATGATCGCGACGACGATCATCAGTTCGATAAGGGTGAAGCCCTTCTGGTTCTTCATTTGGTACATCCCCAAGATAGTGGTGGTTGAGTTCAGTGCACGGGATCGGACCGGACAGCGCCGGTTGAGCGGGCCCCATGCCCTGCGGGTGGATCAACGCAGGTTGCGTGCCAACCCCGGCACGCCTCCCCCTGGATTTCCCCGCGCCCATGATGGCAGCAATTTCGCGGATGGGAACCCCCCGCTTCCGAATCTGCGATGGACGCGGCAATGTGACGCAGTACGTCACCTTTGGTCGGCACCCGGCACGAAATCGCACGCTGGGCCCCCTGCCAACTGCCCATCCGGCCTTGAACCCGCTACCATCGATGGCTAGTTACCCGCCTGGGGATGGCGGGTCTTGGGGAGCCAACATGTCTGTCAGTCGCAGTGCGATCAAGAAAGAGCCGGTGGCGCGCGCCACCATGGAACTGCAGCCGTTTGTCTGGGTGGGGACCGACAAGCGGGGCGTGAAGATGAAGGGCGAGCAGCTGGCCAAGAACGCCAACCTGCTGCGCGCCGAGCTGCGCCGCCAGGGCATCAACCCGGGCCAGGTCAAGCCCAAGCCGAAGCCGCTGTTCGGCGCCTCCGGCAGCCCGGTCAAGCCCAAGGACATCGCCTTCTTCAGCCGGCAGATGGCCACGATGATGAAATCCGGCGTGCCGATCGTGTCGGCGCTGGACATCATCGCCAGCGGGCACAAGAACCCGCGGATGAAGAAGCTGGTCGACACCATCCGCACCGACATCGAGGGCGGTTCCTCGATGTACGAAGCGGTCAGCAAGCACCCGGTGCAGTTCGACGAGCTGTACCGCAACCTGGTGCGGGCCGGCGAAGGCGCCGGCGTGCTGGAAACCGTGCTGGACACGGTGGCCACCTACAAGGAGAACATCGAAGCGCTGAAGGGCAAGATCAAGAAAGCGCTGTTCTACCCGATCATGGTGGTGGTGGTGGCCATGCTGGTCAGCGGCATCATGCTGGTGTTCGTGGTCCCGCAGTTCGAGGACGTGTTCAAGAGCTTTGGTGCCGAGCTGCCCGCCTTCACCCAGATGGTGGTGAATCTCTCGCGGTTCATGGTGTCGTGGTGGTGGCTGATATTCCTGATCGTGGTGGGCTCCGCTGTCGGTGCGATCATGGCCTACAAGCGCTCGCCGAAGATGCAGCATGCGATGGACCGGTTCGTGCTGAAGGTGCCGGTGATCGGGCAGATCATGCACAACAGTGCCATCGCCCGCTTCTCGCGCACCACCGCGGTGACCTTCAAGGCCGGCGTGCCGCTGGTGGAGGCGCTGGGCATCGTGGCCGGTGCTACCGGCAACACCGTGTACGAAGAGGCGGTGCTGCGCATGCGCGACGACGTTTCGGTCGGTTACCCGGTGAACATGTCGATGAAGCAGACCAACCTGTTCCCGCACATGGTCATCCAGATGACCGGCATCGGCGAAGAGGCTGGTGCGCTGGACGCCATGCTGTTCAAGGTGGCCGAGTACTATGAGCAGGAGGTCAACAATTCGGTGGATGCCCTGAGCAGCCTGCTGGAACCGATGATCATGGTGTTCATTGGTACCATTGTGGGCGGCATGGTGATTGCCATGTACCTTCCCATCTTCAAACTCGGCGCCGTCGTCGGATAACACATACATGGCTTTTCTCGACCAGCATCCTGGCCTCGGCTACCCCGCCGCGGCCGCCTTCGGACTGCTGCTGGGCAGTTTCCTGAACGTCGTCATCCTGCGCCTGCCCAAGCGGCTGGAGTGGCAGTGGAAGCGCGATGCGCGCGAGGTCCTGGAGGAACCGGACTTCTATGAACCACCCCCACCGGGGATCGTGGTCGAGCCGTCGCACTGCCCGCACTGCAAGCACAAGCTGAGCTGGTACGAGAACATCCCGCTGTTCAGCTGGATCATCCAGGGCGGCAAGTGCCGCCACTGCAAGGCGCCGATCTCGCTGCAGTACCCGCTGGTGGAGGCGCTGACCTCACTGCTGGTGGTGGCCTGCGTCTGGCAGTTCGGCTTCGGCTGGCAGGGTTTCGGCGCCATCGTGCTGACCTGCTTCCTGATCGCGCTGTCCGGCATCGACCTGCGCACCCAGCTGCTGCCCGACCAGCTCACCCTGCCGCTGATGTGGCTGGGGCTGATAGGCAGCATCGACAACCTGTACATGCCGGCCAAGCCCGCCCTGGTGGGCGCGGCGGTGGGTTACCTGTCGCTGTGGACGGTCTGGTGGCTGTTCAAGCAGCTGACCGGCAAGGAGGGCATGGGCCACGGCGATTTCAAGCTGCTGGCAGCCCTGGGCGCCTGGTGCGGCCTGAAGGGCATCCTGCCGATCATCCTGCTGTCCTCAGTGCTGGGCGCCATCATCGGCTCGATCTGGCTGTACAGCCGGGGCCGTGACCGCGCCACGCCGATTCCGTTCGGCCCTTACCTGGCCATTGCCGGCTGGTTGTACTTCATGTGGGGTGCGCCGCTGGTGGAGCAGTACATGGTGATGAGCGGGCTGCGCTGAGGGGAGTCCCCATGAGCCGCTATGTGGTTGGCCTGACCGGTGGCATCGCCTCGGGCAAGAGTGAAGTGACCCGGCGCTTCGAAGCGCTGGGCATCGTGGTGGCCGACGCCGACCTGGCCGCCCGGGCCGTGGTGGCTGCCGACAGCCCGGCGCTGGCCCGCATTGCCGAGCGTTTCGGCGCCGACATGCTGCTGGCCAACGGCAGCCTGGACCGGGCCCGCCTGCGCGCCCACGTCTTTGCCGATCCGGCCGAGCGGACGGCGCTGGAAGCCATCACCCACCCGGCCATCCGCCTGCTGATGCAACAGCAGTGCGAGCAGGCTGAGAGCCCCTATGCGATTGCGGCCATTCCGCTGCTGACCGAGGTGGGCGGGCGGAAGGCCTATCCTTGGTTGGACCGGGTATTGCTGGTGGATGCACCGGAAGCCGTGCAGCACGCCCGGCTGATGCAGCGCGATGGCATTGATGCTGCGCTGGCCGACCGGATGATTGCTGCGCAGGCCAGCCGTGCGCAGCGCTTGGCGCTGGCCGATGACGTGGTGGTCAATGATGGGCAGCCGGAGGACCTGCAGGTGCAGGTGGAACAGCTGCATGCGCGGTATCTGGGCTTGGCCGGGGCTTGAGGCCTGGTTGCCGGCCAGCGGCCGGCACTACCAAAGCGCATCCATGCGCGGCGTGGATCTACTGGCCGATTCGATTGCCGGCCAGCGGCCGGCACTACCAAAGCGCGCCCATGCGTGACGTGGATCTACTCCAGCTGCTGGCGGGCGTAGCGGGCCAGTTCGCGGGCGCCCAACAGCAGGCCGTCGACCACATCGGGATTGAGCTGCTGGCGGGCGCCGCCCTGCTCCCGCGCGATTTCGGCAGCGTGCAGCAGCTGGATCAGGGTATTCAGGCCGGCAAGCGTGCGGCTGAGACCAGCCATCATGGCGGCCTGCGCCGGGCTGGCCCCCTGCACATCCAGCCACTGGCCGTCGGCGGCGTCGCGGCCATCCATGCGCGCCAGCAGGGCGGGCAGCAGGTCCCTGGGGTCATCCAGCAGAACTTCGACCCGCTCGGCGACGTCGGCAGGCAGGAGGTGGGCGGCATCGCCGATCAGGGCGTGCAACTGGGGGAACAGCGCGCGGGTGGACATGATGAAGCTCCTCGCAGACGGCAGGCCACCTGCAGATGCAAGGTGGCGGACGGTGCGGGTTGGCGTACCGGACAACTCCCAGATGGATGGAAACTCCGGCGGATTCCCGGGAATCCCCACGCACCGCCCGCCATGAAGCGAGCACAGTGCATTGTCCGCGATGCCGCGCGAGGCATCGGAAGTTTTCCATCTGACAGTTGATTTCAGGACGCCAATCCCGGCCAAGGCACCTACCCCGGCCAGGTCATCAGGCCATCACCGCGCACGGCGATCTGTAAGGAAATTCCCAAGTGCGGCGCGGGCTTGCCAATGCGTGCGTTGGAACACGCGCCGGGCGCGGCAGCGATCACGGTGGTGTCGTGTTGAGCCTGTGATGCGATGTCCGCGTGCGGGGGCTTCAGTGTCACAAGCGACACAGGGCGTGATGCAAGGTCGGCAGGGTCCGTGCCGACCAAGGTCGGCACCCACCAAAGCAGGGCTGCTTACAACGGCTTCGGCGAGAACGTCAGGGTGGCGATCACGCCACGCGCGCCACCGGGACGCACGCTCACCTGCCAGCCGTACAGGTCGCACAGACGGCTGACGATCGACAGGCCGATGCCGCCGCCCTGCGAATGACCAGCGTGCGTGCCGCGGTAGCCACGCTGGAACAGCTTGGCCGCATCTTCCTCGCTCAGGCCCGGGCCGCTGTCGGTCACCGACACCGAATTGGCGCCCACGAAGACGCGTACTTCGCCATCCTGCGAGTACTTCACCGCGTTGCCGATCAGGTTGCCCAGCGCCACCGACAGCGCCGCCTCGGGTGCATCGATCACCAGGTTGCGCTCGCCTTCCAGCAGCAGCTCCAGCGGCTTGCCACCCAGCTGCGCGCGGTGCGCATCCAGCAGCTGCTCGGCCACGCGGGCCACGTTGCTGGTGCCCTGCCCGCGCTCGTTGCGCGACAGCAGCAGCAGTGCGCCGATCAGGTCGCTGCACTGCTGCTCGGCACGCTGGATACGCTGCAGGCGCTGCAGCACCTTCTCGTCCAGGCCGGGCCGGGTCAGCAGCAGCTCGGTGGCACCGCGGATCACTGCCAGCGGCGTGCGCAGTTCATGGCTGACGTCTGCATTGAACTCGCGATCGCGCTGCACCACTTCGGTCAGCCGCGAGGAATAGTCGTCCAGCGCCTGTGCCAGCTGCCCCACCTCGTCATCGGGAAAGCGCGGCGCCAAGGGCTCGGGCTCACTGGTACCGCCACGGTACGCACGCAGCCGCGCGGCCAGGTCCGACACCGGCTTCATCACCTTCGACGCCGACCACCAGCCCAGCACCAGCGACAGCACGCTGAACACCAGCACCGACAACACCAGCGCGCGGTTGAGCTGCTTGCCGCCGCGCACGCTGTCGGTCATGTCATAGGCGAGGAAGAACCAGGCGTCGTCGGCTTTGCGTACCGCAAGCTTGTAGGCATACGGCTGCCCCTGCTCGTCGGTGCCACTGAGGTTGTAATTGCCGTTCTGCAAGTCGGCCCACTGCGGCCACGACTCGCGGGCCTTGTCGAACTTGTCAGCCGAGTAGGCGTACGCCCGGATCTGCTGCACGGGCACTGCCGGATTGCGCCCCGGATGCTCGTAGAAGCGCCGCGCATACTCTTCGATGTTGTGGTTGATCACGTCTTCCACCAACTGGTTTTCCACCCGCATGCGGGCCCAGTTGGTGGCGAACGCGAACAGTGTCGTCAGGCAGAAGCCCAACAACACGAACGAGACGATGATGCGGCTGCGCAGGCGCCGCCGGTATGGCGTGCGCCGACGCTCCCCCTTGGCTGCCACGGAATCAGGCTTCCGGGGTGGCGATGCGGTATCCGATGCCATGGCGGGTCTGGATCAGCGGCACTTCAAACGGCTTGTCGACCACCGCACGCAGGCCATGGATATGCACGCGCAGCGAATCCGAATCGGGCAGTTCCTCGCCCCACACGCGGGTTTCCAGCTCCTGGCGGGTCACCACCGCCGGTGCCGCTTCCATCAGCGCCTGCAGGATCTTCAGCGCGGTCGGGTTGAGCTGCAGCAGCTTGCCCTGGCGGCGCACTTCCAGCGTATCCAGGTTGTATTCCAGGTCGCCGGTTTCCAGCACGCGGGTCTGCACGCCCTTGCCGCGGCGCGACAGGGCGTTCAGACGCACTTCCACTTCCTGCAGCGCGAACGGCTTGATCAGGTAGTCATCGGCACCGGAATCGAAGCCGGCCAGCTTGTTGTCCAGCGAATCGCGGGCCGTCAGCATCAGCACCGGGGTCTGCTTGCGCGCTTCATTGCGCAGCTTGCGGCAGACTTCGATGCCGTCCATGCCTGGCAGGTTGAGATCCAGCACGATCGCGTCGAACTCGTGCACCACGGCCAGATGCAGGCCGGTGACCCCGTCAGCCGCGAAGTCCACCGTATGCCCCCGGTCCTCCAGATAGTCGCCCAGGTTGGCCGCAATGTCGCTGTTGTCTTCGATTACCAGGATTCTCACTGTCACCTCTAATTGACTGTACTGCCGGCGCGCATGACCTGCCTCATGTCCTGCTGTGCCCGTTCCTTCTGCCGAGCGCGCTCGGCAACGGTCATGCACTGCGTCGTGGTCCGGTTGGAACCGATGGGCTTTTCACGTTGGCATATTAGACGACTATCTTCACGCGCCTGTGTCAAAACCGTGTTCACGACCTGCTGATCGTTGAAGACCTGGGTTTGCACCGGTTCAGGCATGGAATCGCGTGCCGGGTACTGCTCCACCGCTGCGCGCATGCGTGCCAGGGCGTCGTTGACGCGGGTGCGCTCGTCCTGCTTGAGTTCCGAATAGGTTTCGCCGTCCTTGAGCTCCACCTCGATACGCGCGATCTGCTGCTGCAGCGGCTGGCCGGGCACGAACACGTCCTTGCCCCTGGATGCCGATGCGGTACTGACCAGGGCGAGTCCTGACAACAGGACGGCCGACATCAAAGCCTGTTTCATGGCAAACAAATCCTTGTCTGTGGCGAATCCCGACTCTATTCGCACCCCCTTCACGCCAGCAAGTGCCAATGGTCGGGGCAGCGGAAGCCCTACCGCGAGCTGGCAGGGTTGAAGTTGTTGAAGGTGCGCTGGTCGTTCAACAGCGCCTTGCCCTTTTCCTCGATCCGGCGGCGTTCGGCCACTGTCAGGCAGCGGCTTTTGGGCATGTTGCTGCCGGTACTGCGCGTATGCTGGCAGATCTGCCGGCTGTCCTCGTGGGCGCGGGTGAGCAGGGTATTGATCCGCTCCTGGTCGTTGAAGACCTCCCCCTGCACCTGCGGCGGCAGTTCCTGCACGCTCTGGTGGCCGCCCATCCTCGCGGTGATCCGGGCCAGCGCTTCGCGCACGGTGCTGCGGTCATCAGCGGAAATCTCGCTGTAATCGCCATCATCCAGGGCCTTTTCGACCTGGCGCACCTGCTCGGCCACCGGCGACTGCCGGTCCATCTGCACAACGGATTTCTCCGGCTTGGCCGCAGCAGATCCGGCCAGGCCCAGCAACAACGCGATCATCGTGATGCGGTACATCGCCAGCCTCCGATCCATCCAGGAACGATGGTGGCCACTCTACGGCCGTCACGCCACCTCCACAAGGGACAGCGGGCAGGCATAAAAAAGACCCAGGCGGTGCCCCCGCCTGGGTCTGAAGTTGTATCCCGATACCGATCCTGCTGAGAGGCAGAGCTGCGGTTCGCTGAAGCCTACGCGTGGGCCGATTAAAGGCTTGTTAAAGCCGGCCTCATCCGCCCTTGAGAATCTCAAGCCGCTGAATACTCAGGGTTTTTTAAGCTTCTCGACGTGCTCGATGATGCGCGTGGCCACGTCCACCCCGCAGACGGCCTCGATCCCTTCCAGCCCCGGCGTTGAATTGACCTCCAGCACCAGCGGGCCGCGCGCGGAGCGGATCAGGTCCACCCCGCACACCGACAGTCCCAGCGCCTTGGCCGACCGCACCGCCACCTGCTGCTCGGCACGGCTGGCCTTGGCCGCCACCGCCGTACCCCCGGCATGCAGGTTGGAGCGGAAGTCACCTTCCGGCGCCTGCCGCTGCATCGAGGCAACCACCTGGTCACCGACCACGAAGCAGCGCAGGTCTGCGCCCTTGGCCTCGCCGATGAATTCCTGCATCAGGAAATTGGCGTACAACCCGCGCAGGGCTTCGACAATGCCGCGCGAGGCGCTGGCCTTCTCGGTAAGGATCACGCCGCGCCCCTGGGTACCCTCGTTGAGCTTCACCACATGCGGCGGTGGGCCCAGCATGGACAACAGGTCGACGGTGTCGTCGGGGTTGTCGCCGAACACAGTGACCGGCATGTCGATGCCCTTGGCCGCCAGCAGCTGGTGTGCGCGCAGCTTGTCGCGCGAACGCAGGATCGCGTCGGACGGATTCGGGGTGCGTGCACCCATCAGTTCGAACTGGCGCAGCACGGCCGTGCCATAGCGGGTGATCGAGGCACCGATGCGCGGGATGACCATGTCCACGCCGGTCATCGGCCGGCCCTTGTAATGCATCGAAAAGCCATCGGCGGCAATGCGCATGTAGCAGCGCAGCGGATCGAGGATGCGCACGGTGTGGCCGCGCGCGCGCGCCGCCTCGACCAGCCGGCGGGTGGAATACAGGGAACTGTTGCGGGACAGGATGGCGAGCTTCATCGCGGCAGGATCGGGCGGCAGGCGCGCAGCATAGCGCGGGCGTGTGGCGGGTGGATGATGCCCTGCGGCGTGGCTTGCTCCGGCGCAGGCGGCACACTGCGGGGGCAGGCCAGACCGCAAGGAAACCCGATGTCGATCACCGTATTTCCGCGCTTCTCCGAAGTGGATGTACTCGGCCACGTCACCAACACCGCCCTGCCCGTCTGGTTCGAGGAAGGCCGCCAGGAGATCTTCCGGCATTTCAGCCGCGAGGCCAGCATGCGCGACCTGGCACTGATCCTGCGCCGCTACGAGATCGACTTCCTGCAGCAGATACAGGCGGGACACGAAGTGCGCATCGAGACCCGGATCGAGAGCATTGGCCGCTCCTCGCTGTCGATCGTGCAGCAGGCGTTCCAGTTCGAGGCCCTGGTAGCCAGCGGGCGCTGCGTGATGGTTCATTTCGACTACACGGCCAACGCCTCGCGCGAGATCGATGCGGAGCAGCGCCAGGCGTTGTCGGGGCTGCTCACCGAGGAATATGCACAGTCGCTGCGGGAAACGAGCGCGCGCGCCGCCGAGGCCTGATCAGCGCGAGGGAAGGCGCAGCCTGAAGCGCCCATCCCGGGCGCGCAGCGCCAACCCGGTTTCGCGCCATTCCACAGGCAGCTCCAAGGCTGTGTGGCGCGTGGGGTATCGATGGACGGCATCGGACTCCCAGCGTTCCTCATAGGCTTCGCACTGGAGTGTGCCGTCGTCGTCAACGTCGATCACATTGATCCAGGCCACGCTCCGGTCCTTGCCGAAGCCCCCCATCGCATGACGGGCAAAGGCCTGCCAACGCCCCTGCCAGCAGGCGAGCCATACGCCCTCGATGGGTCGCAGGTTTTCATCAAGCACACTGCCGGCCACCACCACGCAGCGTCCCGACGGGCTCGCGATCACCGTCTCCAGATCACAGGCGTGGCGACCACTGAAGGCCTCGTCAAGGTAGAGGGAATACGGGCAGATGCACGCGAACAGCGCCGGATGCGCGGTCACGCGCAGATCCTCGGGAAGCAGCGGGACCGCGCGCAGCACCCGGGCATCAGGCAGGACGTGCCTCAGCTCCTGCGGCACTCCGGCGGCCAGCGCCGGATGTCCGTGCTCCAGCCATAGGCCTCGGCAGGGATGCAGCTGGGTCACGCCGCCGGACTGGCTGCGCAGCCACGACGCCGCCCCCGCCTCCCCATCGGTCTGCAGGCGCTCGCCCAGCTGCTGCCGGAACTGGCCGGGATCAGCCGCAAGCACCTGCACCGTCTTTTGGCGCTCGTCGTAGACGATCACTGCTTCGCATCGATCAACATACCCGCTGGCCAGGCGCAGCGCGCCTCCCGGCAGGTCCTGCCATTCACCACTGGCATCACGACTGCCTCCAGTGGATACGCCTTCGACGATGGCGCCATCGCGCAGCATCTGCGTGCTGTACGCCGGTCCGCCCATGCCCAGCTCGCCCCAATCCAACAGCACATCATGTGCGGGCGGCCGTTCGGCAAAGGGCTTCATCGATCGCGAGCGCAGTCGTGAGCCGCCCACGGCATTGCCGACCAGATCGATTCGCTGCAGCGCGCCCCCCAACGCAAGGCACACGGCAAGGCCGACAATCACTCCCAGAGGCGACCACCAGGCCACACAGACGGCGACCAGGGCCAGGAACGGCAACCACTGGGTGTAGCGCCGCAGGGCGGTTCGATCAAGGGACATGCGGATGAGAGAGGCGCCCCAGCGAACCGTCGACGTCTTCAATGCCGATCCGATCGATTGCGGCCGATGCCGGTTCAAGCATCCTGCGCTCCTGGAACGGCGCCAAATCGATTCTCTTCCTCGCTCCCGGGAAGCAGCATGACCGGAAAGAGGACGAACACCCCCAAGGGAATGAACGCGATCACGGTGTACCAGCCTGACTCGTCGATATCGTGCAATCTCCTCACGGTCAGGGCCAGCATCGGAGGCAGGAAGACGAAGACAGCGCAGACGGTCATGACCCATCCCACCTTCCACAGGATCTCGGACGTTTCCCAATCCAACGACAGGTACCCGACCAGCCAGTAACCGCGATCCATCACGCTGTAGCTCACCGCCATCACGAACCCGGCCAGCAGCGAATACGACCAGAACTCCCGCCGGTCGGATCGTCCGGAAAAATCAAAGCATCGCCTGATGGGCACAAGTGCAGCGATCATTCACGCTCCGGGCAACGGATGTTGGGCGTCAACAGCTGACGATCTTCTAGCATTGCGAAGCCAAGCATCAACTGAACCCCGCAGCTCGACCGGGCCCGGGAGGCCACAGCGCTGGGGCAGGGGAATTCCTGTCCTGCAGGCTATGCGCAAGGATGCATTCGGACACGACCGATCCGGCCGAGGGATGTTTGCGAAGCGACGTCCAGCCCTGGCATTCACCGGGCATCTCGACCGGGATCCATGCGCGGAAAAGCGGGGTTCGGATATCGCGGAGCGTCTGCCTGATACAGACCGCTGGAGACATGGAGCGGGCGATGGGAATCGAACCCACGTCAGTAGCTTGGGAAGCTCTTAAGTAATCCTTAAAACTCAACGGCTTAATTATAATTCCCACTCCGCAATACACCATGCTGCGGGCTCAGTTATGCCGGAAAAAACGCAACATCCGGAGCGATTGCGGAGCGGGCTAGGTGCTCTCAGGCACCCCGCTGCAGGTGCTGAGGTATGCTCGCCCTCCGGGCGCCCAGCCGCAGCCCAGCGCGCCCACATCCGAACCCAGGCCAGGAGGCGACAATGGATGAAATGAAAAAACTGGAACAGGCAAGAAAGTCGTTGCGACATGTACTCAACGACACCACCCCTCTTGAAAGAGATGATTATTTTAGGATAGGACTGTTCATTCAGACCTACTGCTTCGCAGATTTTGAGGCACGGCGGATCATCAACCTGCTGGAACAAATTCAGTCGGGAGAACCCACCTCGTACGCTTCGAAACTCAACGATAAAGACACCATCGAACACCTCAAGCGCCACGCTGCTGACTGCGTTTGGAACAAAGATGTGTCGGAAGGGTTGAGCAAAGTAGCTGAGATCTTAGGCATGCACCGAACGATTAGGCACATGTTTGCTCATTGGTCCGGCCGCCGAGTACCGGGTCACGACCACTATATTTTCTTCACAGCAAATCTAGCTGGCCAAAAGATTCCAGATGGCGCGCCAAGATTTGAAGAGCATGAAGAAGCGAACATGCAGTATGGACTAATGCCAGTATCGGACTTGGAGCAAGAACTTGAAAAACTCAAAGGGCACGTCGAGTACATGACGAACATCGGGCGTCAGCTAGAGGCAAAGGTCAGCGAAATTGCCGAGCAGTTCAAAGAAGATAAGAAAAAAGGCAAATTCTGACTGGGAACGCCGCCAGTATCAGTTGCACTTGACTGGAGAAGCTCAGCTCCAGCTCGTCCTTTGCGCTGACCCAGCGAGGATCCGAGAGCGGCTTAGAAGTCTGCCTGACTATGGAGGCGAATCAAGACTTGCATTGAACTGATTTCTGGAGCAAACATGACGTAGCCCTTGTGTCGCAAGGAGCTATGCAGACGTTTTCTGGAGGCTAGGTGGTCAAACACCGCGGCGCAGATGCTCCAGCCCTGCCCCTCACCCACGCCTTGCTGCGGACGTCCCTCGCTCGGGGCTTGGTCTCTGCTGGCGGCTTGCGCGGCTCCAGCGCCGCCTTGATCCGCTCGACCTCCTTCGCTCCGGCCTCAGCCAGGCGCCGGGCCTGTTGCCGCTGCTCACGGGTCGGCGGCAGGCTGGGCAGTGGCGGGGGCAACTGGATCGGCGTGCTGTCGGTCAGCCGGGCAACGGCCTCACGCAGAGGCAGCTCGGGATACAGCCGGGCTGCGCACCAGCGCTCGGCGTAGCGCTTCGCCTGTCGGACGTTGGCGGCGCGCGCTTCCTTGGTGTGCCACATCTTCTGGCCCTCCATCCACAGCCGGACGCCAGGACCGCCATCGAGCGTGACGTTCGCCGTTTCCCGGCCGTTGTACCAGAGCGCCCAGCGCTCGCCGGTCTGGACCCAGCCAGAGGAAATCGGGGCGGTGCGGAAGCCGTGGGGAGAGCGCATGGCCGGAAGGATACGGCCGAGCGTCTCAAAGATTGCGACAAAGCAGGGCTGCAATGTTGAATCATTCAGTGCTACAGAATTCCTCAAGCAAAGCAGCACCTCCAACCATCATTCAGTTAAATACTCGATCGAACCCAATTCGTCTCCAAAAGAAAAACCAAGGAGCGTGTAGTCTTCCAAAGTCTGCCCCACACTGACATTGGTAGTCGTGGTTCTTTCAAAGCTAAAGCTCAGCCGCTGACCAAGCTTCAAATGCCTAACTCGATCAAACAGATCTCTCGGGAACTTGGCAGAAATTTTCCTGCCGTCATCATCCATCACCTCAATCCGGCCACTGGCACTGAGTAGCGTAACGGCACCAACAACAGCGAACGTCTCTGGAGGACGAACAGTCACTAGCTGCAGATTCTGCCGAACCAAAGCAACGCGCTCCGGAGCGGCCGTCCAGCGATGAACTCGATCAGCCGAGTCTGTCCACACCATGTCTACAGTGCAGTTCTCCGCCTCAAGTTCCGTGAGCATACGAGCAATCATCCGAGATGCCATGGAGCCTGCCTCAGCAGCCTCTTGCGCTACGCTGGTTGGCTCAGCGTTTAGCACCCGAAACACTGTCGAAAGGCTGTTTTCTAGCAGTGACTCACCGGTGAGGTCAGGCGACGTGTTGCCAGTAATCACAAGTTCCGTGGACCCCATCGCCACATCCGCCAACCTGAGATCGAGGGTCCGCCTAATTTCTTCAGGGATTCGCCTGGTAGCCTCACGTCCATTCTGAATTCGGTAAGACGCGTATCCCATTGATCGCTCGATTAAACTCGACAACCGGGACAGCAGATGGAGAGGAATAGAGCCATCATTAAGTCGCGGCCCATTCAATTTAAACGACAGAACTTGCTTGCCATGCTCAGCCTTTGCCAAAGCAAGATCATGCTGCAACTCTGCCACATGAACTTGCATGGAATTTAGAGAAGCCGCAGCGAAAACATCTTCAGATTCAGCCTCAGCCTGTCGCTGATCGGCCAGCGACTGCCGCGCTGCCTCGAGCATCTTTTCGATGGAAGCGATCCTATTCATAGGCTGAGCACCACCAAGCCCTTAGGAGTAACAGTGTCATGGCAGAAGCCAAAGAGACCACGCCAATAAGCAAGCGAATCCGCTGAATTGGGATTAACGATAAAGGCGTGACAGTTGTACTTAGCCTTAGCTTCCTGTCTATGAAAGAGAGCGTCAATCCTAGACAAGTTGGCCGTGAACTCATTTTTACAAAGAGGGTCAGGAACGAATACAACATCAACGTCCCCGGGCTCCATTTTTTCAGTCACGAAGGAACCGTCAATCCATAGCTTTCCAAGCAGCCCCATAGCGCGCAGCTCTGAGATGAAATCATTCAACTGAGCGCAGAGCTTCGGGCGCCTTGTCGAAGTTGGAAACGGGTCCACGCACAGCTCTACAAGTTTCTGCCAGTCCAAATTGTGAAACCCCGCTCGGAAAAGCGGAGTGAAATCCATCTTCGACATGCAACCCCCCGTCCTTGATGGGCAAGTTTTACCCTAATTTACGTTATTGCGCACCATCTGTTGTGTCATCCGCACAGGTTGTGCATAGCGATGCCCACGCGCGCCCCAAGCCGAGCGGCCTGCGGATCCGGATCCGGCAACGTCAGGGTGCCTGCTCTGCCTGGATGGCACCATCGGGCAACGGCTCGACCACAGGTCGGCGAAGATCTACGCATGACCAAAGGGCAACCCGGGCCGACCACCTTGGCATGCTGGGCACTTGCGCAGGTGGATGTCGCTTCCGTTGGCCCCGTAGCTCTCCCCGCAGAACTGGCAGTGCAGCACATAGATGCTCTGGCCATGATCCGTTCCGGGCAGACCTGTGGCTCGGACGTTCTTCTGACCATTCGGGTTGATGAAGCCGATCTTAGTCGTGCCCTTATCGACTCTGGCCATGGCGTCGCTCGCTGAGAACTGTCGGAAGTGTATCCGTATACGCGGCGCCCACTCCTGGCGGCGGTAGGCTGCTGCCATGTGCGGCCGATTCGTCCAGCTCCCCAGCCCAAATCCTCAGATCGGTCCCAGGTCCTTCACCGCAGCCTGGCCCTGCTGCAAGAACCCGATCAGCAGACAACCGCCGGCCACTTGCCGGCCCATCTGCTCATTGAGGTAGTTCGCCTGGAGCCGCCCAGCCGTCATCAGATCGGACTGCAGCATGCTGGGCGCGATGCCCTTGAGTGGATCACTTGGAGAAGAACAGCGGCCCGGACAGCTGCAGCTCGCGCACCAGGATCTGCGCGCCGTTGAGGTATAGCCGCAGCTGGCGAGGGGTCGAGAACACCACCTGCAGCCCGACAATGTCGCCGTGGGTCGCTGTCGGCAGGCCAGTGGCGATCGCACCGCCCGCCTGCAGCAGGCGCCCGGCCGCGAGATCCCAGCCGATGCTGGCGAGGTCCGCACCCAGCGCCTTGTTCAGCGCTGCGGGGCCGGTGGCGAAGCCTACGAGGGCTGCAACGGCGTCATCGCCCCACACGGCAAACTCCACGCCCACCGTGCCGGCATCAAGGCCGAAGTCGGAGCGCGAGTGGCTGGCCAGCGTGGTGGCGCCGGTGGTGGCCAGGGTAAGCCCGCCATCTCGCGCAGCGAGTAACGGGCCAATGGGCGTGGCGGCGACCTGCCGAACCCGTGTGAGGGCATCCGGCGGAATAAGGAAGCCGGTCGCGATGTCTACGTGGACGATGACGCGTTCAAGGCTGTCTACGCCCACGCCGATGCAGCCCTGCGCGACGCCATGGACCTGGCCTACCTGACCGGGCAGCGCGTTGGCGATGTGTGGGCGATGGACGTGCGGCAGGTCTCAGCTCGCGGCCTGGTGATCCAGCAGTCGAAGACCAGCAACCGGGTCACTTTGGAGATCACAGGCGAGCTGGCTGCGCTGCTCGAGCGCATTGTAAAACGTAAGGAGGAGCAGTGCCCGAACGGGCGAGAGAAGGTCTACAGCACGCGGCTGATCGTGGACGACGACGGCCTGGCTCTCGGCCGCGCAGCGTTGCGCTACCGGTTCGACAAGGCCAGGGAGGCGGCGGGCATTACGAAGGGAGAGTTCCAATTCCGAGATCTCCGCGCCAAGGCGGGTACGGACAAGGCCGATTCGGCAAAGGACATTCGCGAGGCGCAGGCCCAGCTTGGCCATTCGTCCGTCACCACGACCGAAATCTACGTGCGCAAAAGAAGAGGGGCGAAGGCGACACCTACTCGATAGGAAAAACACTGCGATCGCACCGACTAGTACTAAGCAAGAACAAAACAACTCAAAGCGAGCACCTATTCCGTGGGAGCCTGCGCAACGAGCTGGGCATCCCGACCGGAGGTCGTACCATGCCAGCGCCTTTCACGGGGCCGCCACAAGAACGATGCCACCTCACGATCACTAGAATCATACACCGCAATTCGTCCTCGATCAGAAAGGGTCCACGAAAGCCAATCTCTCGTCTCTAATCCTTGCGAATCGATGAACCCGTATTCCTTTGTGAATTTAATGGAACCGAATTCCATGGAGCCGACGAAAAGGGTTACCTGCTTAGCTGTAAGGAGATCGAAGAGGCGCGCCATCAAATTTGACGAAGCTTCCTCATGCGAGGCACTAATTGCTCGCTCAAAAGTTAGCGCCCAACTCAAGCTGGCAGCCCGCCGATCCGAAGCCTCTGCCATCGTTTTAAATTGCTGGACCTCGAACCTGTTTTTTTCCGCAATTTCACTAAGCCTACGATTTAACTCGGAATCACGCGCGGCAAGTTCAGCTTCGTGCGTCTGCACCAAACGGGCGACGGAGCCCAGTTCCTTAGCAGCCCGTGCAGTTTGCTCATCCGCAAGCGTGAGCGCGGCCGTAAGTTCATTGTTAGCTTTCTCGACCTTCTCCGCAGCATCAGCCCTTGCCTCAGCGATCATTTTCTCTGCGCGCTCCATAAGCGCTGCAGACTCGGCTGCACTGAGGAGCTTCTCATCAGCGACACTCTTCGCAATATTGTTTAACTCTCGCTGATGCTCCAAAGCACGCTGATAAACTCGCTCCGTCGGCCTGGGCAAAGCGTAAATATAGAGCAGCGCAAAGGTCAGCGGAAGTACAAAGCACTTCAATAATGCATATGAAAAATTCGGATACAAGTCGGAATCGATATACGCAAATTTCTCTTCAAACGAAGATCCGGCGAGCAAAACTACTATTGCCCTATAGTTGACTGCCGCCCAACTTAGAGCAAACGAACCGATCAGTGGATTCGCTATCCGATTGCTCCAAGCGCCGCGCAGATCCTTCAAGAAATCGCCAACACCGTTGCTCTCGTCGCTCATAAGTCTCTCAGGAACATCCTGGTCCAGAGTGAATTCGCACAACTTGTGGCGCCGAGCAGCGCGGCGAGAACTCTGCCGCCCACCAAGCGAACTGAGTCAACCTAGCTTCCGACCGCTCCACACATACATTTGCGGAGCATCCTATGGATTGCGGAGCGTATCGCTTTCCGAAACCCGTTGCGCGACATGGAGCGGGCGATGGGAATCGAACCCACGTCAGTAGCTTGGGAAGCTACAGCTCTACCATTGAGCTACGCCCGCGTTGCGGTGGAAAGTCTATGCGCTGGGCCCCGTGTTGCGCAATGGTGCCCATCGCATCAGGCCGGGGGTCAAAGCCCTCTCGTTGCCGAGAGGGCCGGCCCCGCCTGGTTTCTGCTTAGAAGGTGCCGCTGAAGTTGGCGAACAGCGTTGCGTCCTGGGCACGCTTCTGCCCGGCCGAAGCGCTCAGGCCGAAGTTGCTCTGCAGCCCGAACAGTTCGGTGCGGGCGCCCAGCACGACGGTCGCGTAGTCCTTGTCGAACTTCAGGCCCGGCACACGGTAGCTGCCCAGTTCCGGCAGGGTCTGCAGCCACGCGCTGCCCTGCTTGGTGTCTTCGAACTCATGGTCGTAGGTCAGCTGCGCGTACGGCTTGAGGGTGCCGCCATCGAAGCGGGCCTGCCAACCGATGCGACCAACGGTCGAATCAACGTTCTGGCGGTCGTAGCCCAGCGCGGTGGCCAGGGTGCCGGCCGCAGCGCTTTCGGTGTAACCATCGATCTTCACCTTCTGCCAGATCACCGAAGCGATCGGGCCGTGACGGAAGCCGCCTTCGGTGCCGAACTCGTAACCGGCGTTCAAGGCGGCGGTCAGGTTGCTGCCGTCCGGCGAACCACCGTGCTCGCGAGTGGCCGGGCCGAGCTGGACCTTGCGGTTCACGTCATACGACAGCCAGGTGTAGCTGACCTGGCCGTTCACCCAGATGCGATCGCCGTACCAGCCGGCGAACAGGCCGGCGGTGGTGTCCTTCTGGGTGAAATCGCCACGGCTGTTGCCGAAGTCGGCGTTGAGGCGGCCGAAGCCAGCGAAGCCGCCGACCACCATGCCGTCGCGCGCCCAGTCGATGCCGAACAGGCCGGCCGGCGCCAGGCCGTCGTACAGATCCGCGTGGTCGTAGCGCTGCAGGTCACCGCGGACGCCGCCCCACCAGGACAGGCCGTCGGCCGGACGACCGCCCAGGTGCATGCTGACCTGATCGGCACGCGAACGACCGATGGTCTGTGCCGAGTGGCTCAGCACCTGCTGCAGGCGCGGGGCTTCCAGCACCGAGACCGCGTACTGGCCCAGCAGCTGGTGGCCCGCCGTGGTCGGATGCACGCCATCGGCGAACAGATAGGTGTTGGCCGCATCCGGGCTGACGTAGCTGGTCGGATTGCAGGTCAGGATGCTCTGAGTCGAATTGGCCGGATCGATCTTGCAGGCGGTGCTGGTGACGTTGGTGAAGCCGTACATGGCCGGATTGGCGGCGACTTCGCCCAGCACGGTGAAGGTATCGAGCGGGATGAACTCGATGCCGGCCTGCTTCAGGCCACCATAAAGAGCCTTGTTGTAGCCGGCTGACAGCGCGGTGGCGGTGGCCGCGTTCGGGCCGCGGAAGGCCGGAGTCAGGCCGACGTTCGGCAGGTTCGGCACCAGCACGTACTGCGCACCGGCCTGCTTCAGCGCACCCACCAGAGCGATCTGGTCGGTGACGGCGGCGCCGATGATGGCCTGTGCCTGCGCCGGTGCAGCTGCGGCGGCGAACAGGTCATTGGCGCCGCCCCACACCGTGTACAGGACATTGCCGTCAGCCTTGCCGCCGTTGGCGGCCAGATAACGGGCCGCCTGCGACTTCAGCGAGGGGATAGTCCCCATTGCGCTCGGCACGTCCACGCCAACGCGGGCACCACCGACCGCGTAATTGTCACCGCTCTGGCCGTTGCCATTGGCGGCGCCATTGAGGCCATAGTAGTTGGCGACCTGCTGCGACCACACCCAGCCCGGGTTGGTGGTGAACTGGCCGGTCACCGGACGCACATCGGCCGGCAGCAGCGGGCGGAAATAGCCGGCATCGGTCAGGCTGTCGCCGAAGAACACGGCCTTGGAATACGGGGATTCGCCTGCCATGGCCGGAAGCGCGGCCAGCGCGATCGCGGCCGCCATCAGGGTGCGGATCGGGCGTTTGCTGAGCAGCATGAAAAAACTCCTGTGGGGATATCGTTGAGGACCCGGCGGACGTACGCCGGCGCACGGTGAATGGTTTCACTGCGCCGCGTTTTGCTCACGCTGCGCCGCCGCATGGATTGTCGCCCGATCGCCGGGAAACCTGCTGTGCCGGAGCTGGCGCCCCGTTCAATTTGCAAGTGTTCCGATCCCGGCGGGCTATCGGCGACAATGCACGGATGAACATCCAGCTCAATGGCGAACCCCGCGCCCTGCCCGCTTCGGCAACCCTCCACGACCTGCTCGAGGCCGAACAGTTGCTGCAGCGCCGGGTGGCGGTCGAGGTCAACGGCGAGATCGTCAGCCGCAGCCGCCACGGCGAGCACGTCCTGGCCGAAGGCGACGTGGTGGAGATCGTGCACGCGTTGGGCGGGGGCTGAGACCTCCGGGTGGTGCCGGCCGCTGGCCGGCAATCCGACGCTGTCAGGCACCCTGCATGTGCCGGCCAGCGGCCGGCACTACCCTCGCCCTCCTGCGGACAGCACCGCCTTGCGTGATCCCATCTTCAGGCGGATAGGCGATAATCGCGCCATGAACGTTCATGTCTCCCCCGATTCGCTGGTGATCGCCGGCAAGACCTATGGCTCGCGGCTGCTGACCGGCACCGGCAAGTTCAAGGATCTGGAAGAAACCCGCCTGGCCACCGAGGCCGCGGGCGCCCAGATCGTCACCGTGGCGATCCGCCGCACCAACATCGGGCAGAACCCGGGCGAGCCGAACCTGCTCGACGTGCTGCCGCCGGAGCGCTACACCATCCTGCCCAACACCGCCGGCTGCTACACCGCCGAAGATGCCGTGCGCACCTGTCGCCTGGCCCGTGAGCTGCTGGACGGCCACAACCTGACCAAGCTGGAAGTGCTGGGCGACCAGAAGTCGCTGTACCCGGACGTGGTGCAGACCCTCAAGGCCGCCGAACAGCTGGTCAAGGACGGTTTCGAGGTGATGGTCTACACCTCCGATGACCCGATCCTGGCCAAGCGCCTGGAAGAGATCGGCTGCGCCGCGGTGATGCCGCTGGCCGCGCCGATCGGTTCGGGCCTGGGCATCCAGAACAAGTACAACCTGCTGCAGATCATCGAAGACGCCAAGGTGCCGATCATCGTCGACGCCGGCGTGGGCACCGCCTCCGACGCGGCGATTGCGATGGAGCTGGGCTGCGACGGCGTGCTGATGAACACCGCCATTGCCGGTGCACGCCACCCGGTGCTGATGGCCAGCGCCATGCGCAAGGCAGTCGAGGCCGGCCGCGAAGCCTTCCTGGCCGGGCGCATTCCGCGCAAGCGCTATGCCAGCGCGTCCTCGCCGGTGGATGGGTTGATCGGCTGATGACCAATCCTTTCGACAGCGCCGGTTCCAAGGCCCCGCCCAAGCCCTTCACCGTCAGCGAGGGCCGCCGCGAGGTGCGCAGCTTCGTGTTGCGTCAGGGCCGTTTCACTCCCGCCCAGCAGCGCGCGTTCGACGAACGCTGGCCGCGCTTCGGCATCGACTACAACGGCCAGCCGCGTGACCTGGACGCCACCTTCGGCCGCCCGGCGCGCAAGGTGCTGGAAATCGGCTTCGGCAACGGTGCCGCGCTGCGCTTCGCCGCCCAGCACGACCCGTCGCGCGATTACATCGGCATCGAGGTGCACGCCCCGGGCGTGGGCCGCCTGCTGAACGCGCTGGCCGAGGACAACGCCGACCACGTGCGCCTGTACCACCACGATGCCGTGGAGGTGCTGCAGAACGAGATCGCCGACGGCGCGCTGGATGAAGTGCGCATCTACTTCCCGGACCCGTGGCACAAGAAGCGCCACAACAAGCGCCGCCTGCTGCAGCCGGCGTTCGCCGACCTGCTGGTGCGCAAGCTGCGCCCGGGTGGCCGCCTGCACTGCGCGACCGACTGGGAAGACTACGCTGAGCAGATGTGGGACGTGCTCGATGCCACTGCCGGCCTGGTCAACCGTGCCGGCCCGCGTGGCAGCGTGCCGCGCCCGGACTGGCGCCCGCAGACCCACTTCGAGACCCGCGGCCAGAAGCTCGGCCACGGCGTCTGGGACCTGTTGTACGACCGCACCTGATCAACGCCTGAGGACGCCGCGCCCCACATGGATACCGCGCTGACGCTGACCAACGACATGAAGCTCGTGCTCGGGCTGGTCGGCTTCACGATGGCGATGTTCCTGTTCGAGCGCATCCGCGCCGATGTGGTCGCGCTGGTGGTACTGGTGGTGCTCGGTGTCACCGGCCTGATCGCGCCGGAGGAGATCTTCGGCGGCTTCTCCGGTAACGCGGTGATGAGCATCATCGCCACCACCATCCTCGGTGCGGGCCTGGACCGCACCGGGGCACTGAACCGGCTGGCCGCGTGGCTGCTGCGGCGCGGCCATGGCGTCGAGCAGCGGCTGCTGATGATGACCACGGCCATTGCCGGCCTGAACTCCTCTTTCATGCAGAACCCGTCGGTGATGGCGCTGTACCTGCCGGTCGCCTCGCGACTGGCAGCGCGCACGGGCCTGACCCTGCAGCGCCTGCTGCTGCCGATCTCGGCGGCGATCGTGATGGGCGGCGCGCTGACCATGGTCGGCAACTCGCCGCTGATCCTGCTGAACGACCTGCTGGCCTCGGCCAACAACAACCTGCCCTCGGGCCTGGCCACCATCGAGCCGCTGCGCATGTTCGCGCCGCTGCCCATCGGCGTGGCCCTGCTGATCGCCTCGCTGCTGTACTTCCGCTACTACGGCGACCGCAAGCTGGTTGAAGAAGAAAGCCTGGTCAACGACGGTGTCACGCCGGCACGCACCGAGAGCTACTTCGCCAAGACCTACGGCATCGAAGGCGATGTGTTCGAGCTGGTGGTCAGTGCCGAAAGCCCGCTGGTCGGCATGACCCTGGGCGAGGCCGAGAACCTGCACGATGCCCCGCTGCTGCTGGCCCTGAAAACCGGCAACGACACCCGCCTGGCGCCGCCGGCGGAAATGCGCATCTGGGTCGGCAGCGTGCTCGGTGCGATGGGCCCGCGCGAGCAGATCAACGACTTCGCGCAGAACCAGTTCCTGCGCATGTCTTCGCGCCTGAAGCACCTGGGCGACCTGTTCAACCCGAGCCGTGCCGGTATTTCCGAGGCGGTGGTGCCGCCGACCTCGAACGTGATCGGCAAGAGCGCCGCGGACCTGCGTCTGCGCAAGGAGCGTGGTATCAGCCTGCTGGCGATCAACCGCGACAAGCAGGTGATCCGCGAGGACGTGCGCGATGTGCAGCTGCGCGCCGGCGACATGCTGGTCTTCCACAGCATCTGGACCGACCTGGCGCAGGCCGCGCGCAGCCGCGACTTCGTGGTGGTCACCGACTATCCCACCGGTGAGCAGCGCCCGCACAAGTTCAAGATCGCCATGACGATCTTCGCGCTGACCATCCTGATCGCGCTGACCAGCAAGCTGCCGGTGGCGCTGACGCTGATGACCGGCGTGGCCGGCATGCTGCTGACCGGCGTGCTGCGCATGGACGAGGCGTATGCCTCGATCAACTGGAAAACGGTGTTCATGATGGCCGGGCTGATTCCGCTCGGTTGGGCGATGGATTCCAGCGGCGCGGCGGCGTGGGTAGCCGGGCATACGATCGACAAGCTGCCTACCGGCATCCCGGTGTGGGTGCTGGAGGTGGCGCTGGCGCTGTTGACCACGGCGTTTTCGCTGGTGATCAGCCATGTGGGCGCGACCATCGTGATGGTGCCCATTGCGGTGAACCTGGCGCTGGCGGCGGGTGGCAACCCGACCGCGTTCGCGCTGATCGTGGCGCTGTCGGCGTCCAACAACCTGATGACGGCCTCCAACCCGGTGATCTCGATGATCACCGGCCCGGCCAACTACACCCCGCGCGAGATGTGGCGGGTCGGCGGCCCGCTGTCCCTGATCTACACCTGCGTGGTGGTGCTGATGATCAACCTGATGTTCTGAGGGTTGGGTTTGTTGGCAGGGCTGCGCCCTGCACCCCGGTAGTGCCGGCCGCTGGCCGGCAACATCAACGGCAAAAGCGTGCATTCCGTGGGATGGCGGTGCACTGTGGGTTTGCGGGGACGCCGTAAACCCATCCATGGGGGCTTGGTCGCGGCATCCATGCCGCTCACACCCCGCAAACCCACAGTGCCCCGCCTTCGACGGTTTCACGAGGCTGGTGGTGGGTGCCGACCGTTGGTCGGCACGGATCTCGCTCTGGTAGCTGTCGACCTTGGTCGACACCGTAGATCCACGCCATGCGTGGATGAATCTCTGGATACCCATTGATGTGGATACCCATTGATCCTGTGGGTGCGAACCTTGGTCCGCACACCGGTTACATCAGGCCAGGTAAACCTGCCCGTCGCGCACGTCCACCGGTACGGCGCGCAGTCTGTCGCCCTTGCACGGGCCGGCAATGCAGTCGCCGCTGTCCAACGTGAACGAGGCGCCATGCGCGGCGCACACCAGGTGGCCCTCGCGGCTCTTCAGGAACTGGCCCGGGGCCCAGTCCAGGCGGCGGCCGGCGTGCGGGCAGATGTTCAGGAACGCACGCACCTGCGCGCCGTCGCGGTACAGCACCAGCGATTCGGCATCGCCATCAACCACCGCTTCGACCTCGGCAAACGCGCCATCGGCAATGGCATCAAGGGCGATCAGGGCGGCAGGGGCAGTCATGGCGAAGGCTCGGACAGTAAACCCGCATTGTCGCACGCCCACTCAGGTGACTGGCTGCGACATGAACACAAGTCATTGATCCGTAATAAGCACAGGCTATATTTAACGAGTTTTTCACTCAATGACAGTGGCGCGTCCCGATACTCTGGTTTCGCTGATCCCAGCCTATCGAGCCGCCATGTTCAATCGCGCATCCGCCTTCAACCAGTTCCGCACCCTGTTCGCGCCGCGCAAGCCGCGCCACCCGCTGGTGCGCGTTGCCGTGGGCCTGCTTGGCCTGGCGATCCTGGCCGCGATGGTGTTCATCGGCGTGTTCGTCGGTGCGGCGATGATCCTGGTGGGCCTGGCGTGGAAGCTGCTGGCCTCGCGCAAGCCGGGTGTTGCCCGTCCGGTCGACCCGACCGTGGTCGAAGGCGAGTACCGCGTGGTACGCAAGCCGGTGTTGCCGGCCTCGCGCTGATCCACCTCCTGCGCGCCCGCTGACGGCGGGCGCCATGCGTTCTAGACTGCGGGCACGCCCTTCCTGGATGCCCGCATGTCCGATGTCTCCGATGTGATCCCTGCCGTAGCCCTGCCGCGTGTACCGGTGGTGGGCGGTGGCAGTTTCCCCGTGCACCGCATCTACTGCGTCGGCCGCAACTTCGCCGACCACGCCCGCGAAATGGGCGCGGCGGTGCCGGCGGCCGATGACCGTGGCCGCCCGATGTTCTTCAGCAAGCCGGCCGATGCGATCGTGGTCGGCCATGACGACGCCATCCCCTACCCGCCGGCGACCGCCAACCTGCACCACGAAGTGGAGCTGGTGGTGGCGATCGGCCGTGATGCGCCCGCAGGCGAACTGGCCGTGGCCGATGCCGAAGCACTGGTCTACGGCTACGCCGTCGGCCTGGACCTGACCCGCCGCGACCTGCAGGCTGCGGCCAAGGACAAGGGCCACCCGTGGGATGCGGCCAAGGGCTTCGATGCCTCCGCGCCGATCAGCGAAATCGTCCACGCCGAAGAGGTCGGCGATCTGGCCGCGCTCAACCTGTCGCTGGAGGTCAACGGCGAGGTGCGCCAGCAGGCGCTGCTGGACCAGATGATCTGGAACGTGCCGGAGATCCTGCACGAGCTGTCCAAGCTGTGGCAGCTGCGTGCCGGCGACCTGGTGTTCATGGGCACCCCGTCAGGCGTGGCTGCACTGAAGCCCGGCGACCGCTTCAGCGCGCGCCTGGAAAATGTGGCCGAGCGCCACGGCGTGATCGCCGGCTGACATCAGCTGCGCTACCCTGCGCGCTGTCCACTTCCCCACCGGAGAAAAACAACAATGGGAATGCTCACCGAGTTCAAGGAATTCGCGATGCGCGGCAACGTCATCGACCTCGCCGTCGGCGTGGTGATCGGCGCGGCCTTCGGCAAGATCGTGACGGCGCTGGTCGAGAAGATCATCATGCCGCCGCTGGGCCTGCTGATCGGCAAGGTGGATTTCTCGCAGCTGGCGTGGACGCTGTCACCGGCCCGCATCGGGCCGGACGGCAAGGAGATTCCGGCCGTGGTGATCGGCTATGGTGACTTCATCAATACGCTGATCCAGTTCGTGATCGTGGCCTTCGCCATCTTCATCGTGGTCAAGGCGATCAACCGCCTGTCGCGCAAGCAGGAGGCTGCACCGGCCGCACCGGCCGAGGAAGTGGTGCTGCTGCGCGAGATCCGCGACAGCCTGAAGAAATAAGGCGGCAGAACGGTAGTGCCGGCCGCTGGCCGGCAAGGCCAGCACATACGGAAGCCGGCCAGCGGCCGGCACTACCGCGACTGCGCGAAAGCCCCGCTCCGGCAGGGCTTTCGCTTTGCCGGACATGGCGGAAAACAGCGTTCGCGCCAGCCATGACCTCCCGCCCATGCGCCGGGCTGAACGACTGTTAAGCTCCAAGGCTTGGTCCCTTCCCGGAGTTGTCCATGCGTCGCCGCGTCCTTGCCATCGCATCCTCCCTCGCCCTGCTGGCCGCCCCGGCCTTCGCGGCGCCGCATACCACCACCCTGCCCCCGGCGTCGCTGGCGACCGCCGCACAGCTGCGTGACCAGGCGCTGGCCGATGACACCGGCTGGAAGGTGGTCGAATCGCTCACCACCGAAATCGGCCCGCGCATCGCCGGCAGCGAGGCCGACGCCCGCGCCGTGGCCTGGGCCGAAGCCAAGTTCAAGGCACTGGGCTTCGACAAGGTGTGGAAGGAACCGGTGACCTTCCCGAAATGGGAGCGGCGCAGTGAACACGCTGCCGTGACCGGCAGGAACCCGCAGCCGCTGCAGATCACTGCGCTGGGCGGCAGCCCGGGCGGCACGGTGGAAGCGGAGGTGGTGCGCTTCGCCGATCTGGCCGCCCTGCAGGCGGCACCGGCCGGTTCGCTGAAGGGCAAGATCGCCTTCGTCGATTACCAGATGCTGCCGTTCCGCGATGGCCGCGACTACGGCCGCGGCGGTGCAATCCGCAGCAAGGGACCGTCAGAAGCGATCCGCAAGGGCGCGGTGGGCTTCCTGATGCGCTCGGCCGGTACCGACTCCCACCGCGTGCCGCACACCGGCATCACCCGTTTCGATGATGGCCTGACCCCGGTGCCGTCGGCGGCACTGTCGGTGCCCGATGCCGACCAGCTGGCGCGCCTGCTGGCCCGTGGCAGCACCACGGTGAAGGTGGCGCTGGACTGTGGCTGGGATGGTACGGCGACCTCGTACAACGTGATCGGCGAGATCACCGGCCGCAGCCTGCCGAAGGAAGTGGTGGTGATCGGCGGCCATCTGGATTCGTGGGACCTGGGCACCGGCGCGGTCGATGACGGCGCGGGCGTGGGCATCACCATGGCCGCCGGCCACCTGATCGGCCAGCTCAAGCAGGCACCGAAGCGCACCATCCGCGTGATCGCCTTCGCCAACGAGGAACAGGGCCTCTACGGCGGCAAGGCCTATGCCGAGGCACACGCCAAGGACGTGGCCCTGCACCAGCTGGCCGCCGAGAGCGACTTCGGCGCAGGCCGCATCTACGCCTTCAATACCGGTTCACCGAATCCGGAAGGCTCGCGTGAAGCGACGAAGCAGATTGCCGAAGTGATGAAGCCGCTGGGCATCGAGTACCAGGCCGACAAGGGTGGCCCGGGCCCGGACGTCGGCCCGCTGGCCGCCAAGGGCGGTGCGTGGGCGTGGCTGGCGCAGGACGGCTCGGACTACTTCCACCTGCACCACACCGCCGACGACACGCTGGACAAGATCGACCCGAAGGCGCTGGCGCAGAACGTGGCCGCGTATACGGTGTTCGCGTACCTGGCGGCGGAAGCCGATGGCAGTTTCGGCAGCGAAGCCAAGGCGACCACGCCTCCGAACGAATGATGCGGTAGTGCCGGGCCATGCCCGGCGAGCGCAGCGGCAGGAGCGGTGCGAATCAAGGTTCGCACCCACCAAGGCGGGTCCTGAATCAGGAACCCGGCAGGGTCAGAGCCCTCGCCTTCGGCGAGGGATCCGACCCCGATCATGCGACCCCGGATACGGGATCACCCGCGGCGACTTGCCCACTGCGCCAGCAGCACGGCCGTGGCCGAGGCCACGTTCAGGCTCTCCACCGCGCCGCTGCCGGGAATCGAGACCCGCATGTCGCATTCGCTGGCCAGGCCGCGGTCCATGCCCTCGCCTTCAGCGCCCATCACGTACACAAGGCGCGACGGCAGCGACGCGCGGAACACGTCGTCACCGCCCTCGACCAGGGTTGCGGCCAGGCCGAAACCGGCACTGCGCAGCTGCGCCATCGCCTCTGCAGTCTCCGGCAGCTGCACCAGCGGCACCGACTCCGCCCCGCCTTCGGCCACGCGTGCGGCAGCACCGGACAGCGCCAGCGTGCTGCCGGCCGGCAGCAGCAGCGCCTTGACGCCGAAATGCGCGGCCGAGCGCAGGATCGCGCCGAAGTTGTGCGGGTTGCCGACACCATCCAGCCACAACGCCAGCACCGGGCCCTGCTCCAGATCGGCCAGCCACTGCGCCAGCGGCACGACCGGCGCACGCAGCACGTCGGCCACCAGGCCTTCGTGATGGGTCGTGGCAGCCAGCTTGTTGAGATCGCCTTCCTCGACGACGCGATAGCCCACGCGGTTGGCCACGCACCACTTCAGCACCGGCTGCATGCGGGGAATCAGCGCGTCCACCAGGTACAGCTTGCGCAGCGCCTGCGGGCGATTGGCGAACAGCGCCTGCACGGCGTTCCAGCCATACAGGCGCAGTTCGTCGTTGCCGCGCCCCGGCGGCGGCGGGGTGCCGCCCTCACGCGGTGGCAGCGGGGTGGCCCGCGGCGGTCGCGACGACGGGCGGCGGGCATTCTTCCAGGGATCATTCACTACGGGACAACTCCAGCTTGCGTTGACGCCAGAAATCGGCGTTCTTGATGCCCAGGGCATCGGGGTCGAAGATTGGATCGAGGCCGAGCTTCTTCTGTCGTTCGTAATCACGCAGGGCGAGCATGGCCGGCTTCTGGATGATGAGGATGGCAATGATGTTCAGCCAGGCCATCAGGCCGACGCCGATGTCACCCAGCGCCCAGGCCAGGGTCGCATTATGGAACGCGCCGAACACCACCATGCCGATGATGCCCAGGCGCAGCACCAGCACGGTCAGCGGGCGCTTCCTGTTGTGGTTCACATAGCTGAGGTTGGTCTCGGCCATGTAGTAGTACGCCATGATGGTGGTGAAGGCGAAGAAGAAGATGGCGATGGACACGAACGCCGAACCCCAGCCCGGCAGCACGGCTTCCACACCGGCCTGGGCATAGCCCGCGCCTTCCGGAATGCCGGCCAGGCCCTGGAAGATCGGCGCGGCGCCGGCCCCTGCGGGCGAGTAGACGTTGTAGGTGCCGCTGGCCAGGATCAGGAAGGCGGTGGCGGTGCACACCATCATGGTGTCGAAGTAGATGGCGAAAGCCTGCACGTAGCCCTGCTTGGCCGGGTGCGAGACTTCCGAGGCGGCCGCTGCATGCGGGCCCGAACCCTGGCCGGCTTCGTTGGCGTAGATGCCGCGCTTGATGCCCCACTCCACTGCCAGGCCCATCATCGCGCCGAACGCGGCGTGGGTGCCGAAGGCGCTGCTGAAGATGATGTTGAACATCTCCGGCACGCGGTCGTAGTTGATGATCATGATGACGATGGCCATCAGGATGAAGCCGGCGGCCATGAACGGCACCACCACTTCGGCGAAGTTGGCGATGCGCTTGACGCCACCGAAGATCACCACGCCCAGCAGCAGCGCGACCACGATGCCGATGCCCAGCTTCAGCGCCTGCACCGACTCCATGCCGAAGGCCTGGCCATCGAGCGGACCGCACAGGGCAGTACCGCGGCAGGCGTTGATGATGCTGTCGGCGATCGCGTTGGCCTGCACGCCCGGCATCAGGAAGCCGGCGGCGATGATCGTGGCGATGGCGAAGGCCAGCGCGTACCACTTCAGGCCCATGGCCTTTTCGATGTAGTAGGCCGGGCCACCGCGGTAGCGGCCTTCAGCGTCCTTGGTCTTGTAGATCTGCGCCAGGGTGCATTCCACGTACGAGGTGGACGCGCCGAGGAAGCCCATCACCCACATCCAGAAGATCGCACCGGGGCCGCCGAAGGCGATGGCGGTGGCCACGCCGGCGATGTTGCCGATGCCCATGCGGCCGGCCATCGACATGGCCAGGGCCTGGAACGAGGACACGCCGGCGTCGGATTTCTCACCCTTGACGGTGAGGCGGCACATCTCGAGGAAGCCGCGGATCTGCATGAAGCGCGTGCGCAGGCTGAAGAACAGGCCGGCGCCCAGGCACACGGAGATCAGTGCCTTGCTCCAGATGATGCTGTTGATGAAATGTACGGTTGCTTCCACGCGCGCTCTCTCCAGTCGGCGGGTTGTAAGGACGTCCCGTCGGCTGGAAGGGACCGGTCGATTCTCCCTGATCGAAGGCCGCTGCGGTAGCGCCAAGAGGATGGGGTCGGATCCCTTGCGCGCCGCGCAAGGGATCCGACCCCAGTTCGCCCGTGTGGCAGGTTGGGGTCAGGGCAGCTGGGTGCGTACCCGGGCGAAGCGGCGCAGGTCGTGCAGGACGCCGCGCTTGTAGACCGCACAGCGCTCCACGCCCTCTTCCTGGAAGCCGTTCTTCTCCAGTACACGGGCCGAGCCGAGGTTGAAGTCGACCACGGTGGCCTGCAGCCTGAACAGGCGTAGTTCGTCCATCACCCACGGTGCGAACAGGCCGACCACGCGGGTCATCACGCGTTGGCCCCAGTAGGCCTGGCCGAGCCAGTAACCCAGTTCGGCGGTATGCCCACGCTCGGCCACGCCCTGCTGGGCACCGACGCTGCCGCAGGCCTGGCCGTCGATCTCGATGGCCAGGTTCAGCGTGCCAGGGGCCAGCACGCGGCCCGCCAGGAAGGCCTCGCCATCCTCGCGCGTGTACGGGTACGGAAAGCGATCACGCAGGCCGCGCGACACCTCGGCGTCGTTGGCATGGCGCAGCAGGGATTCCAGGTCATCCGGGCGCCAAGGGCGCAGGCGGAAACCTTCTCCCTGTAGGGGCGGGGTCAGAGCCCTTTCCGTTCCGGAAAGGGATCCGACCCCTGGTTCGACCCCGTCGGCGTGCCGGTCAGGCATGCCCGCCCACCGAGGGCGATTCGGCTTCCTGCTTCTCCAGCTCGCGCTTCACCGCTTCCGGCGAGCGGGTGTACGGGGCCAGCCGCGCGTAGAACGCCGGCACCACGAACAGCGACAGGAACGTCGAAAGAGTCACGCCGAAGATGATCACGATGCCGATCGTGCCACGGCTGGCCGAGCCGGGGCCACCGGCCACCACCAGCGGAATCGCGCCGACCACGGTGGCGATCGAGGTCATCAGGATCGGGCGCAGGCGCACCATCGCCGATTCGATGATCGCCTCGCGCACGGTTCTTCCGTCGTCGCGCAGCTGGTTGGCGAATTCGACGATGAGGATGCCGTTCTTCGCTGCCAGGCCGACCAGCATGACGATGCCGATCTGGCTGAACAGGTTCACCGTGCCGCCGCTCACCCACAACCCGACCAAGGCACCGAGCACGCCCAGCGGCACGGTCAGCATGATGGTGAGCGGGTGGATGAAGCTCTCGAACTGCGCGGCCAGCACCAGGTAAACCACCAGCAGGGCCATGGCGAAGGTCAGCAGCACCGCGCCACCCGCACTCTGGTACTCGCGCGATTCGCCCTTCCAGTTCACCTGCGCGTACTGCGGCAGTTCCTCGCGGGCCACGTTCTGCGCCCAGGCGATGGCCTCGCCCAGCGGATAGCCCGGTGCCAGGCCGGCGGTGATGGTGATCGAGCGCAGGCGGTTGAAGCGGTTCAGCGTGCCCGCCTCGGCCACTTCACTGAGCGTGACCAGGTTGGACAGCGGCACCAGTTCGCCGGAGGTGGCGCGCACGCGGATCGCGGCCAGGTCGGCCGGGCTGGCACGGCCATCGCGACCGGCCTGCACCAGCACGTCGTACTCCTCGCCGTTGTCGACGAAGGTGGTAACGCGACGCGAACCCATCATGGTTTCCAGCGCCGAACCGATCGCGGTGACCGGCACGCCGAGATCCGCCGCACGCTGGCGGTCGATGTTCACCCGCATCTGCGGCCGGGTTTCCTTGTAGTCCGAATCCGGGCCGACCAGGCCGGGATTGTCGGCCATGCGCAGCAGGATGCGGTCACGCCACTGCGCGATCTCGGCGTATTCCGGGCCGCCCAGCACGATCTGGAATGGCTGGCCGCCACTGCGCACCAGCCCGCCGCCCACCTGCGTACGCACGCGCACGCCGCGGATGGTGTCCAGTTCCTTCTGCAGTGCGTTGGCCACGTCCGGCGTGGCCTCGCTGCGCTGGCGCCACGGCTGCAGGAAGATGCTGACGCGGCCGGTGTGCATTTCCTCGCTGGCACCGAAGCCGCCGGGCACGCGGGGGTTGGCACGCACGATCGGCTTGTCCGGGCCGACGTGAGGGGCCAGCAGCGCTTCCACCTGCTGTACCTGCTGCACGGTGTAGTCGTAGCCGGCGCCTTCCGGGCCGTCGATCATGATCTGGAACGAACCGCGGTCTTCGGCCGGCGCCAGCTCCGACGGCAGCAGTTTCAGCAGGCCCCAGCTGGCGGCCAGCGCGGCCACCATCACCAGCAGGTAGATCCAGGTGCGGTCCACGTGATGGTCGAGCACGCGACCATAGCCGGAGGCCAGGCGCTCCAGGTTGCGGTTGACGAAGCCATGCAGGCCGCGCGGTGCCTGCCCGGTGTGCGGCTTGAGCAGTTTGGAGGCCATCATCGGCGTCAGCGTCAGCGCCACGAACGCGGACAACGCAACCGCTGCCGCCAGCGCCACCGCCAGTTCGCGGAACAGGCGGCCGGTATTGCCTTCCAGGAAACCGACCGGCAGGAACACCGCCACCAGCACGGCGGTGGTGGCGATCACCGCGAAGGCGACCTGTGTGGTACCGCGCTTGGAGGCCACCAGCGGGGGCTCGCCCAGGTCGATGCGGCGCTGCACGTTTTCCACCACCACGATCGCATCGTCCACCACCAGGCCGATGCACAGCACCAGGGCCAGCAGGGTCAGCAGGTTGATCGAGAAATCGAACGCATACAGCGCGATGAACGCCGCGACCAGGCAGACCGGCACGGTCACGGCCGGAATCAGCGCAGCGCGGAAACTGCCAAGGAACAGCCAGATCACCGCCAGCACCAGGATCATCGCTTCCACCAGCGTGGCGTAGACGCGATCCACCGCCGCTTCGATGAAGGTGGTGTTGTCGAAGGCGACGAAGATCTGCGTGCCCTTGGGCAGGGTCAGCGCCACCCGCTCGGCTTCAGCGCGCGCGGTACGCGCCACGTCCAGCGAGTTGGCAGTGGAGGTCTTGACGATGCCCAGGCCGATGCCCGGCTCGCCGTTGCTGCGGTAGTACGCGCGACGCTCGGCCGAAGCCAGTTCGATCTTCGCCACGTCGCCCATGCGCACCACGTAACCGTCGCGGCCCTTGCCCAGCGGGATGGTCGCAAAGTCTTCCGGCTTGATGTAGTTGCGCTCCACGCGCAGGGTGAAGTCACGGTCGGTCGACTCGATGCGGCCGGCCGGCAATTCCACGTTCTCGTTGCGCAGTGCGGTTTCCACATCGCCAGTGGTCAGCCCGCGCGCGGCCAGCTGGTCACGGTCCAGCCAGATGCGCATCGCATAGCGCTGGCGACCACCGATGCGGACCTGGGCCACGCCATCGAGGCTGGAGAAACGATCGACCACGTAGCGGTCGGCGTAGTCGCTCAGCTCCAGCGTGTCCATGGTCGAGGAGACCATGTTGAACCAGATGATCGGGTCGGCATCGCTCTCGACCTTGGCGATTTCCGGCGGACGCGCTTCTTCGGGCATGCGGTCGGCGACGCGGCTGACCGCATCGCGCACGTCATTGGCCGCCGCTTCGATATCGCGGTTGGAGGTGAACTCGATGCTGACCTGCGAGCGGCCGTTGGTGCTGCGCGCATTGATCGTATCGATGCCTTCGATGCCGGCCAGCGCATCTTCCAGCACCTGGGTGATGCGGCTTTCGATGACCGCCGCCGAGGCGCCGGTGTAGTCCACCGACACCGACACGATCGGCGGATCGATGGCGGGCAGTTCGCGCAGGGTCAGGCGGGTGAAGGACATCACGCCCAGCACCAGCAGCAACAGGCTCATCACCACGGCGAACACCGGCCGCTGGATGGAGATGTCGGACAGCTTCATCCGCCGTGGCCCTCGGCCGCGACCGGCGCCGGTGCATCCGCCGGCTTGGCACCGCTGGCCGGCGCCGCATCCTTGGCCGCGACCTTCAGGCCCGGGCGCAGCTTGCCGGTGCCATCGACCACGATGCGCTGGCCGGCTTCCAGGCCCTGCTTGATCTCAACCACGCCGGCACGGCGCGCACCGGTCACCACGTCCACGCGCTCGACGCTGTCGTCGCTCTTGATGCGGTACACGAACGTGTCGCGGCCCACCTGCACCACGGCAATTTCCGGCACCACCAGCGCCGGGCGCTCGGGGCGGAACAGGCGCACGTCCAGCAGCATGCCCGGGCGCAGCGCGTGGTCGCTGTTGGCGAAATCGCCGCGCACGGTCACCGCACGGGTCGCCGGGTCGATGCGTGCGTCGATGGTGCTGACCACGCCCTCGAAGGTGCGGCCCGGCCACGCCACGCTGGTGGCGCTGACCTTGTCACCGACGCCCAGTGCGGCCAGTTCCACTTCCGGCACCTGGAAATCGATGTGCATGTGCTCGATGTCGTCGAGCGTAGCGATGACCGTGGTCGGGGTCACCAGCGAGCCTGGGCTGACCTGGCGGATGCCGAGCACGCCGGCGAACGGTGCGCGCACACGGCGATCACCGATGTCGGCCTGCATCTGCATCACGCGCGCCTCGGCGGCATCACGGATCGACTTCTGCGTATCCAGCGTGGCGCTGGACACCAACCGCTGGGAGGCCAGCTCGCGCTGGCGCTTGTACAACTGGTCGGCCTCGTGGAAGGTGGCCTGCGCCTGAACCAGCGCCGCTTCCTGGGCCTGCCCGCGCAGCGTCACGATCGGTGCGCCGGCGGCGATGTGCTGGCCGCTTTCGAAATGCACCTTCTCGACGATTTCGCTGACCTTGGCGGTGACGCTGATCGACTCGCGCGCCTTGGCCGTGCCCAGCGCCTGCAGGGTGTCGTTCCACTGCGTGGGCTGCACCACCTGCGCCGTGACCGGCACTGCTTCGCCCTGCCGACGCGCGGCGGCCTCCTGTTTGCCTGCGCACCCGGCCAACACGGCCAGGCTGAGGCCAAGGGCCAGGGTCGAAGCGATACGAGCCAACATGAATGGTCCTGATTGATCCACGGCCGCCGAGTGTAGGCAAGGCCCCGCAAAAGCGGTATGTGCCAAGCGTTTACCATCGTGGAACCGAAGCCGTGATAGCGCCTTGAACCCGTTCCGTGCAAGGCTGCCCTTGGCGGTGTCGGCGTGTGTCGGGTTGTATCCAGCCGTGCACCACGGGCGTTGCCATCGTAGAGTCGAAGCTGCCCGACAGAGGGCGTCGGGCGGGGACGGATCCTGGCGGGGATCCGGCCCCGGTTTTTTTTCACCCGGCGGATCAGTACCGGTAGTTCACCTTCATCCACAGGCTGCGCCCGGGCTCGTTGATGCGCACCGGGTCGGCCGGGAAGCCGAAGTCGGCACTGCCGGCCAGGTTCAGGTGCTCGCTGTAGGCGCGGTCGAACAGGTTGTCGACGCCCGCGCTGAGCTGCAGCTGCGAACTGAAACGGTACGCGGCGTTGAGCGCGAACGTGGCGAAACCTGCACTCGGCCCGAGGTCCTGTGCGACCACGTTGCCCTGGCCCTCGGCCACGCGGTGCTGGTGGGTCACCGCACGCAGCAGTGCCCCGGCACTCCAGCGCTGGCCTTCCCAGTTCGCGCTCAGGCGTGCTTCCAGTGGTGGCATCTGCGGCAGCGGACGCTGCTGGTCGCGGTTCTCGCCCCAGGCATAGGCCAGCGTGCCGCCCAGCTTCCACTGCCCGGCCAGGCTCACTTCCAGGCCCGCCTCGGCACCGGCGATGCGCGCGTCGACATTGCGGGCCTGGCTCATGCCCATCATGCCGCTGCCGTGGTACGTGAACAGGATGTAGTCCTGGATCTGCCCGGCGTACGCCGAAACCCACGTCTGCACGCGCGGTCCCTTGTACTGCAGGCCGACGTCGAGCTGGGTGGTGCGTTCGGGCTGCACGCCGGTGAACGCGTTCACTGCGCCGGCCGGGCCATGGTTGGGCGAGAACAGCTCCCAGTAGTCGGGCATGCGTTCACCGTGGCCGAGCCCGGCGTACCAGGTCAGGCCGTCGGCCAGGTCCTGCTCGTAACGCAGGAATCCACTGCCGAGCCATTCCTTGCGACGCTGGCCCGCAGTCGGATTGGGCCTGTTCCCCATCATTCCGCGGATCGATTGCCGCTCATCGCGGACGCTGGCGCGGTCGATGCGCAGGCCACTGATCCAGCGCTGGTCGGTGCCGGCGCCCAGGGTCAGTTCGCTGAACACGCCATAGCGACGGAAGTTGGCATCAGTCTCCCACGCCGCCTGCCGGTAGGTATCGCGGCCCATGCCCATGCGGCCGCGGTGGCGGCTGTCTTCGCCATCCACACCCGCCACCAGCTGCACATCCTGCCAACGCCACTCGGAACTGACCCGGCCGCCCTGGGTACGGCGGTCCACGTTCGAGGCCATCGGCATCGGCATCATGCTGTTGGGATTCGGCGTGCGCAGCGTGTAGTTGTCCATCACGTGGTCGGCTTCGTTGTAGTACACGTTGGCCTGCACCGTGTCCCACGCGCCCGGCAGGTTGCGCTTCTCGAAGCGTGCCGCGTAACTGGTGCGCTCGAACGCGGCGCCGTCCATGCCGCGCCCGGCATAACGCGCGATCGCATCGCCGGCACCGGCGGAAATCTCCAGCAGCGTGTCGGCATCCGGCGTCCAGCCGATGGCCACGTCACCGTTCCACTTGCGCCACTTCGACGGCACCACGTCACCGTGGCCGTCCTTGTAGTCATCGGCTTCGGACCGGTTGCCGCTGGCACGCACGTAGCCGGTCGGATTGCCCAGGGTCAGGTCCAGCACCTGGTCATTGCGGTTGCGCGAACCGACCAGCGCACTGGCATCGGCACGCAGGCCGGGTTCATCGAAGCGCGGCGTGTCGCGCTCGAAGCGCACGGTACCGGCCGAGGCACCTGCGCCCCAGCGCACGCTCTGCGGGCCCTTGATGATGGTCAACCGGTCGAAGCTTTCCGGCGCGATGTAGGACAGCGGATTGTCCATGCGCGACGGGCAGGCACCGATCAGGTTGCCGTCGTTGCTGAGGATGTTCAGGCGCGAACCGAACATGCCGCGCAGCACCGGGTCGCCGTTGGTGCCGCCATTGCGGATGGCAGAGAAGCCGGGAACGGTTTTCAGGTAATCGGCACCATCACTGGCCGGCACCGGCTGCCGCGGCAGGCGTGGGTCGGTCACCCAGTGCAGCGGCGAGGACGGTGCGGCGGCGGTGACCACCATCGTATCGAGGGTACGCGCCTCTTCGGCAGGCGCAGCGTAGGCCAGTGACGTGGTCACGGCCAGGCCAAGGGCAACCGGCAGGCGCGCGCAAGCGCCCGCGAGGCGGGAAGTCATTTTCATCGGAACAGCTCCAAGGTACGCACGCGCACGGCGCCCGGTCAGGCGTCGTGCGGCAGATTCACGGGGATATCAGCGGACGATGGAGACGCGCGGTGGCCCACGTGCGGCATGTGCGGGCCAGTGCGGTACGGGCAGCACCTGTTGCGACCACGGGAACACCAGGCGCGGCCGCCACAGCAACGGCAACAGCAGCACCAGCACCGCCAGCCATGGCAGCAGGCGCATGGCCAGTACACAGTATTCGCAGGCTTCGCCATGCATGGCGTGGGGATCGGCCGCGGGGCTGGGCGCTGCCGGCGCGGCGCCGTGCTGATCGTGCCCGGCCATGGCCATGGCGTGCATGTCATGGCCCATCGCGGCATGGTCCATGCCCGCCATCGCGGCGTGCTCCATCGGCTGTGCCTGCAGCGCGCGGCTGACCAGCGGCGCAAGCACCATCAGCAGCGTCGCCAGGATGGCGAGCTGGAGCAGAAGACGCTGCGGGCGGGACAGGCGGGTCACCCCGCTAGTGTAGAGGCGGGTCCAGGGTTACCCGTGCGACGAACCGTCGCAGGAGGGGGTTTATCGGCAGGGCTGCGCCCTGCACCCGCTGCGAGCTGGAGCAACAGCAAGAGCCGAAGCAACATCAAAAGCTGGCTTCCTGTGAGTTAGGCGGGGTGGGTCCGGTTGCGGGGGGCGCTGCAAGTACGTCCATGTAAGCTCGGTCGCCGCATCCATGCGGCTCACGCCCCCGCAACCGGACCCACCCCGCCATCGACAGATTCTCGCGATCTGCTGTAGATCCACGCCATGCGTGGATGAATCTCCATCGGAATCGAATATTTCGAACTGGAATCGAAAAGCATCCACGCATGGCGTGGATCTACCGTGTCGACCAAGGTCGACACCTACCAACAGCCGCCGGAATCTGTCAGAGGTGGGGCGGTGTCGGAGTGCGGGGTGTCAGCCGCATGGATGCGGCTGCCAAGCTTACAGGGACGTACTTGCAGCGTCCCCGCACTCCGACACCGCCCCACCAACCCACGGAATGCCGCTTCTGCTGTTGCTGTTGCTGTTGCTGTTGCCTTTGTCCGCAGCAGGTGCAGGGCTGCAAGCCCTGCTCGACCAACCCCTCACACCGTGATGGTCTGGGTCAGTGACTCCCAGGTCGGTGGCACCGGCCACGCGGCGGCCTGGTTGCCATCCAGCACCCTGCGCAGATCGCGCGGATCAATCTGCGGTGCCAGCACGTGCACCAGCTCCAGCGCGTAATCGCGCAGCACCCGGTCGCGCGGCAACACCGCCCAGGCAATGCACTCGCTGATCGGGTCTGGCGCCGGCCACGAGCGCAGGTCTTCGTCGCTGGAACTGACCGCCATCTCCGCCAGCAGGCCTACGCCCAGCCCGGTACGCACATAGGTCTTGATCAGGTCCGCATCGAGCGCGGTCAGCGCCAGGTCCGGCGCCAGGCCGTTGGCAGCGAAGGCGCGCTGCAACGAGGAATTCGGGCGGGTTGAGGATTCGTAGCTGATCAGCGGCTGCCGGGCCAACGCGGCCAGGTCCGGTGCGCGGCCGGCGCGGTCCAGCGGGTGCCCCTTGGGTACCACCACCAGGCGTCGCCAGCGGAACAGCGGCACCGCGATGCCATCGGTGGGCTCACTGCCGGCGGTGCTGATGATCGCGATATCCGCGTCACCCTGATTCAAGCGGTCCAGCGCGTCGGTTTCACCGGCCTGCTGCAGGTGCACGCTCACCTGGGGATAGGCCTGCTTGATCGCTGCCACCGCCGGCGGCAGGACGAAGCGCGCCTGGGTGTGGGTGGTGGTCAGGATCAGCTGGCCCTGGCTCTCGCGGCGCTGGTTGGCCGCGTAGGTGCGGATGTTGTTGGCCTCGGCCAGCACCGCGCGGGCGCGGGCGATGACCTCGGTGCCGGCCGGGGTGACCGACTCCAGGCTGCGGCCCTTGCGCACGAACAACAGGAAGCCGAGCTCGTCTTCCAGCTGCTTGAGCTGCTTGGACAGGCCGGGCTGGGTGGCGTGCACGCGCGAGGCGGCCAGCGTGATGTTCAGCTCGGCGTCGGCGATGGCGACCAGGTAGCGCAGCTGGGTCAGCGTCATGGGAGGCGGGCGGCGTGGGGCGGAGGTCCACTCTAGGGTCAATTGCCGTCACCAGCTTATAACCAAAGGTTGTTTAAGAAAGGTATCTGGTCATTTCCGGGCGTCATATGCCGGCGCTACGGTCAGCCGGCAGCCGCTGGCCTGAACAGCCAGCCCTCCCCTTCTGCCCGCCGGCGTCCGGCGCGGCCCTGTTTCCGGAGCGCTTCCATGGCCCTGTACGACTCCATCCTCGACACCGTCGGCAATACCCCCATCGTCAAGCTGCAGCGCCTGGCGCCGCCGCAGGTCAGCGTCTACGCCAAGGTCGAGTCGTTCAACCCGGGCGGCTCGGTCAAGGACCGCCTGGCGCTGGCGATCATCCTCGACGCCGAAGCGCGTGGCCTGCTCAAGCCGGGCGACACCATCGTCGAAGCCACTTCTGGCAACACCGGCGTGGCGCTGGCGATGGTCGCCGCCGCGCGCGGCTACAAGTTCGTGGCGACCATGGTCGAGACCTTCTCGGTGGAGCGCCGCAAGCTGATGCGCGCCTATGGCGCCAAGGTGATCCTGACCCCGGCCGCCGAACGCGGCAGCGGCATGGTGCGCAAGGCGCGCGAACTAGCCGAGCAGCACGGCTGGTTCCTGGCCAGCCAGTTCGCCAACCCGGCCAATCCGGCGTATCACCGCAACACCACCGCCGCCGAGATCCTGCGCGACTTCGCCGGCAAGCGGCTGGACTACTTCGTCAGCGGCTGGGGCACGGGCGGCACGCTCACCGGCGTGGGCGAAGTGCTGAAGGTCGCGCGTCCGCAGACCCGCATCATCGCCACCGAGCCAGCCGGCGCCGCACTGCTGAAGGGCGATGACTGGAAGCCGCACAAGATCCAGGGCTGGACCCCGGACTTCGTGCCCGACGTGCTCAACCGTGATGTGGTGGATGAACTGCTGACGGTGGAAGATGACCGCGCGATCGCCACCGCGCGCCGACTGGCCGCCGAGGAAGGCATCTTCGTCGGCATCTCCGCCGGCGCTACCGTGGCCAGCGCACTGGACGTGGCCGCACGTGCCGAACCGGGTTCAGTGATCCTGGCGATGCTGCCGGACACCGGTGAACGCTACTTCTCCACGCCGCTGTTTGCCGATGTGAACGAGGGTTCTGACGACGACTGGCTGGCCGGCCTGCCGTGACACCCGGGGGTCAGAGCCTCTTCCATCCGGAAAAGGATCCGACCCCATCCTGTTACATGCCCGGGGGCGGATCCCTTTTCCGCAGGGAAAGGGCTCCGACCCCCTTCTGCTTCAGCCTGCATGAAGGCGTCGCCCGCCATCGTGCGTGAAGGCCGTCGGATCGCAGCGCGTGAGACGGTCATGACGCAGTATCGATGCCCTGTCCCCTACCGTGGGAACAGCCGGCGCAGATGCTGCGCGGATCACCTCACAGGCAGGAGACGGACGCATGAAGATCGAAGTTTGGCAGGGCGACATCACGACCCTGGCGGTGGATGCGATCGTCAACGCGGCCAATGAAACGCTGCTCGGTGGTGGCGGTGTCGACGGCGCGATCCATCGTGCGGCCGGGCCCGCGTTGCTGGCCGAATGCGAGCAGCTGCCGGAGCTGCGCCCGGGCGTACGTTGCCCGACCGGCGAAGTGCGCGCCACCAGTGCTTACGCTTTGCCTGCACGCTACGTACTGCACACGGTGGGCCCGGTCTGGCACGACGGCCAGCGCGATGAACCGGCGTTGCTCGCCAACTGCTACTGGAAGTCGCTGCAGCTGGCCGAATCGCTGGGCGTGCAGTCGATCGCATTCCCAGCCATCAGCTGCGGCGTATACGGCTATCCGCTGTACCAGGCCGCGCAGATCGCAGTGACCGAAACACTGGCCTGGCAGCGCAGCCATGCGCAACCGATGCGCATCGTGCTGGTGGCGTTCAATACCGCTACGGCCAAGGCCTACCAGCAGGCGTTGAGTGCCGCCGGGCAAAGCGCCGACAGCGAACCGCGCGGGTCGATGCTGCCGCCCCTGGGTGACGCGGGTTTTGCCGCCGCGCATTGAATCGCGATGCAGCGCGAAAAGGAAAAGGCCGGGCATTGCCCGGCCTTCTCAGTTGCACCATTGATGTCATCCACGCATGGCGTGGATCACGCTCAACGACTGGCAGCTTCCACCGCAGCGGCGTCATCGGCCACGGCGGCTGCAGCGTCGGCAGCGGCACGTGCAGCCGAGGCGGCAGCGCCATCGGCGCTGGCCCCTTCCACCTGCACGCGCACCTCGACCATGCCTGCGCCATTGTTCAGGCTGGACACGTCGACGGTGTAATGACCGGCCGGCAGAGTCTCTTCCAGGCGCGAGTTGGTACCGTTGCCACCGTCGTCGTCGGTCAGCTCGACATCGCCACCGACCACGCGCAGCACGGTATCGACCTGGCTGGAAATCGCATCCAGGCGCACGTCGGCCGGCCGGTCCAGGGTCAGCAGGAAGCGGCGACGGCCTTCGTTGTCCAGCATGGTGTACACGCTGCCCGACTTCGGCAGGGCGGTGCCATCGCGCTCGACCAGATTCCCCGGCAGTTCGATGCGGGTGGCAGACAGGGTGAACATGCCATTGACACCGCTGCCGAGGCCGCGCGCGGTCAGGGTGTACTTGCCCGGCTTCAGCGACAGGGTCAGCCGCGAGTTGGTGCTGTCGTTGCCATCGTCGTTTTCGGCTTCAACGCCCTGGCCCGACAGCTTCAGCACCGGATCGAAGACATCCGACACCAGGCGGATTTCGTACAGGCCGGCCTTGTCCACCTGCAGGGTGTAGTCCTGCGAATCACTGGCCAGCATGTCCACGATTTCGCCACTGCCCGCCAACAGCTTGCCGTCGTAAGGTTTCAGCTTCTCGGCTCGCAGGCGATACGGACCAAAGGCGGTCGGGCCATCGGCATTGACCGCCACCTGGTAGGTGCCGCCGCCATTGGCACGGAACGCCAGCGAGACGTCGCCTTCGCGTTCGTAACCGGTGTTGCTGGTGGAAACAAGACTGCCGTTGTTGAACACGGCGATCGAGCCGCTGAGGGCACCAGTAAGTTTCAGGCCGACCAGATCCTTGTCTTCCAGCTTGATCTGGTAGAGCTGGTGATGGCTGCCATCATTGAAGTTGATGCCGCTGCGCGAGGTGATCTCGCCGGACACCGGCTTGTCGAAATCGAGCGACGCGGCCTTGCCTGCCTCTGCGCCGCCGCCGATACGGTTGCACCCGCCGGCGACCAGGACCGTGGCGACGGCCAGTGTGATTGCTGCCAAACGCATGTTGTTTCTCCTTGGCCTTCCATGTGGTTCCCGCGTACCGGCCGGGCACGCGGGGGCGGAAAAGATACCCGCAAAAGCAAACGCCGGCGTGATGCCGGCGCTGCCTTGTTCATCCAGCGATGGGACGGATCAGCCGTTCCACTTGCCCAGCGCAGCCAGGCCGTTGTCCTTGGCACGCTCGTACACGGTCTTCTGGGCGGCTGCGTAGTTGCCCTTCATGTCCTTGGCCCACAGCTTCAGCGCGGCCTGCTGCATGGCGCGGCCGTAGGAGAAGCTCAGCGGCCACGGCAGGTTGCCCAGCTGGTTCATCGCGTTCAGGTGCTCGGTGGACTGCTCGTCGCTCTGGCCACCGGACAGGAACACCACGCCCGGCAGGATGGCCGGCACGGTGCTCTTCAGGCACATCACGGTCGACTCGGCCACTTCCTCGACGTCGGCCTGCTCATCGCAGTTCTTGCCGGAGATGACCATGGACGCCTTCAGGATGGTGCCTTCCAGCAGCACGTTCTGCTGGTACAGCGCGTCGAACAGCGAACGCAGGGTGGCTTCGGTGACTTCGTAGCAGGTCTCGATGTCGTGGTCGCCGTCCATGATCACTTCCGGCTCGACCATCGGCACCAGGCCGCATTCCTGGCACAGGGCGGCATAACGGGCCAGCGCATGGGCGTTGGACTCGATGCAGGTGCCCGACGGAATGCTCTCGCCGATGTTGATGACCGCACGCCACTTGGCGAAGCGCGCACCCAGCTTGTAGTACTCCTGCAGGCGCTCGCGCAGGCCGTCCAGGCCTTCGGTGACCAGCTCGCCCGGGCAGCCGGCCAGCGGGTGCGCACCCTTGTCCACCTTGATGCCCGGAATCATGCCGTGGTCGGCCATGTACTTGGCGAACGGCACGCCGTCCCTGGTCGACTGGCGGATGGTTTCGTCGTACAGGATGGCGCCGGAAATGTGCTCGTTGAGCTTCGGCGTGGTCAGCAGCAGCTCGCGGTAGGCACGACGGTTCTCCTCGGTGTTCTCGATACCGACGCCGGCGAAACGCTTGGCGATGGTAGCGGTGGATTCGTCGATCGCGATGATGCCCTTGCCCGGGGCGACCATGGCCTGGGCGGTTTCGGCCAGCTGTTCGATGCTCATGTATTTCCTGTGGCGGGTGCGGGAAAAACGTAAGTATAGCCCCGCTGCCCGTTGCCCCGGTGTCGAGGCCAGGATGGAAACGATTCCAATGTCCGCGCAGGACAAGGGATGTCCTGCGGCATGGGGTCAGAGCCCCTTTGGGGATCTGACCCCGGGTCGGATCCGCGCAGCGGCTCCGACCCGAGGCCGACTGGGTTTACAGATCGCCCAGCCCAATGGCGCGGCCGTCTTCACCCACTTCCAGCAGGCGCAGGGTATTGGTGGCACCGTGGGTTTCCATGTGCTCGCCGCTGGTGAACACGACGCGGTCGCCGGCCTGCAGCAGTTCGGCTTCCACCAGCAGTCGGATGCTGCCGCGCGCGGCTTCGCGCGGGGTCAGGCCGCGGCTGTCGAAGTTGATCGGGAACACATCGCGCATCAGCGCCATCTGCCGGCGCGCGCCGTCATGGCGGGTCACCGCGAACACCGGCGCCTTGGCGCGGAAACGCGACAGGTAACGCGCGGTGCCACCGGACTCGGTCATTGCCACGATCGCGCGCACGCCCACGTGCTGGGACAGGAACATGGTAGCCATGGCAATGGCCTGGTCGGCACGCTCGAGGTTGCGCGGCGAAGCGTTGAAGTCGGTCTCGGTCTGGAACTGGCGCTCGGCCCCCAGGCAGATGCGCGCCATTGCTTCGACCGCCTTGACCGGCCAGGCACCTGCAGCGGTCTCGGCCGACAGCATCACCGCATCGGTGCCGTCGATGACCGAGTTGGCCACGTCCAGCACTTCGGCACGGGTCGGAATCGGGCTTTCCACCATCGACTGCAGCATCTGCGTGGCGGTGATCACCACCTTGTTCTGTGCCAGCGAGGCCTTGATGATCTTCTTCTGCAGGCCCGGCAGTTCGGCATCGCCGATCTCCACGCCAAGGTCGCCACGGGCGACCATCACCACGTCGCTGGCCTCGACGATTTCTTCCAGGTTCTCGATGGCCTCGGTGCGCTCGATCTTCGACACCAGTGCAGCATCACAGCCATGCGAGCGGGCGATGTCACGCGCATCGTTCATGTCCTGCGCGTTGCGGCAGAAAGACACGGCGATGAAGTCGACACCGATCTTGGCGACGATGCCGATCAGCTCCTTGTCGCGCTCGGTCAGCGCGCCCAGCGAGAGGCCGCCGCCCTGCTTGTTCAGGCCCTTGCGGTCGGACAGCACACCGTCGTTCAGTACGGTATTGATGATGCGTTCGCCCTGCACCTCCACCACCTGCAGCTGCATCAGGCCGTCGTCGAGCAGCAGTACATCGCCCGGCCCCACGTCCTGCGGCAGGCCGAGGTAGCTCACGCCCACCTGGGTGGCATCACCCGGGCCGGCGCTGGTGCTGGCGATGAGGTCGAAGCGGTTGCCCGCCTTCAGCTGCACCTTGCCTTCTGCGAAGCGCTCGATGCGGATCTTCGGGCCCGGCAGGTCGGCCAGGATGCCCACTTCCACGCCGACGCGGGCGGCGGCGGCACGCACTTCGGCGGCACGCTTGGCCTGGCCGGACGGGTCACCATGGCTGAAGTTGAGGCGCACCACGTTGACGCCGGCGCGGAACAGATCCTCCAGCACGCCCGGCGGATCAGTGGCCGGACCGAGGGTGGCAAGGATCTTGGTGCGACGCTGACGCTCGAACATGGTGAATGGGCCTCTCCCGATAAAGAACGGAAATTAGCACATCCTTCACGCCGCATGTATACGGTTACAGCCTTGTGCTGCCTGACTTCGCGGGTCATGGAACGGACATCACCCGGACATACGCTGGCGCAGGGCGTTCTGTAGAGCCGGGCCATGCCCGGCTGCACCGTGGGCCGCAATCAGCCGAGCATGGGGCCAGCTCTCCAGACGGGGCGGCTAGGCCAACAGCGTCGTCAGCTGTGCCGGCTCGCGAGCCAGCTGGCCCGCACCGGCTTCGGTCAGTTCGGCCTCACCGCCAAAGCCCCACAGCACGCCCACGCTGCGCAGGCCGTGGTGGCGTGCGCCCTCGATGTCCATGCGGCGGTCGCCGATCATCCAGCACTGTGCGGGCTGCAGCTGCAGGCGGCGCAGTGCCTCCCCGACCAGCTCGGGCTTGTGGCTGCGCGAGCCGTCCAGGGTCGAACCGACGATCTCCTCGAACAGCCCGCCAAACGGCAGGTGCGCAAGGATGCGGCGCGCATGCGGCTCGTTCTTGGCGGTGACCACCGCCAGGCGGTGGCCTCGGCCATGCAGCGTGCGCAGGGTGTCTTCCACCTGCGGGTACACCGTGTGTTCGCGCCAGCCTTCGGCGTCGAAGCGCTCGCGGTAATAGCCCACCGCCTGCTCCACCCGCGCTGGTTCAACGAACAGTGGCGTGAAGGTGGTACGCAGCGAAGGACCGATCCAGCCCAGCAGCGTCTCCTGCGGCGGCACCGGATGGTCCATCTTCTGCAGCGCATAGGCGATGCAGGCGGTGATGCCCACCTGCGAGTCGATCAGCGTGCCGTCCAGGTCGAAGAACAGGACATCCTTGCCGTGCCCGGCACTCATGCGCCGCGCGCGTCGAGTGCGGCCACCGCCGGCAGGGTCTTGCCTTCCAGGAACTCCAGGAACGCGCCGCCGCCGGTGGAGATGTAGCTGACCTGCTGGGCGATATCGAACTTGTCGACCGCCGCCAGGGTGTCGCCGCCACCGGCGATGGAGAACGCCCTGGAGCTGGCGATGGCGCGGGCCAGCGCTTCGGTGCCCTTGCTGAAGGCTTCGAACTCGAACACACCGACCGGGCCGTTCCAGACCACGGTGCCAGCCTTCTCGATCAGTTGCGCGTACTGCGCCGCGGTCTGCGGGCCGATGTCCAGGATCAGATCATCTTCGGCAACGGCGTCGACCGCCTTCACCTCGGCGACCGCGTCGGGCATGAACTGCTTGGCGGTCACCACGTCCACCGGCAGCGGGATGTCGGCGCCGCGCGCCTTGGCATCGGCCACGATCTTCTTCGCGGTGTCCAGCAGGTCCGGCTCGTACAGCGACTTGCCGACGTTGTAACCGGCGGCAGCGATGAAGGTGTTGGCGATGCCACCACCGACGATCAGCTGGTCGACCTTGCCGACCAGGTTGGCCAGCAGTTCCAGCTTGGTGCTGACCTTGCTGCCGGCGACGATGGCCAGCAGCGGCTTGGCCGGTGCATCCAGCGCCTGCGCCAGCGCGTCCAGTTCGGCCATCAGCAGCGGGCCACCGGCAGCCACCGGGGCGAAGCGGATGACACCGTGGGTGGAGGCCTGCGCACGGTGCGCGGTGCCGAAGGCATCCATCACGAACACATCGCACAGCGCCGCGTACTTCTTCGACAGGGCTTCATCGTCCTTGCCCTCGCCGACGTTCATGCGGCAGTTTTCCAGCAGCACCAGCTGGCCCGGCTGCACGTCGACGCCGTCGACCCAGTCGCGCACCAGCGGAACCTCGCGGCCGAGCAGCTCGGACAGGCGCTGGGCGACCGGCGCCAGCGACTCGGCTTCGCTCCACACGCCTTCCTTCGGGCGCCCCAGGTGCGAGGTGACCATCACCGCCGCGCCCTGCTCCAGCGCGCGCTTGAGCGTCGGCAGCGAAGCGGTGATGCGCTGTTCGGAGGTGATGCGGCCATTCTCGATCGGCACGTTCAGATCCTGGCGGATCAGCACGCGCTTGCCGGAGAGGTCGAGGTCGGTCATGCGGACGATGGACATGGGCAACTCTTTGGCTCAGGGACGGGATGCCGGGGTACGGCAGACGGCCATTGTATCGGGTGCGGGTGGTGGGAGGGTCGATGCCTGCGGCAGGCAGAGGCGCACAGCAACAGCAACAGCACAGCCAGAGCCAAAGCGCTGGCGCTTCGTGGTGCCGTGAGTGGGCCGGGGCGGTGTGGGCTGGCAGGGGACGCCGTGAATCCATCCGTGGAGGCTTGGCCGCGGCATCCATGCCGCGGACACCCCCGCCAACCCACCCTTGCCCGGCCCATTCGATATCCCGGTGTCGGACGGCAAGAGCATTGGGTTTCCAAGTGGAAAGAGGGGTCAGATCCGTTTTCCTGCGGAAAACG